>JBIIOU010000020.1:0-19440 GCA_044336815.1 Candidatus Nanopelagicales bacterium | reverse complement strand
GGTGGTCGCTGATTTGGTGCACGAGCGAATCATCGGTGAGCCCGTCGACTTAATTGAAACACTTGCCGAGAACATTGCCGCAGCTGTCCTTTCGCTATCGGGGGTATCAAGTGTTGAAGTCACGGTGCATAAACCGCAGGCGCCGATAACGGTGCCCTTTGATGATGTGGCACTGCGAATCGTGCGTCCATGAATACGACAACTGCTGTTTTGTCCCTCGGTGCGAACCTTGGAGACCGCTGGGCGGCATTGCAGGGTGCAATTTATGACTTAGATCAGGACCCTGCCATAGAGATTAACTCGATATCGAGTCTCTATGAGACTGATCCGGTAGGTGGCCCAGAGCAGCCGGACTATTTCAACGCGATATTAAGCCTAGAGACATCGCTGTCAGCTCATCAATTGCTGGCTGCGGCTCACGAGATTGAAAATTCTTGGCATAGGACCCGCGAAGTGCGTTGGGGTGCGCGCACCTTGGATATTGATTTAATCACCTACGGCGCACTTATTTATTCAGATGAAATCCTGACCGTCCCGCACCCACGCGCTCATGAGCGAGAGTTCGTTTTGGTGCCATGGCTGGAGATTGATCCGGATGCCGAGTTGCCCGGCCGCGGGTCAGTTGCCGGGCTTACCGCATCCAACACAAGTGGCGCGGTGCGCAAAATCAAGCAGCAATTAATCTTCAATTTGAGCCCGCTAGAGTCTTGACGTGAGACCGACCACAGTGCGTCTACTCGTGGCGTTGGCGGTACTTGCCGCGGCCGTGGGCTGGGGTGCCGTGAGTTTGATGCAGGGTCAATCCGGACGCGTTCTTCCGGTGCCTTGGCTGGCGGCCGGCACGATGTGGATCTTGGCTGTGGCGCTGGCTATCTGGACCTTGCTGGCCCGCCCCCGCCTCAGGCACCGACCAGGTGCCAAGCCGATGCAACCGATTTTGGCCGCTCGCACCGCGGCGCTAGCGATGGCGGGTTCGCGCACCGGTGCACTCGTCACGGGCTTCTACTCGGGAGTGGGTTTGGCGGCGCTACCTAGTCGGTTCACGATGGCGGGTCAAGAGACCCTGTGGGCGGCCGCGGGAACCGCCATTGGGTCACTTCTCCTAGTTGTGGTGGCATTGTGGCTTGAACATATTTGCCGGTTACCGCTAGATCGTGACGGTGGCGACGGTGCCAACGGGGCCAACGGTGCCCAGATAGGGTCAGGACCATGAGTGAAGTTCTTGAAGACCTGCCATTTGATGAATTGCGCCATCGCGCCTTCCACGTCGCTGAAAAGCGGCTGGATCTTGGTTTCTTTACCGACCTCTTCGGTCACATGCCCGGCATGGTGGCCATCGAAGGTGAAGGCGGTGATCTTGGTGCGGTAGGCGGCACCTTCATCGAGACCGTAAAGGCAGTTCGCGAAATGATGGGTGATGACCAACTTGATCCGACCACCGAAACGCTGCTGCGGGCACGGTTCGCCACCTACCTGAGAGAGCACGAGAAATAACTCGCCGAATTAGGTCGCTATTGCTACTGCAATTAGCGATCGATATCGCCGACCACGAAGAAGAACGACATCAGCGCGGCTCCAAGGTCGCTCATGGGCAATCCCACTACGGCGGCGGCCATTGCCTGCACATTACTTAGTGATGGAGTGCGCAGTTTTAGCCGCCAAGGTGATTTCTCCCCGATGCTGACCAGCAGGTAGCCGCTGACTCCGAGTGGACCTTCAACTTGGCCATAAGAAGTACTCTCTGGAACTTTTACTACTTTAGGCAGGGGCACATTGATCGCTCCGTCGCCGAGGACAAACTCTGCGCACGCGGTCATGAGGTTTAGTGACACTGGCAGTTGCTCGATCAGCATTCGGTAACGCGCTGGCAAATCCCCGTCGGTCGAGGTAGGCACAATTAGTAATTCAGCTAAATCTCCATAAGCCAAGTAATTCTCGTCGCGCCTTAAGTCCAGATCCAAGCCACTTGCGCGACCAACGGGCCCGGTGACACCGTAAGTGATTGCATCAGTACGTGATAAGACCGCGCGGCCAGCAAATGGCGCAGTCGCCGCTTCGGTGGCCTCGGTAATGGCCGGCAGCCGCGCATGTAATTCGGCGGTGAGAATCGCCAAATCGGTGAGCCACGTTGCTGTTATCGGGTGCGCGAGACCGCCAATGCGATTAATCATGGGGTGCACGCGGCCCCCGCTCGCCAATTCTTGCAGCGTCAAGAACTGCTCGCGCAATTGCAGTAGCGGTAAATCACTTGTTGGTGCACCAAGTAGTAGGAGCGATGCAGATACGCGGTTCATCTCGGCGAGCAGAGTTCGAGTCCAGGTTGCGCGTGGTGGCGGGATTATCCCCATGGCTGACTCGATCGTGAGCGCAACGCCGAGTTCGGACGAAAACGCTGAAAGCCAGTCATGTCTGTTGGCGAGCATCATGATCTGCCGGTAGTCGCGGGCTTCGAAGAGCTTCTCGGCGCTTCGGTGCAGCAGACCGACCTGCGGATCTGCGGTGCTTATTAAGTCTTGTTCGTCAAGGGTTACCCGAATTTGCATTGCGGCATGTGAGGCTGGGTGGAGATCATCGAGTTCAAGGACAACGTCATGGTCTAGGTACCTCGCTGCCCCGACAGCGACCAATAACTCCTGCACGCGCTCATCTTGTCAGGTTCACGAAAACGCCTGCGTCAACCACAGGAAATCACCCAGGCCCCCGGGCTTAGTAACGTGCCCACCGCGAAGTATATCGCTTTGCCGCCTTATCGTGGAGTCATTATCGGGTCGTGCTGCGGCAAGAGCATCCATCGCGACGTGCGCGGTGACATTGCACGATCCGTCTAATAATGGCGTGACTGGGTGGCCGTCACGAAAACCGGTAAGCGTGCCGCCATCCCAGGTGCCAGCTGTTCGCTCAGGTAATAAGTGCCCGTAATCAATCGCAATACCTAATCCGGATTTTATCCAACCGGTTACGTGGTGCCAGGTGGCATCACGCGTGGTGCCAATCTCACCTCTCATGTAAGGCCTTCTTGCGGGCCACCAGGTATCGAGCCAGTGACGCAGGGCGGCTGCATTGACATCGAAGTCCGAGCACGCTTCATCGTCAGCCAATGACGGACCCATTACTGCTTCACCGTCAGCGACAATTATTAGCCGGGCATCGCCCCACTCATCGACTTCGAATCTTTCGCACGGGATATCGTCGAAAAATTCGTGGGCGATTATCACGCGCCGGGCCGGGGCGAGCGAAATCATGCGGACATCGCCGATCCGCCATTTGATCGAAGGTGGCAGCGACGGCGGGGCTGCTCGCAAGTCAATCGCTTCGAGTTGAATCCACGGGCGATCGGCGAGCCGATCGGCGAGAGCCAAGGTGAGTTGTGCACCACCGGCACCGACATCGGTAACGATCAACTCAGTACCGTCATCCATGGCCTGGATAGTGTGGGCCAGCCGATTGGACACTTCATCGCCGAACATAACCGAGGTGGTGAAGTGATCTGCTGGTTGATTATTTCGGTAAAATATATTTGCTCCGGTTACAGTTTGCTCCCAAGCTTGCCGCCAGGTGCATTTACTAACCACGACAAAACAGATTAGCGTCGAATTGGACTCAGGTGCGGTTGATTGGGCGCGATTAGTGCGGGGCTATTCCCTGCCTCTACGCTCACCCTGTGAACGAATCTGGCCCACCCCGACTGAGAATCGGTGTCATCGGTGCTGGTCGCACAGGTGCGGTTCTTGGCGCGGCTTTGCGCCGGGCCGGTCACCACGTCGTCGCTGTATCCGCTGTCTCTGATCTGTCGCGGCTGCGCGCCGAGGCGCTGCTACCTGGGGTGCCGATCACCGATGTGCCCGGGGCCACCAAGGATGTTGATCTGGTGCTGGTCGCTGTGCCCGATGACACTTTGCCAAGTTTGGTTTCAGGTCTAGCCGAAACCGGAAATGTGCACCCCGGGCAATTTTGGGTGCATCCTGCCGGTCGATACGGAGTTTCAGTTTTGGCACCGGTCACCCAGCATGGTGCCGTGCCGATTGCCCTCCACCCGATAATGACATTTACCGGCACCAGCGTTGATCTCGCCCGGTTAGCTGACTGCCCGTTCGGTGTTACCGCCGCCGAGGCGATGCGACCGGTAGCCGAGGCCCTTGTTGTTGAAATGGGTGGTGACCCAGTCTGGGTCCCGGAGGGTTCGCGTGCCCTTTACCACGCGGCACTTGCTTATGGTTCGAACTATTTGATCACCTTGGTTGCGCAGACGGTTGACCTGCTCAAAGTCGCGGGGATTGAGAATCCGCAGCAACTTATCGCGCCACTACTTAGTGCGTCACTTGATAATGCTCTGCGGCTTGGTGATCAGGCGTTAACCGGGCCGGTGGCACGTGGTGATGCGGATTCAGTAGCTGCACATCTAGAAGTCATTGAGCAAGTCTCCGAGCAGGCTGCTGCCGGATATCGGGCTTTGGGGCGGCTAACTGCAGACCGTGCGGTGGGCGCTGGGTTACTTAGCCCTCAGGCCGCCGAACCATTGCTCGAAGTCTTGGGGAGGAGCGATGACACTCCTCATTAAAGCCCATCGCGAAATCTCCAAACTGTGTCACGGTGAAATCGCAGTTGTGATGACTATGGGCGCATTACATGAGGGTCACGCAGAGCTGATGCGGGTTGCGCGTGAGTGCGTAGGCTCAGATGGCACCGTGATCGTCACTGTATTTGTTAATCCAACGCAATTTGGTGCAGGCGAAGATTTTACAAAATATCCGCGCACCCTTGACGGTGATTTCAACATGTGTGAAACCGAGGGCGTCGATATCGTCTACGCCCCTGATGCCCTGGATGTTTATGGAACTGCCGATATTTCGGCACTGTCCGCGAGTGACATGCTTGACGCTGGGCCACTCGGCATGATTTTGGAGGGTGCTGCGCGGCCGGGCCATTTTGGCGGCATGCTGACGGTGGTTAGCAAATTACAACAATTGACCGGGGCCCGGTTCGCGACATTCGGTGAGAAGGATTACCAGCAGTTAGTTCTGGTTACCCAGATGTTTGCTGACCGTGAAGTACCTGTCCATGTCGTTCCGGTGCCGACAGTACGCGAAAATGATGGGCTGGCATTAAGTAGCCGCAATCGCTACCTGTCCGAACAGGAGCGGGCCTGCGCCGCCCGTATCCCGCAGTCGGTTGAAGCCGCCGTTGCTGCCGCGCACGATGGGCAAGGTGCAGCGCTTGCTGCGGGCTTGGCGGTCCTGGCAAAGGAGCCCGCGATAAAAGTCGACTACTTCGTGGTGACTGCGCCCGATCTTGGGCCAGCTCCCTCTAGTGGGCCGGCCCGGGTTGTGGTGGCCGTGCGTATTGGCGCCACGAGGTTGCTCGATAATGCACCCTGTGACTTGGGGGCGCCGGCATGAGTGAACCGAGGGTGAGTAACTTGCGGCTCACTCAGCGTTTGCGTGCGGATAAACCCGGCTGGACCGCGCGCGCCGATGTGGTGGTCGTGGGCTCGGGGGTTGCTGGTCTCACAGCTGCGCTGCATGCACGGGCCGCAGGCAAAACGGTGCTACTCGTAACCAAGGCACAAGTTAATGAAGGCTCAACGCGGTGGGCTCAAGGTGGCATCGCGGCGGCATTGGCCGAAGACGATTCACCCCAAGAGCATTTGCAGGACACCTTGGTTGCCGGGGTTGGCTTGTGCAATGAAGAAGCCGTGCAGGTACTCGTGACACAAGGGCCGGATGCAGTTCGTGAGCTGATCACTTTCGGTGCACATTTCGACCTTGATGCTGCTGGTCAAATCTCGCTAACTCGTGAAGGTGGCCACCTTCGTGATCGCATCGCCCACGCCGGCGGCGATGCCACGGGCGCTGAAGTCTCGCGCACCTTAGTCGCAGCCGTTGCCGCTGATCAGGGCATCGACGTCGTCGAGAATGCCCTTGTACTTGACCTCCTCCTGGATGAAACCGGAGCGGCGCAAGGGGTGACCTTGCACGTGGTTGGCACCGGGCAACGGGGCGGCATCGGCGCAGCCCTGGCACCGAGTGTTGTCCTTGCCTCTGGTGGTTTCGGGCAGGTCTTCTTGCAGTCCACGAATCCGTATGTTGCCACGGGTGATGGTGTTGCACTTGCACTGCGCGCGGGTGCTGATGTCGCTGATCTTGAGTTTGTGCAGTTTCATCCGACAGTGTTATGGCTTGGGCCATTGGCTCAAGGGCAGCAGCCGCTAGTTTCTGAAGCAGTTCGTGGCGAAGGCGCGGTTCTACTCGATAACGCCGGCAATCGTTTCATGGTGGATGAGCACCCACTCGCTGATCTAGCGCCGCGTGATGTGGTGGCTAAAGCGATTATGCGCCGTATGCGTGAGACGGGCGCGGCCCATGTTTGGCTAGACGGTCGAGCTCTTGGCGCGGACCGTTGGGTTCACCGCTTCCCGACGATCCTTGAATCATGTCGAACTCGGGGCATTGATCCAGTTACTGATCTAATCCCGGTTTCACCTGCTCAGCATTTTGTATCCGGTGGGGTACTCACCGACCTGTGGGGCCGCACTTCCATTAGTGGCCTACTCGCCTGTGGTGAAGTCGCCTGCACCGGTGTTCATGGGGCAAATAGGTTGGCGTCTAACTCGCTACTTGAAGGTTTGGTTTTCGCTACCCGCATCGGCGATGTGCTAGCGCAGGAGCACCCGGTCGTACGTGAGCCGGTGTTGACTTCTGCGACCGAGGAGTTGTTGCCTAATCGGGTGCGAAGGGATATTCAGCGCACCATGGATCAACATGCCGGTGTGTTGCGCAGTAAGGCATCTTTGGATTCAGCCGCCAAGGAGCTGGCAGCACTTGAGGCCCAAGAGGGGGCTAAGCCCTGCACTGAAGATTGGGAAACCACCAACATTCATGCACTCGCGAGTGTGCTGGTGCACCATGCGGTGCTCCGCGAAGAGACCCGCGGTTCGCATTGGCGCGAAGACTACCCAGACCGTGATGATGAAAAGTGGCGGGTGCGTTTAGTCTCACGACTTAATGAGCGGGGCCAACTTGAGACGAGGCGGATTGATGTGGATGCGAACTCGGTGGCCCCATGAGTGATTCAACTGTAGCGGCGCTAAATGCCGCTGGGCTCGATCCGGTTGCGGTGAACAAACTCATTGAGCTCACTCTGGACGAGGATTTGGCTGGTGGTGAGGATGTAACCACCGTTGCCACAGTGCCGCTGGGGCAGCGAGCGACCCTTGATTTGGTGGCTCGTCAAGCCGGTGTTGCTGCTGGTATCCCGGTTGCGGCAGCGGTATTCGAAAGTGTGAACCCGGCGCTGGATATCAAAGTCGTGGCCGGTGACGGTGATCGAGTCGAACGTGGCGACGTACTAATTTCGATAACCGGCCCGACCCACGATCTGTTGCGAGCCGAACGCCCGGCACTTAATCTGCTCGGCCACCTTGGCGGTATCGCGACTCTTACCGCGGCGTGGGTAGCGGCGATTGCGGGCACCGGTGCGATTATTCGCGACACCCGCAAGACCACGCCCGGTATGCGCGCGCTCGAGAAGTACGCGGTGCGTTGTGGCGGTGGGCAAAACCATCGAATGTCACTTGCTGATGCTGCCTTGGTAAAGGACAACCATGTGCTGGCCGCAGGTGGTGTCGCCGAAGCCTTCGCGGCGGTACGGGCTAAATACCCCGCGGTCCCGGTTGAAGTCGAGGTCGATTCACTTGAACAACTTAATGAGGTGTTGGAAGCCGGTGCCGATTTGGTGTTGCTGGATAACTTTGACGTCGATCAACTTCATGAGGCGGTTAAGCGCACTGGCGGGCGCGCCAAACTTGAGGCTTCGGGTGGCCTCAGTTTGGGCGTGGCCGCTGCGGTAGCCGCTACCGGCGTGGACTACCTTGCGGTTGGTGCATTGACTCATTCGGCACCGGTTCTTGATATCGGTGCTGACTTACGGCAGGAGGCCTAAGTGCTGCTCGCCATTGATGTTGGTAATACCAATACGGTTCTAGGGCTATTTGATGGTGAGCCTCTGACGGCTTCATGGCGGATAAAGACCGATGGCCGCACCACCGCCGATGAATTAGTGCTTACGTACAGGGGCTTGCTCGAAGGTCAGTCAAAAGTCACCGGTATCGCGATGTGTAGCACGGTACCCGCGGTGCTAAGTGAGATGCGCCTAATGCTCGATCGCTACTACAGCGGTATCCCAACCATCATCATCGAACCTGGTATCAAGACCGGAGTGCCGATCTTGACCGATAACCCTAAAGAGGTTGGCGCTGACCGCATCGTGAACACTTTAGCCGCGCATCACCTATTTGGGGGCCCGTGCATTGTTGTTGACTTCGGCACCTCAACAAACCTCGATGTTGTTTCAGCGAAAGGTGAGTTTTTGGGTGGTGCACTCGCTCCTGGCATCGAGATATCCCTTGATGCCCTCGCTCAGCGTGCTGCTCAACTGCGCAAAGTTGAATTGGTGCGCCCGCGCTCACCAATCGGCAAGAACACGGTAGAAGCGCTGCAGTCGGGTGCTCTTTACGGGTTCGCGGGTCAAGTTGATGGTCTAGTGGATCGTATTCGCGAGGAACTTGATGAGCTGACCGCGGTTGTGGCAACTGGTGGGCTGGCTCCGATTGTGGTGCCCGAGTCGCGCACAATTACCCATCACGAACCTGATTTAACCTTGATAGGCCTGCGGTTGGTGTTCGAAAAGAATCAGTGATGGTGTGGTGTGGCCCAGGGTTCACGTCTTGAAGTGAAATTCCCTGCCAAAAGTGGGGTTATCCTCACATTTTCAAGAACTTTTGTAAATAGTTATGAATCAGGTTTGACTCCCGCTTAGTTGCGTCGCAGGATCACCACATGACAAAACGTGAAGGCTGGATCGCTGGGGTTGTTGTTGCTGCCGTTCTTCTTGCTGCTGCGGGGGTATGGGTGGTAGCAAAGCCGGCTTCTGACTCCTCGGCGGGTGAGTCTTGGCTGTTCTCCCAGTCCGCTGATGGCGGATACCTCAGTAAGAACGCTGACGGCAGTTACACATTGGCCCTTACCGGCGTAGACGCAAATACGTTGGCCTTCACAGATCGTCCGGTTCGCTCAGCAAAGGTGCTCAGCACTACTTCGGTTGTCAATTCATGGAATGATTCGTTCGGAGGTGATGCGCCAAACGCAGTTCTCGTGGAGCTCAATCCCGCCGGGGCCGAAGACTCTGTTGTCATGACTCTAGGTAACCCAACAATGACCGGCAATGTGGTCTCTTATCCGGCAACCATCTTGGCCGATGAAGCAATCTCCGAAACCTTAAATGGTGTAGTTGGCTCGCAGCGGTCGACTCCACCGCTGAAATTTAACAGCGCATCACTATTTATTGACGGGGCAAGTTCGCTTCCGTCCAGTGATTGGCCAGCTAATGTTCTTGTAGCACCTTATGTAGATGCGGGCGGCTGGCCGGTGCCTGACTTTGTCGGAATGGGTAGCGCGACGGGCCTGAAAAACTTCTCGGTTGGGTTCATTACCCAGTCAGCGCCATGCGTGGCGCAGTGGGGCGGAGCCAATCAGCCGGTCACCGGTGGCACAGTTGCCGCAGCTATCACGGCTTTCCAGTCAGCCGGTGGCCGAGTGATTCCCTCAATCGGTGGCCAATCGGCACCAGAAGGTGGGCCGGATGATCTCAGCGCCAACTGCACCGATGTAGTGAAGTTGCAGGCGGCGTTTGAGCAAATTGTCAGCGGCTTAAGCCTTGATCGCCTTGACTTCGACATCGAAGCTTCAGGTGGCATCGTATACAACCAGGCAAACTCCCAGCGACGCGCAGCGGCGGTGGCGGCCATGCAAAAGGCGCACCCTGAGCTACAAATAAGTTTGACCCTCGGAACCTTGCCCGATGGTTTACCTCAAGCAGCGGTCAGTGTCGTCAATGACTTCGTTAACGCCGGTGTTAAAAACCTGAGCCTCAATGCCATGGCAATGTGGTTCGGCTCTAACGAGCCGGATATGGGTGCAACGGTATTTGCATCAATGCAGGCCACACAGGCGCAGTTCCCTAACCTCCCGGTCGGCGTAACACCAGCACTTGGCGCACAGGGCTCGGGTGAAGACTTCACGACCGCTAATGCCTGCGCCCTCGGTGCGTCAATCGCCAAAGCCGGCAACGTGAGCAGCCTAGGTTGGTGGAAGGTGGGCCCACAGGCACCTGACGCTGATCCAGGTTATGTATTTGTGAGTAGCTTCCAGGCTGGTCTAAGCGGCAATCCTTGCCCCACCAGCCCACCGGGCCCACCGCAGCCAGCGCCACCACCGGCCGGCACGGTTGGTGTTGACATTGCTCGCAGTTCAGGCACCACCACTATCTCCGTCAATGGATCGAGTGTGCCCTACCCAATGACGGTGGTGTTGTCTCCTTGGAGTAGCACGGTTACTTGGGTGGGCCAGGACTCAGGTTGTGCACAACCGGGCTGCCTAGTAGTTGCTAACGGGACATTAACTATGACAACCAGCGATGCGGCGGTGGCTTTCGGTGAGAGCGGAAGTTCAACTCCGACCACCTGCACCTACACCCGCAGCGATGGCACCACGGCACCGTGCTCGATTGGTGCTGTCACTGGGTCAGCTCCGCTCGCGCCATCGCCATCGCCATCGGCTAGCGCTTCTGCGGCGCCGGCTACTTCGGCGGCACCGTCCTCGGCTCCTTCCTCGTCGGCGCCCGCACCAGCATCGGCAGTACCGTCGCTAAGTGCTAGCTAACGAACACTGCCGCAAACGGCTTTAGTTACCCAGAACCAGTTTGGTAACTGACGCTAGCCCGTGCACCGGACCTCGGGTGCGCGGGAGGATGAGGGTGCGGAGTCCAAGCCCTGTGCCACCGGTGTCATCGCGTCCACTATCGCCGACCATTAATGCCTCTGTTGGCTCGCATTCAATGGCGGCAAGGGCTGCGCTGAAGATGCGTGGATCCGGTTTCACGAAACCAACCTCGTAGGAGAGTATTACCGCATCAACGAGCGGCGTGATGCCATCACGGTCAAGTACGTCTCGAATGGGTACGCCAGCGTTTGAAAGTAGGCAGATCTTTATCCCTGCGTTTTTCAGGGCATACAAGGTCGGGACAGCGTCGTCATAGGCTTTCCAAACATCTAGCATTACCTCATAAAGGGATACTGCGAGTGTTTGGTCAACCCCAGGCCCAGCTTGCAGCAGTTCGTGAAAAATTCTCTCATGATCGGCGAATGAGAGGTCGCGCAGGCTCTGTGGGTCACTAACTCGAGCGCCCTCCCAGATTAGGTCAAGGAATTCGGTTAAATTCGCGCGTTCTAGGTCAGTCAAATTGTGTGGGGTTGACCGGAGTGCGGCATTTAACCATTGGTTGGCTGAGCCTTGATCGATTAGCGTTGAATGAATATCGAAGATGACCGCCCGGATCGGCGGGTAAGTGACGAGCGTCATATGCAAACCATAGGGGAACAGGACCAAGGTCCCGCATAATCGGGCCCTTAGTTTACTGCGACTCTGGTTTTGATTTGCAAGGATTTACTTATGGCAAATCGCCGTGGAATTGAAGGTGCCACCGTGGTGGCGCTGCATAAGAGGAGTTCCCATGCGTCGTCGTAGCTTAGACCAGATTCTTTCGGTCACCGGGTTAGTGCTCGCGGTAGTGCTCGCGGTCGGAGGCGTTTTGTTGATGTGGGGTGGCAACTTCGCGCACTCAACAGTCACAAATGAACTTACAGGCCAGAAGATTTCTTTCTCGGCAGACCCCGCCAGCCTGCCACCAGAGTTAGCGCAATTCGCCGGGATGGCCGTTACCGACGGAACTGGAGCCCAGGCTTACTCTGACCTAATCGGTGTGCACGTTGCCGGAGTAGCTGATGGCAAGACGTACTCCGAGGTCAGCGAAGAGTGGATAGCCGGTGGCCGTACCGATGACGCGCTTGCTGGCGCGCGCACCACTTTATTCATGGGCGAGACCTTGCGCGGAATGCTCCTAAACGCCTATGCGTTCTGGACAATCGGCACCGTTGCACTGGTGGCGGCATGGGTATTACTCGGCTTATCTGTGGTGATGTTCATCTTGACCATCATGGGCTTTGCGCACCTTCGCAGGACCACTGAAGCCGACGCGGTTTTCGTACCTGCGGCCTAGCCCTAGAACTAGACCGGTTCTAGACCTAAATCTAGAGCAGGGGCGTCCCATGGAAGCGCCGAGTCGACAACCGGGGGCTGTTGGCTCGGCGCTTCGATGTCTTATTGGGATAGCCAGATAGCCTTGGGTCCCATGGCCACCGAAAAAATCGACGCAGAACTGGCCCCCGAGGTCGATCTGCCCGAGCAAATGCGGATTAGGCGCGATAAGCGTGATCGGCTGGGTGTAGCTGGGATAGAGGCCTACCCGGTTCAGGTGCCGGTTACCACCACAATTGCGTCCGTCCGCGCGGCCTATCCGGATCTGCCGGTTGACCACCAAACAGGCGAGGTAGTAGGTATCGCCGGAAGGGTAATTTTCCAACGCAATACTGGCAAGCTCTGCTTTGCGACGCTGCGGGCCGGTGACGGCACTGAAATCCAAGCGATGGTTGCACTCGCTGGGGTTGGTGAAGGCCCTTTGGATCTTTGGAAAGATCTGGTTGATATCGGTGATCATGTTTTCATCCACGGTGAGGTGATCTCCTCAAAGCGTGGTGAGTTATCGGTGCTAGCGGATCGCTGGCAAATGGCGGCCAAAGCGCTGCGTCCGCTACCGGTAGCCCATAAGCCACTGAGCGAAGAAACGCGGGTGCGGCAGCGCTATGTCGATTTAATCGTGCGCCCGGAGGCGCGGGCGATTGCTCGAACGCGGGTATCGACCGTTGCGGCGATCCGGAAGTCACTAGATGCTCGTGGGTATCTGGAGATTGAAACTCCAATGCTGCAGACCATGCACGGTGGTGCCACCGCGCGCCCATTTGTCACCACCTCTAATGCATTTGACCTGCAGTTGTTCTTGCGCATTGCTCCGGAGTTGTTCCTAAAGCGCGCGGTAGTTGGTGGGCTCGAGCGGGTTTATGAAATCAACCGAAACTTCCGTAATGAAGGAGCCGACTCCACCCATTCACCCGAATTCGCCATGCTCGAGTTCTACGAGGCCTACGCCGACTACCGGGTTATGGCTACCATCACGCGCGAGCTAATTCAGGCTGCGGCCCTGGCCGCGTTTGGCAGTGAACAGGTGACGCATCCAGACGGCTCTGTGCATGATCTATCGGGGGACTGGCCCGAGGTTTCACTTTATGAATCAGTTTCGGCTGCGGTTGGTACCCAAGTCACACCCGAGACCTCGCGTGAGCAACTCCAAAGCTGGTGTGATGCAGTTGGTATTTCAGTAGAACCTACCGCGGTAGCCGGAAAGCTAGTCGAAGAGCTATTTGAGCGCTATGTCATCGATAGCTTTGAAGGTCGACCAACATTCGTGATGGATTTTCCGGTCGACACTTCACCGTTAGTGCGTGACCATCGCACCGATGCCGGCAAAGTCGAAAAATGGGATTTATATATCAATGGCTACGAACAAGCCACCGGCTACTCAGAACTTGTTGACCCTGTAATTCAACGCCAGCGGCTTACCGAGCAGGCGGCACTCGGTGCGCGTGGCGATGCGGAGGCTATGCAACTTGACGAAGATTTCTTACGCGCCCTTGAGCACGGGATGCCACCCACCGGTGGGGTGGGTTTGGGCATTGATCGCTTACTGATGACACTTACGGGCTTGGGGATACGTGAGACTATTTTGTTCCCGCTTGTAAAGCCCGAAAGATTAGGGAGCTAGCGTGCTTATCCGCCCTGCTCAAACCAGTGATGTTCGGGCCATCCGCGGCATGGTTGACGCATACGCACCAAATGGTCGTTTGCTTTCGAAGGCCACCGTAACTTTATATGAAGATGTTCAGGAGTTTCTCGTCGCAGAAAGCAGTGGCGAAGTTGTTGGATGTGGCGCTTTGCATGTGATGTGGGAGGATCTCGCCGAGGTTCGCACCTTGGCCGTGCATCCGGATTATCGGCGAAGTGGTGTCGGGTCGAAAATTCTGAGTGCGCAGTTGGAGCGAGCCAGAAACCTTGGTATTAAAAGGGTATTTTGCCTCACCTTTGAGACCGAATTTTTCAGCCAACACGGCTTTGCCGAAATTGAAGGTGCACCCGTTGAGCACGCCATTTTTGAGCAACTTTTGCAGTCCTACGACGAGGGCGTGGCGGAGTTCCTTGATCTTGAGCGTGTTAAACCAAACACTTTGGGCAATAGCCGAATGCTCCTCATCTTGTGAAACGCTCAGTAATTGCCGCGCTGATAGCGCTAGGCATTTCCTTTAGTACTACACCTAGTGCGCAGGCGTTCGAAGGCCCACTTAGTGGAAAGACCATCGTGATTGATCCAGGCCATCAGTTGGGCAATGGTGCACCAGAGTTCGCCGACGAGATCAATGCCACCAAGTTCAACGGGGCCATAGTCAAGGGCTGCAATACAACCGGTACTGCGACTAACGCTGGATTCCCCGAGGCCACCTTGAACTGGAAGATCGCAAAGCAACTGCGGAGCATGCTGGAGTCTCAGGGCGCCACCGTGGTGCTGACGCGTGATTCCAACTCACGATCAAAGTGGGGTCCTTGTGTTTGGGATCGGGCTGGTATAGCAAACGCGGCAAAAGCAGATGCCATGGTCAGCATTCATGCCGATGGTGGGCCATCAGGTGGTCGCGGATTCTTTGTCATTGAGCCGGTTCGGATCAAAGGCTGGACCGATGACGTGATCGAAGTCGACAGGAGGTTCGCCGCTGACATGATCGCCGGGATGAAGGCGGCCGGGGCTCCACCGTCAACTTACATTGCAGGGCAGCGCATGGTGAGCCGTGAACAGTCAACTTTGAATTTCAGTGATGTACCCACGGTCATAGTTGAAGTAGGAAATATGCGGAACAAACAAGACGCCGCTCTGATGATGACCTCGGCGGGTCAACGTGATTACGCGAACTGGCTGCTGGCTGGGGTGGATAGGTTCTTCAAATGACCACCCCGTCTATGGAGCCGGCATCTGGGCGGGATATCGACTTAGTCGAAGTGCAATTGGGTCGCGCACCTCGTGGTGAGATGCAGGTTGCGCACCGCTGCCCATGTGGTGCCCCTGATGTAGTTCGAACCACGCCACGCCTTGATGATGGCACCCCGTTTCCGACTTTGTATTACGCCACCTGCCCGCGTTTAGCCGGTGCCATCGGGACCCTCGAAGCAAGTGGCTTGATGCGCACGATGGAGCAACGACTCGTAACAGACCCCGAATTAGCGGGGCAGTACGCGGCTGCCCACGATCAATACTTGGCGGATCGTTTAGCAATTGAAGAGGTGGCTGAGTTGGCTGGTATTAGCGCCGGGGGCATGCCGAACCGGGTTAAATGCTTACACGTTCTCGCGGCGCACTCTTTAGCCTCTGGCCCCGGGGTTAACCCACTTGGTGATGAGGTGCTGGCGGCCCTGTCGCCGTGGTGGATCGCGAATCCGTGTGGTGGCCAACTATGAGTTTGGCCGCCATTGATTGCGGGACCAATTCGATTCGGCTACTCGTGGCCGATGTTGATGAAGCAGGGGTATTGCATGAGCAGGTGCGTCTCATGCGGATTGTGCGCTTGGGTGAGGGGGTTGATCGCAGTGGCGAGTTTTCAACCGAGGCACTAGCGCGAACATTCGCTGCGTTAGATGAATATGCCGACTTGATCGAGCAATCGAGTATTGATCAGATTAGATTTGTTGCGACGTCAGCAAGTCGAGATGTGCGAAACCGTGACGAGTTCGTGGCCGGTGTGCGACTCCGACTGGGAATTGAGCCGGATGTCATCAGTGGTGATGAAGAAGCTGAGCTTTCGTTTCTGGGAGCAATTCGGGGCTTACCCGAAGGTTTAGCACAACTGCCGGCACTAGTTGTAGATATCGGTGGTGGATCTACCGAGTTTGTATTGGGGGCGGCGAAGCCCACCAACCGAATCAGTGTCGACATTGGCTGTGTGCGTTTTGCTGAACGTCATTTGCTTAGTGATCCAGCAACTCCTGAGCAGATCGAGGCCGCTGAAACTGATCTTGCAAAGGCACTTGATTCGGTCCGTGCCTCGGTGCCGTTGGATCGTGCTGCCAGTTTGGTAGGGCTCGCGGGTTCAGTGACAACAGTTGCCGCAATGGCCTTTGAACTACGTGAATACGACCCGGCGTTGTTGCACGGCTCCATCATTACCGCTGCGCAAGTGGAGGAAGTCACGGCGCGTTTACTCGCCATGACCAAGGCGAACCGAGCTGAATTGCCTTTCATGCACCCGGGCCGCGTTGACGTTATCGGTGCGGGCGCACTGGTGCTGCGGGCTATTGTGCGAGCTACCGGTAGCACCGAGGTGGTCGTGTCCGAAACCGATATCTTAGATGGCATCGTTTACACGTTGGCATTGCAAGATAACTAGCTTGCAGCTGAAGGGGGGTGAACATGACCATAACCATTCGAGATGTAGCAGAGGCGGCGGGGGTTTCAACCGCAACGGTCTCACGCGCCCTACGCGGCCTGCCTAATGTTGATGCAGACACACGCGCCAAGGTCAAAGCGGTTGCACTCTCGATGGACTACGTCATATCGCCTAGCGCTTCGCGTTTAGCGAGTGGCCGTACCGGAAGCATTGGAGTAGTAACACCGCAGGTGGCCGGCTGGTATTTCGCCACCGTACTTTCCGGTATTGAAGCCGTTCTGCAGCAGGCCGGAATGGATTTACTTCTGATTAGTGTTGGTGACGAAGCTAGCCCGGTCTCGCGTAACCTCGTTGCACCACGGCTGAATCGACGAGTCGACGGTGTTATAACAATTGCACTGGCAACACAGGATGCGCAATTGCAGAGTGTGTTGTCACTCCACTTGCCAACTTGCCTCATCGGGGTAGCCCAGGCCGGGGTGTCTACGGCCAGCATTGATGACGTAGTTGCTGCGCGCACTGCTACCCAACATTTGATTAACCTCGGTCACCGACGCATAGCGGTAATCACTGGGGCTCCACCCGGCGAACTATTCACCGCCCCGCATGCTCGCTACCTGGGCTTCACCGATTTAATGCGAGAAGCCGGTTTGGCTGTCGACCCCGCCCTCGACGCGCGCGGATACTTCACAATTTCCGGTGGCGAGAATGCGATGGACAAGCTCTTGAGCCAGCGAGAGCGACCGACTGCAGTATTTGCGATGTCCGATGAAATGGCCTTTGGCGCAATGAGGTCACTACGGAGCCACGGTCTGCAACCGGGCCGCGATATCTCCATCGTCGGTATCGACGGTCACGATATGTCTGAATTACTTGACCTCACTACGGTTGCGCAACCAGTTCAAGAGCTCGGCCGCATTGCCGCGGAGGCTTTAATGTTCCAGATACGAAGTGAGGATGGGCAAGTGCCAACGCATGTTCAAGTGCCGACCCAGCTAATCGTTCGTGGATCCACAGCTCCGCCGGCGAACTGAAGTGACCGGCAAATTGACGTGACCGGCAAATTGACTTGAGTTGTGGGGCGGGTCAGCCCGCGCCAGCGCGCCCGATGGGCGAGAATGCAGCATGAGAAATATCGAAATCGAGATACAAGGTGAGCAAGTAGGCGGGGTCATCGCCATCCCGGAGTCGGGCGCAGGCCCAGGTGTCATCGTCATTCAGGAATGGTGGGGTTTAGTCCCGCATATTCAAGGAGTCATAGACAGGCTCGCCGGTGCGGGTTTTGTGGCATTGGCCGTCGATCACTACCGCGGCGTCTTGACCACCGAGCCCGACGAAGCCCAAAAACTGATGATGGGCTTACAGGTATCAGCCGCCGCTGCCGACTTTGCCGGTGCCGCGGCGTACCTGGTGGGCCGCTCTGAAGTCTCGTCCAGCAAAGTTGGGGTAATGGGTTTTTGCATGGGGGGTGGCCTGGCCCTTCTAGCCCCGACCGTAAGTGAGCACATTTCTTGCGCTGCCGCTTTCTACCCAGCCATGCCATGGCCTGATTACGCACCAGATTGGTCTCAGTACTCCGGTAAATCGGCGATGATCCACAAGGCCGAGTCGGATGAGGATTGGGCCGGCCCAAAGATTGCCGAGTACGCCGCGGCGATTGCCGAGCATGGCGGCCAGGTAGAGATTTTCGACTACCCGGGCTCCGAGCACGCCTTTTTCAATGATGACCGGCCGGAGGCCTATTCACCGAGCCATGCCGGCCTTGCTTGGGAGCGCAGTACTGCCTTCTTCAGGACCCAATGCACCTGAGGTGGTAAGCCAATTTAGCCGGGGTTCTAAGGTTGGCCTGATATTGAACAACGCAAGGCCCTCGTAGTCCAACTGGCAGAGACACCCGGCTTAAACCCGGCACAGTATGGGTTCAAATCCCATCGAGGGCACCAATGGCTGACGGATCTCATGATCTGGGTTACCCTATACGCATGGACTCAAATAACCCTGTTTTGTCGAAGTACTCCAAGCCTGCGAACAAAGGTGGTTACACCTTTACCGGTGAACCAGTTCCCGGGGCCCAATATGCCAGCGGCGCTCAGTACGCCAGCGGCGCTGTGGTTCCACCGGCCGACACCAATGAGCAGTTCGCGAATCTGACTGCGGGTTCAGGCCTACGGCTGACGATCACCGACGTCATTATGAAGACCATGCTGGTATTCGCAGTGGTCGTGGTGTTCGCGGTAGTTGGCTGGAATCTGACTTACGCCTTCCCGATCATTATGTTCCCGGCGCTCATCATCGCCACCATTTTGGGCTTCGTGATCGCTTTCCGCGAGAAAGTTTCACCTGCATTGGTCTTGGTGTTCTCGGTTTTTGAGGGCTTGATGCTCGGTGCCATCAGCAATTGGTATAACCAATACGCCGAGTCCTCCAACTATCAGGGCATCGTGGTGCAGGCGGTCGTTGCCACGATGACAACATTCGGGGTAATGCTTGTCCTGTACTTGACCGGCGTTATCAAGGTCAACAAGAAGTTCGTCAGTGTGCTGATCGCGGCCGCGGTTACCTACATGGTGATCGGGTTGGCGTCATTCGTTGCTGCGCTATTTGGTGTCGGTGGGGGCTGGGGCTTCTACGGTATTGATGGTTTAGGCCTGATCATTTGCGTTGCTGGAGTGCTGATTGCCTCTTTCTTCCTGATGCTCGACTTCGAAGCCATCAAGCAAGGGATTGCCAACGGCGCACCGGAGCGCGAATCATGGCGGATGGCCTTCGGACTCCTCGTCACTTTGGTCTGGATCTACCTAGAGTTTTTGCGCTTGATTTCAATTTTCAGTCGCGACTAGTCAAGGCAGCATTAGGCGAAGTTCGCGCAGCAGCACCGCGGCTGCTGCGCAGGGCCGGCCGGAGTCAGTTAGCTCCTGGCCTAGCACCGCGCACTGATCACCTAGTGCCCGGTCGGCAATAACAGGCACAGGCCTTAATTGCCCTGCCATTTCGGCTAGCTCAGA
>JBIIOU010000160.1:0-5131 GCA_044336815.1 Candidatus Nanopelagicales bacterium | reverse complement strand
CGCTCATGTAGTCGACGCAGGGGCGCCGGGGCCCACCAATTCGCGCGGCCCGCGATCCGCATGAATGCTGGAACTAGCAGGAGTCGAACTATGGTGGCGTCGAGCAAAATAGCAACCGTTACCCCAAGACCAAGGATTTTGATGTTGGTTACTGAGGCGGGAATGAAAGCCGCAAAGTTTACGGCCAGCAAGAGTGCCGCGGCAGAGATAATGCCGGCTGATCTTTGTAATCCAAGGGCTACCGAAGTGGTGTTATCACCGGTGCGGTCGTACTCCTCTTTTATGCGCGATAGCAGGAAGACCTCGTAGTCCATCGAAAGTCCGAATGCCACGATTGCGGTTAGCACCACCGTTGACGTATCAATCGTGCCAGTAATGTTGACGTCACCAACAAACCAGGTGAGATGGCCATATTGGAATACCCAAACAATTACACCAATCGCGGCCGACAAACTCAAAATATTTAGGATTACCGCTTTGATCGGCATCAAAATGCTGCCCGTGAACATGAATAGCAAAATCAGCACCGTGATAAGTACCCAACCGAGAGCCCACGGAAGCACGCGCAAGATGCCCTGTTGCGAGTCGGTGTATTGAGCCGCGAACCCGCCTATTTGCACCCCGGATATTGGAGGTGGCACCGCGCGTAATTCAGCAATTACGATTTCAGATTCAGGGCTTCGGGGACGCTGCGTAGATGTTGCAATCAGCCTCGTGGTTTCACCCGAAGTTAGTGTGCTTCGGCCGGTAGAGTCACCGACCCGCTCACCAGCTACAAACATGCCCGCGGGTGAATCCACCCCCTCGACACTTGCCACCTTTGAAAGGGCGGCGGCGTAAGGTGCAATTACTTCTGCACCTAACCCACCCGGCACCATGACTTCAATCGGGGCACGGCCTAGCCCTGGAAAGTTGTTGGTGATGGCTGCCGAGTCAAGTACTGCAATATTGGATTGTGGCAGTGCCCGCTCATCTATTTGGCCGTACTTGGCACCTACCGCCGGCCACGCCAACAGCATCAATACCGCCGTGCAACCAATCACCACCGGCCAAGGCCTGCGCATGATCGCTCGCGCCAATGTTGCCCACCGGGCCCCACGATTTGGTTTATCAAGTGAACGGCGAATTCGCAGTGAGTTGATCCGTGGGCCAAGTAATCCAAGTGCGGCTGGCAACACTATTACTGCCCCGAAGACGGCAAAGGCCACAACCGAGATCCCGCCGAAGGCAAATGAGCGCAAAAAGAATTGCGGGAAGAAAAGTAGGGCCGCCAGCGTCAACGCAACGGTCAGACCCGAAAAAACTACAGTTCGGCCGGCACTGGCTACGGTGCGTGCTACCGCAGCGCTGACCTCTTTGCCACTTGCTAATTCTTCACGGAATCGGCTCACAATTAGTAGCGAGTAGTCGATCCCTAAGCCAAGGCCCAAACCGGTGACCAAATTCAGGGCAAATACCGAAACATCCGTTAGATAAGTCAGCAGATAAAGAACGAAGAAGCTTCCGAGAATTGATGCTAAACCAACGAGCAAGGGCATCCCCGCGGCAACCATGCTGCCAAAAACAATCAAGAGCAGAATTATGGTAAGCGGGATAGCAATCGACTCTGAACGCGCCAAATCTGAACTAATTTGCCCGGTGATCGCTTGACCCACCGCCGCCGAGCCACCCAGATAGACCGCCGTTGACCCTAAGTCAACTGTGTCAATGATGCCTCTTATTTCATCGGTGATCACACTATTTGCGGCAACACTCGCCGGATCGTATGTCACCAGCAGGACTCCCCCATTGCCATCGGAACTTTTGAGGGTCGGGTTCAACGTTAGCCAATAGGAGTTCACCCGCTTCACACCGGCGAGGGCAGATATCTGATCGCTGATCGACTTGCCGAGGGCAGCGAACGCGAGATCATCAGCAGATGCCGTGCCTTTGAGCGCAACTATCAGATCCGCACCAGGTGAATCGAAATCCTCTTGGAGGATTTTCTCGACGGCGGCAGAATCAGAACCTGGGTCATTAAAGCCGCCGCTATCAAGTTTTGGGATCACCCCAAAACCGACGATCGCGCAGAGGACGATGCCGATCAAGGATGAGATGAATACCAGCAGGCGCCGGCGATAAACGCTCGCACCCAGCCGCTCAAACACCGCGTAAACCCTTTCGACATAGAGGTGACCCAGCCTAACTGGCTCAATATATGTAACACTTTATTCACTTCACAGTTCAGGAGGCTAAACGAAATGACCACTAAACGGATCTTGGCGAGCAGCGGCGGTTTCGTCTCCACCCCTGGGCTCTGGGGGGTGCTGCGCCCGGGCGGCATCATGCTCGAGGCGCTGCGTCTAACAGGTAAAGATCGCCCGCGGGTGTGCCTGGTGCTAACAGCTACCGGAGACAGCCCCGAATACCTCGCGAGTATGTACTCAGCCCTCGCCGACTCCGGGTGCGACGTTGACCACCTAGCGCTATTTACCCAGCCGAACCGGCCAGTTGCCGAAGCTATCGGGCGAGCTGACCTCGTGTGGGTCGGTGGCGGCAGCGTCGCTAATTTACTTGCTTTATGGACTTTGCACGGGGTGGACGAAGCCATGCGCGATGCATGGGACGCCGGCACCATTTTGGCTGGAGTTAGCGCTGGATCAATCTGCTGGCACGTTGGTGGGCCAACTGACTCATTCGGCCCGAAGTTGCAGGTTGTCACCAATGGCCTGGGCCTGCTCCCCTACGGCAACGGGGTGCACTACGACTCTGAGGTTGAACGCCGCCCATTCTTACATGAACTGGTGAAAACTCAGGCGCTGCCAACTTCATATGCAACCGACGACGGCGTAGGGATTCTCTACGAAGGCATCGAACCGGTTGCCGTCATCTCGGATAAACCAAGTGCACCTGAATCCGGGCCAGCCGCTTACCGCGTCGAACTTGTTGAAGGGCAGCTAATCGAAACCCGTTTGGCTATTGGCCCGATTTCTTCGAGTTAGAACCCCTTGTGCCGAGTGCTCCCCGAAGCAATACCAAAATGCCAATAATGAAGGCAATCGCACCCATATAAGACCAGAAGATTTCACCGGTCATGGGGCTGCCCTTTAATGAACCAAGACCTTGGAAGAACCAGACCACCCCGACCAGCATGATCAAGATGCCACCGGCCACTACCCAAAGATTTAGCTTCTTCACGCCATTACCTCCTCTAACTTTTACGCGAACCTACTCCTGCAGCAGTTTCCAATACCAGTAGGGCGCCCAGGCGCACAGTCCGAGCATCCGGTGAATCAATCGTGGCATCAATTTCAGTGACATCAATGGATGTCACGCGGGTGTCAGCGCCGGCAAGATAAGCCACCTGCCTTAACTCATCAGCACTAATACCCCCCGGGGCCGCGGCCGGGCAGGCCGGTACTGCCGCCCGGTCACACACATCCACATCTAGATCAACGTGGATCGGGCCACCGGCAGCACCGGCGATCGCTAGTGCCTCGGCCATAACACTTGCTATCGATCGATTTCGCAGTGATGCGCGACTGATAACCGTGATCCCATATTCGCGGGCGCGCGCCGCGTACTCCGGTGAGTTTGAATAATCAGCTATGCCAATTTGGACAACCCTCGAACCAGCCAGCCCTGCCTCAATCAACCTTCGAACAGGTGACCCATTGCTCTCGCCATCACGTAAATCATGATGGGCATCTAGGGTTACCAAACCTGCTTGCGCGATTTTCTCGCCCCAAACTCCAAGCGCCACCGAATAGGTAATGGAGTTGTCGCCGCCAAGGGCCACCAGAAATCCATGGTGTGGGTTTGAATGCGCCAAGCGAGTCATCACGCGCTTTTCACCAGCTGGCCCATCCGGATCCTCAATATCTCCAGCATCGACCAGGCACAATGAGGCCAGATCGATTTCGTGCTCGGTTGAGTAAGTGGAGTATCGACGCAGTGCCTCCCGTACGGCCGCGGGCGTTGAGTTTGCCCCGGTCGGGCTGATCGAAGTGCGCCACGCTGGCACCCCAACCAAAGTAAGATCGGCATTGCGCTCGCTGCTCGACACAAACAAGTCACCCGCCCGCGGCCAGCGTGGATCACCTGGCAGCGTTGCCGAGGTCATGCCAGCCACTGATTCATTCCGAGCCTTCTTTCATTCCGATTCGCCTTGAAAGTTCGACGGCCGCCCGAAGAGCAGTAGCAGCAAGCCTAGAGCGTTGCGCCGCTGATGCTCCATCATCGGGGAAGGTAAGGCCGATTGACGCCACCGGGCGTCGATTATGGTCGCGGACAGCCACCGCAACTGATGAATAGCCCGAGGTGACCATTCCACGCTCTTGGGAGTAGCCAAGATTTCGCTCCTCCTGCAATAGCCGGCGCAACTCCGGTAATGACATTGGACCAATACCCGTGCGATCAACAAACGCTCTGCGGTTCGGAAACAATGCCCGCACCTGTGCGGTCGGCAACTGTGCCAACATGGCCCGGCCAGATGCCGTCAAAGATGCGGGTAGGCGAACCCCAACTTCGGCGACGATGGTAATCGGACGCTTAGTGGATTCTTTCAATAAATACAGAGTTTCTCGGCCGTGCAGGACTCCAAGATGGGCGGCTAGTGGGGTGGAATTGCCAGCCTGCGCAACTAGCCGAAGAAGCAATGGCCGAGCCAAGCGCTCAAGTGGCTCGTGGCGTAGATAGGCCGCGCCGATTTCAAACGCGGTGACACCTAACCCCCAGCGCTGCTCCTCGGGGAAGTGCACGACGAAGCCCTCGTTCTCCATTGCCGTTAGCAGGTGATACGTCGAAGATCTTGGTAATCCAAGTGCGACTCCTACCGCAGCGGCGGTAACCGGGCCCGGGGCTTGGGCGAGTACCCGAAGGACGCCCATAGCTCGAGTGGCCGCGGGGGCATTGCCGGACATCTGACTCCAGAATCTCGTATTTCAGACAATCAATTAGCTCAAGATAGCGCGCATCGAGGCCGATGGGAGTCAAATAAGGGGGTGACTATCTACTCTCCCAGCGGTCCCCGGCCGGTTCGCGCACCCACCGGCACCACCTTGACCGCACGCGGCTGGCAGCAAGAGGCAGCTTTGCGGATGCTGCAAAACAACCTTGACCCCGACGTAGCCGAGCACCCCGATGAACTAGT
>JBIIOU010000159.1:0-5156 GCA_044336815.1 Candidatus Nanopelagicales bacterium | reverse complement strand
CAGCCTTCTTTACCGGCGCAGCCTTCTTTACCGGCGCAGCCTTCTTTACCGGCGCAACCTTCTTAACCGGCGCAGCCTTCTTAACCGGCGTTGCTTTTTTTGCCGCCACGACTCCCCCTTGCTGAAAACCTCGAACGAGCCGGACTATAGACGCCCGCGCCCCAGATCAGGGCGAACCACGCCGCAGCGGGCCACCGGGGCTATCGATAGGGCCGATATCCTGCATACTCGAACCACCGCCAATCCCCCGACCACGAATCCCCCGACCACGAATCCCCCGAAAGGATCACCATGTACCGGCCCGTCCCCGCGCAGGTCGATCTACCTGCCCTGGAGCACGAGGTTTTGGAGATGTGGGAGCGTGAGGGCGTCTTTGCCGCCTCGGTAGCCCAAAGTCAGGGCCGACCCCCTTGGGTCTTTTACGAAGGCCCACCCACGGCAAACGGCACACCTGGCACCCACCATGTCGAAGCCCGTGTCTTTAAGGACGTTTTCCCGCGGTACCGCACCATGAAGGGCTTCCATGTCCCCCGCCAAGCCGGGTGGGATTGCCATGGGCTGCCGGTTGAACTTTTCGTCGAAAAGGAGCTCGGGTTCACCGGTAAGCAAGACATCGAGGCTTATGGGGTCGCCGAGTTCAATGCCCGCTGCCGGGAGTCGGTGCTGCGTCACGTTGATGAATTCACCGAAATGACAACCCGCATGGGCTATTGGGTAGATACCGATGCCGCGTACTGGACCATGGATCCAAACTACATTCAAAGTGTTTGGTGGTCACTAAAACAAATCTTCGACAAAGGTTTGCTAGTCCAAGATCATCGCGTCGCACCGTATTGCCCACGATGCGGTACCGGACTTTCTGACCATGAACTCGCACAGGGCTACGAAACCGTCATTGACCCTTCGGTCTATGTGAGATTTCCTGTTACCGACACTGACTTTCTACGGAGTTACCCGGGTGCCGCTTTCTTAGTCTGGACAACAACCCCCTGGACATTAGTCTCAAATACCGCAGTAGCAGTGAAACCAACCGCTCAATACTCCGTGGTAAAAACTGTCGATGGCGAAACTCTGGTGGTAGCAACCGCGCTACTAGACCAAGTCTTCGCTGAGCCGGTCACCGTCTTATCAACCATGCTGGGTGCCGAGCTTGAACGCCTCACCTACCAGCGCCCATTCGACTATGTCGAAATTCCAGGCGCACATTACGTGGTTCTCGCTGACTACGTAACAACCGAGGACGGCACCGGCCTTGTTCATCAAGCCCCCGCATTCGGTGCCGATGACTTACTAACCTGCCGTGCCTACGGATTACCCGTTATAAATCCGGTCCTGCCTGACGGGCACTTCGCCCCGGATGTACCCGTCGTGGGAGGCCAATTCTTCAAAAAGGCCGATGCTGGCCTAATCACGACGCTGACCGCGGCCGGCTTGATGTTCAAGCATGTGGAGTACGAGCACTCTTATCCGCACTGCTGGCGCTGCCACACCCCGTTGATCTATTACGCACAGCCGTCCTGGTATATCCGCACTACGGCAATCAAGGATCAACTACTTGAACAAAATGAAAAGACCAATTGGTTTCCTGGCAGCATCAAGTGGGGACGCTACGGCGACTGGCTAAACAACAACGTCGATTGGGCGCTATCACGTAACCGCTACTGGGGCACCCCACTACCTATTTGGCGCTGCCCCGATGGGCACCTAACGGCGGTGGCTTCAATGGCCGAACTAAGTGTGCTTGCCGGCGTCGACGTCAGTGCCATCGACCCCCACCGTCCCTATGTCGATGACATCACGATGCCCTGTCCCACCTGCGGGCTAATCGCCAATCGCGTCCCCGAGGTAATTGACTGCTGGTATGACTCTGGAGCCATGCCCTTCGCCGCGGTGGGCTATCCATTGCAAAATGCAGATTCATTTCGGGCCCAATACCCAGCCGACTTCATCTGTGAGGCAATCGACCAAACTCGCGGTTGGTTCTACACACTGATGGCCATCGGCACCTTAGTGTTCGAGGAGTCGTCCTACAAGAATGTCGTCTGCCTCGGGCATATCCTGGATGAAGATGGCCGCAAGATGTCAAAGCATCTGGGCAACGTACTTGAACCTATTGGCTTAATGAACGAGCACGGGGCCGATGCAGTGCGCTGGTTCATGTTGGCGAGTGGATCACCATGGCAGGCGCGCCGGGTTGGCCACGCCGCGATTGGTGATGTTGTTCGCAAGACGCTGCTGACCTACTGGAATACGGTTTCATTCCTTTCCCTTTACGCCAGACTTTCACAGTGGGAGCCCTCAGTATCGGCCCCTGACCCTTCACAGCGGCCGGTTATCGACAGATGGGTTATCTCTGAAGCGAATCAACTTGCCCACGAAGTTGATTTGGCACTCGAGGCTTTCGACACCCAACGCGCCGGCCGCCTGCTTTCGACTTTCATAGACAATCTTTCCAATTGGTACGTGCGCCGATCACGCCGCCGCTTTTGGGATGGTGACCCAGCAGCGCTTGCGACCTTGCATGAGGCGCTGCGCACCGCCACCTTGTGCCTTGCCCCATTCACCCCATTTATCACCGAAAGAGTTTGGCAAGATCTGTTCCGGAGCACCGACCCAAGTGCACCAAAGTCGGTGCACTTGGCCACTTGGCCAGAGGTAAATGCAGCGGCAATCGATGAGCGCCTTGGAACTGACATGGCACTTGTTAGACGAATCGTCGAACTAGGTCGAGCCGCACGCGCAACAAGTGGCGTACGCACCCGCCAACCACTTGGCCGTGCTTTGGTTTCTGCAACCGGGTGGTCGGATCTCTCGCCGCAATTGCGCGAGCAGATTTGCGAAGAACTTAATATCAGTACACTTGAATCCCTTGATGACGGCGGCGCCGGTTTAGTTGACACCAGCGTTAAAGCAAACTTTAGGTCATTGGGGCAGCGCTTCGGAAAACAAACTCCTGCAGTTGCAGCGGCAATAGCAGCAAGTGACCCAGCGGCCTTACTGGCCGCGGTGAGAGCTAGCGGCTCCACCACATTAACTGTTTCAGGGCTCGGTGAAGTAAGTGTCAGCGAGGGTGACGTCGTGATAACTGAGACTCCACGCGAAGGTTGGGCGGTGGCCGCCGATGCGGGCGAAAGCATCGCACTTGACCTCACCATCACTGATGATTTACGCCGAGCCGGGTTAGCGCGCGAGATCGTGCGAGCCATCCAGGAAGCGCGCAAGAATTCTGGTTTAGATGTCGCCGACCGCATTAGCGTCTACTGGTCCAGTGCCGACATGGATGTGCTCGCAACAATGGCGCAACACGGTGAAATGATTGGATCTGAAGTCCTTGCCCCGAACATGGTGCAAGTTGGAGATAACTGGCCGGAAACCGCGAATTATGTCGTTGAGGTTCCCGAAACGGCGATCGAACTACGTATCGAGAGCCACTAACTCACTTAGTTCGCTCAGTTGAGACTGAAGGCGGCTACGCAAGTCTGTGCGAATTCGCTGCGCCTGCTTTTCGGCCGCTCCGATTATTTCATCAGCGGTGGCTTGAGCAATTTTCAACACTTCAGCGGCGTCGCCGGTAAATAGTGCAGGGTCAACTCTGACAATTTCGACGGTGTCGTTGCGGAGTGGAGTTGAACTTGAGGATGAGCCGCGCTCTTGCGCAGCTGCCAACTCACGCTCAGCGCTTAGTAGTCGCGATTGAAGTTGACTATGTTGGCTACGCAATACCGCGGATTCATCGCGCGCCTGCTGCAAGTCTCCACTTAATGCCGCGATATCAGCTTCAACGATGTCAAGAAACGCGTCGACTTCATCTACGTCATATCCGGAACGAACTCGGGTCGTTGCAAATTGCGTTGCCCGCACATCGGCAGGAGTTAATGGCATTTGAACCTACTCCTTTAAAAACTTGAAAAGCAAGGCTAGAGCAGCAGAGCGAAATTAATTAGCACCTGCAACAGAATTAAAACAATTAGGAAAGCCAGATCAAATTGAATAGACCCAAGTCGAAGCGGAGGAATGATTCGACGAAGGACCCGAAGTGGCGGATCGGTTACCGTATAAATCGCCTCGGCGACCAGCAAAATTGGGCCCCGTGGGCGCCAAGAACGTGCGAATGACTGCACTAGGTCAAATACGATTCGCACAATAAAAAGCAGCCAGTAAATCCAAAGCGCCGTCGCGAGCAACTGCCCGATCGCGCTCATTTACTCACTCCCTACATGTCTTTTCGCGTAATCTCACAATTATAGAACTAGCTCTGATTGAAGAAACCGTCCTGCGCCACCTGCTCGCGGGCAGCCTCCCCGACATCAACATTTGCCGGCGAGAGCAAGAAAACTTTGTTAGTGACTCGCTCGATTGCCCCGCGCTGACCAAATACCAGCCCGGCCGCAAAGTCAATAATCCGCTTGGCGTCACTATCGTCAAGCTCTGACAGATTCATGATGACCGGCACTCCCTCGCGGTACTCCTCGCCAATACGACGGGCGTCGTTGTAGCTGCGCGGGTGAATGGTTTCAATGCGGCTAATGTCGGCCGCTGCGGGCGCCAACGGTCGACGCTCCAATGGTTGATCATCGCTGCGGAAGGTTCGAACCGCGCGTGATTCTGGAACCGATCGCACATTTCTCGTGGACGGGCGATCTTCGGGGTAGTCGTCATAACCCCGACGCTCACTTGACCGGGTGTCGCGGGTGCGCACATCTCGACGTGCGTCATCGTAGTCGTCGTAGTCCTCGACCTGGGCATCTTCAACTAAGCCTAGATAGACGGCCATCTTGCGCATCGCGCCAGCCACGTCGCCCTCCACATCGGTTTGCACAACTATTTGCACATCATTTTGCCCCAACTACCCTTCGACCTTACGGCAGTGTGGGCCGGTTCCCGAGCACTGCGCCTCCAATGCGCACTTGTGTCGCGCCCCGTGCGATCGCCTCTTCGAGATCACCGCTCATCCCAGCGGAGATCTGATCGGCGCCCGGTGTGAGTTCACGCACTATTCCAGCCACCTGGGCCAGCCGCGTAAATGCCGCCGCCGGCTCCCCGGCGAGAGGCGCCACCCCCATTACCCCGGTGAGATCTAGGTGACCAAGTGAAACCAGGTACTGGGACAACGCGGGTACATCAGCCGGTGCACAACCGCCCCTGGCACTTTGTAA
>JBIIOU010000158.1:0-5186 GCA_044336815.1 Candidatus Nanopelagicales bacterium | reverse complement strand
TACCCAAAGGCGACTAGGGGTGCCTTCACCTGTTGCCCAACCAACCTGAAGGGTTCCGAGCACACCAAGTGCCCACGCGCAGCCGAGTAGCAGCAGCTCGGCGCTGCGGCGACTGGGTTGCCGCCTTGTCAATTGCGGCGAGCCCGCACTCACGAAGTGGCTCCTGGGCACCCATTGGGGGGCGTCAAACTCTGGCAACTCGCCGCGCGCGATTGCAGTTCGAAGACGATGCGCTCGGCATCGGTGGAGTCACCGGCAGGGATGCCTTTACTTACTAGCTCTTGATCAAAGAGGGGCAGCGAGCCAACTGTCAGCCCAGTGTCAGTTGTTACGGAGGAGAGTGGAATACCGACCAGCGTTCCTGGCACCCCGTTATAAATCGCGACGGTACCGGTGCCAGGGTTCCCGTTAACGGATACGTACCACTGCGAGCCCAGCCAAGTGCGCGCAATAAATAATCCGCTACCTATTGCACCTAACACCAAAAGAATTGCGATGACACTGATAAGAACGGTACGGCGACGCCTTTGGCGCTGGCCAGCTTTGGCAGCGTCGGTGATTGATTCGCGGTAGGCGCGTTCGGCGGCAGGCACCACCAGATCGGAGTCAATAAGGGCCTGTGGTGCAGTTGGAGGCCCACCAGCAACTCGAGCCTGGGCATCGAGGCGGTCAGGGTCAAGTTGGGCGTCGTGGGGGAAGCGCACATTCGGCAACCGCAATCGCACCCGCGGCTCACCTGCTGCGCCAACAACCACAGGTATGACTGGCTCGTCATCACCAATAACACCATCAGCAAGTTCGGGGACTTCAACAACATCGGCGATTACCACAGTGACGTTATCTGGGGCACCACGCTCGAGCGCCAAATCAACCAACGCGGTTACGCACCCGGTTGGGTCACCTTGGCCGAGGATTTCAGCAATCTCAATAGAACTTAAAACACCAGATAAACCGTCTGAACAAAGCAGATAACGATCACCAACGCGGGCTTCGCGCATTGATAAGTCAGGCTCGACGGGATTGATGCCATCGACAGCCCGCATCAGTAGTGATCGCTTCGGATGTACTGCTGCGTCAGCTGGGGAAAGACTGCCCCCATCGATCAAGGATTGGACATAAGTGTGGTCGTGCGTCAATTGCACAAAATCATTTTCGCGGAGTAGATATGCGCGCGAATCACCAACATGCACAAGTGCGATGCGATCTTCAAGCCAATAGATCCCGGTGACGGTGGTACCCATACCCGTTAGTTCGGGGTCAGCGGAAATAACATCACCTATTGCGACACCAACGTCGTCGATGGCATCGGCAAGTGCGCCCAACACATCATCTACTTCTGGTGGGCTGGCTTCAAGATTCGCAACCGTTGCCACCGCAGAAGCCGAGGCAAGTTCACCAGCAGCGTGACCTCCCATGCCATCGGCAACAAGAAGGAGTCGTGGGCTGGCGTAACCAGAGTCCTCATTTCCGCGCCGGATTAAGCCGACGTCGGATCGGGCTGCGTATCGAAGCTGCAGTGCCATCTCGCACTACCTCTGTAACTGCAAAGTAGTTCGGCCAACGCGAAGTGGCACGCCAACCGGGAGCACGGTCGGCGTTGTGATTCGCGTTCTATCAATCCACGTGCCGTTTGTTGAACCTAGATCTTCAACAACCCAAGCACCTTCTGATGGATAAACCCGAGCATGTCGACTCGATGCGTAATCATCTTCAATGACGACGGTGGAGTCAGGGGCTCGACCGATGGTCACCTGCGCGGTATTGAGTGGGATGACCGTGCCGGTAAGGGGCCCTTCGGTAACAACTAGCTTCGTACCGCGCACTTTCGCCTGCCTAGCAACCTTGGCAGGTTTAGGGGTCTTGGTTTGCCGAGTTCGACCGGTGGGCCGAGCTTCAGCAGGTTGACGCAGATCTTTGCGCAACACCAAGACGGTCATTAGGACAAATAGCCACAGCAGGCCTAAGAACGCCAGGCGGACGAGGGTGAGCGCGAGCTCGGACACGATCAGCCGGCCCGGAACACCAAAGTGGTCGAACCCAAGGAAACCGAGCCACCATCTTCAATGGCTGATTCGGTGATCTTGACTCCGTTGACGAAGGTGCCATTTGTCGAACCTAGATCACGCACGAGCACCGGTTGGCCCAGAATTATCTCGCAGTGATTGCGCGAGCAACCTGGGTCTTCAACCCGAATATCGGTCTCACTGCCGCGACCCAATCGAGTAATCGCACGCACCAAGGGATAGGCGGTATCACCCAGAATCAAACGCGGCTGGTCTGCGACCGGGGCATTGCTGCCGGCTTGTTTGGCGCTGACCTCGGCGCGGGCCTCACTGCGCACCCGAAAGATACCCGTTTCTAGATCCTCGTCTGTACTTATTGTCACGGTCACCGACCCGAGCAAGGTGTACTGCTGCTCTGCTCCATAAGCCTTGACCAAATCAGCCAGCTCGGACTGCAAGGCATCTCGAAATACGGCCAAGCGCTTGTAGTCGTGGTCGGAAAGCTCAACATTAAAGATATTCGGGATGACGGTGCGGTCGCGGCCGGTCACCGCCGCCCGGTCATCAATTTCGCGCTGCAAGGCAGCAGCAATCTCAACCGGCTGCACCTCGGCCTTAAAAGCCCGGGCGAAAGCGCCATTGACCATGCGGTCGAGGGAGTCCTCGAACCGTTCGAGCAAACCCACTTGCACTCCTTGAATATCCGCGGAATCGGTGAACCTTGATGGTAACCCGCCGGGAAGGGGCCGGTGGGGAGGCGCCCGGGGGGCGGAGCCGGTGAATGTGCGAGCTCGCGATTTACTGCCGGATTAGATGTGGCCGCCGTCGAAAACTGGCACGTGTTGCCAGCGGCCGGTTAGGCGAACTGACGGCGGGCAGGCACTAATTCGTGGTTGACTAATGACGAGTTAGTACCAAGGTGAGTCAGCCGGTTTACCCATCGAATGGAGTAGTAAATGAGTCTCCCCCGCACCCTGAGCATGTCAGTGATCGCTGCAACAATTGCGCTCACTATGTCATCGCTCCCTGCCCAGGCGGCGACGCTCTCGCCGCCGGTCGTCGCCGATGCCTACTCCGTAATGCTCACCGCATCGCAGGCTCAGGCGTTGGGGGTAAAAAAGCATTATTTAGCTGAATTCTCAATCGCATCTTCCACCAAGGGCACACCGGACGGTCTGTGGTTATGTGAATTGACGGGCGGCACCGGGATTGAAGGCCAAGGCGCGGGGCGCGTACTCACTTCTGCTTTTGCTGACTTGAGTCTCGATTGGCAATTTGAAGTCGACCAGAAGATCCATTGGTACGCAAATGAGCAGTCGGCCAAGAAGGCCTACAACGCCATCGTGAAGCAGCTGAAGATGTGTGTGGGGCAGCAGATGGGCGACGCATCAGAGGTTTCTGGTGAGACCACTGTCGGCGTCCCTGCGATATTGACCAACGGCACCAAGAAGTCGAAGGATGGCGATGCGTTCCTTTGGATCAGTTCCAAGACCATTGGAGCCGGCGCCATGTCATCCTTATCCGATTACGACTACTTAACGGTGCGCACCTTCGGAAACTTCATCCAGGTCATGGACATCCAATCTGAGGGCCTCGACGCGACACCTTTTACCAAGAAGCAGATCGCGACCTTGGACAACATGACGGATTCGCTCGGAGATGCTTGGCAGGCGAAGTTCATGTAGCTCGCAGTCATTCACAAGGGGCTGAAAGCCCCGCGGGATGCAATGGCTAAATAGGCGCCTGTATCGTTCTCCTCACGCCGAAAGGCGTTAGCGCGAGTGGCGGAATAGGCAGACGCGCACGGTTCAGGTCCGTGTACTCGAAAGGGTGTGGGGGTTCAACTCCCCCCTCGCGCACAAGAGTCGAAGGGCCGGGCATCGCCCGGCCCTTCGCTATTTCCGCCTGTATGGGACTCGGCGATGGGCCGCGGCGCTACCGCCCGCACGCTGTCGCACCGAGAGTGATGGCACTGACAGAACTACGGGGTTACCTTGGCGAGCCCGTACGTGTACTGGGGCTTTGCGGGCCCTGCGGCGAGAAGGGTCATCCCGGACTGCGTCCCGGTCCCCTGGCTCCCTGGCGATTGCACCTTCCAGGAGTCGCCGCAGTCGGTGGCGACCTGCTTCCACGAGCCGAGGAGGCCGGTGCTGTCGAGTGCGTACAGGTTGTTCGCCCCACAGTCCGGGTAGGTGACACTCACCGATGCTCCCAGTGGGAGTGCGACCTTCCCGGCACTCAATGCATCCCACTGAAGGTTCTTGCCGGAGCCGCCCGGCACCTGTCGCGTCTGCGCGAGGGCGAACGCGGACGTGGGCGCGACTGACTTCGTACCCAGTCCGAGCGCGACCACGCCTCGTTGCACTCCGGACGCCTGTGAACCCTTCATGCTGACCGTCCAGGCGTTTACGGCCCGATACGGCAGGCCGGTGACGTTGCAGTTCGTAGGATCCTTCGTGAGCGAGTTGTCGGTGGACACCGTCTGCCATGTGCCGTTGGCGTCCATCGCATACAGGCTTACGTTGAGCTTTGGGTTCGCCCAGCATGACCACACGCCGAACGCCTCTCCGTACTGCAGCGCCGCCTGCCCCGCGACGAGATCACGGAAGTGCACCGTCGGGATGGTGTCCGCATGCGCCACGGACGCAGCAGCGCCGAGGGACAGGGTCAGTACGGCGGTGGCAGTGACGGCGATACCTCTGGTGATTCGCATGCCCCGACTGTATATGGTGCACGGACCGGAACAGGGGTCTCACGATGCCCGTACGTCCTGATTCAGCGACCGTCCCCCGAGTGCCGCTCCGCAGAACAAGGGCATGTACTCGAAAGGGTGTGGGGGTTCAACTCCCCCCTCGCGCACCAGGCAAGGCCCCGGCGATCCCGGGGCCTTCGTCATTTCTGGATGCATATTGCTCCGTCACTCTTCTGGTTGGTAGTCAAGCCAAAGTCATGCCTACGTTCGTGAAATGACGGCAGTGTATCACCGGAGATACACTGATTTTATGAACGAGGTTTCAGTGCGTGACTTGCGCAACAACGGTGGGCATATCTTAAATCGAGTGGAACGCGGTGAAAGCATGACGATCACCCGAGATGGCTCCCCTGTCGCACTCCTAACGCCCTTCCCACAACCTCGATTGAGTGCTGCTGCCTTACTAGAAAGCTGGGAAAACGTCCCGCGCA
>JBIIOU010000157.1:0-5194 GCA_044336815.1 Candidatus Nanopelagicales bacterium | reverse complement strand
GGTGCTCTACTGGGTACTGAAGAATTTAGTGATAGGACCGTGGCTACGCGTCCTTTTTCGCCCTTGGGTTGAAGGCCGTGAAAACCTTCCAGATCACGGTCCGGCGATGCTCGCCAGTAATCACCTTTCATTTTCGGATTCCTTCTTCTTGGCGGTTGTGCTAAACCGCCCCCTTACCTATCTTGCGAAAAGTGACTACTTCACTGGTCGGGGGATCAAGGGCTATTTCACAAAGCTGTTCTTCAACGGCGTAGGGCAGGTTCCGGTCGACCGCTCGGGTGGTCGCAGTGCCGAAGCAGTAGTCCTAACCGCAACCCGACTACTTGGTGACGGAGCGCTGCTCGGTATTTACCCTGAAGGCACCCGATCACCTAATGGCACTTTGTATCGCGGTCGCACCGGAGCGGCGCGAATGGCACTTGAAGCGAAAGTACCGATCGTTCCCGTAGCCATGATCAATACCTATGAGATTCAACCGCCCGGAGTAATTAAGCCGCGACTTCGGCGAGTTGGTATTCGCGTAGGCAAGCCACTTACTTTTGATCGCTACGAGGGCCTTGAGGACGACCGGTTCATCCTGCGCTCGGTTACCGATGAAGTCATGTACGAGTTGATGACGTTATCTGGGCAGGAGTACGTCGACATGTATGCAACTCGGGCAAAGGAACTAATCGCAATGGGTGATCCGGCTGATTCGCAGTCACTAGTTGATTCACAGTCAGTTGCTGATTCTGGCGCCTAGTTGCTGGCCCAATTTGTACTTCGTTGCACGGCGGCACGCCACCTCGCGTGGCCTTCTGGATTTGTTTCACCCGGTACGAAAATCCCCGAACTTCGGCGGGTATTGATTAGTGCTTCAGTTGAATCCCATACCCCGGTACCTAACCCAGCCAAGAATGCGGCACCGAGTCCGGTGGTCTGTAGTTGCGCCGATCGGTCGACGGGGATGCCGAGGGTGTCGGCCTGTATTTGGCAAAGTAAATCATTGGCGGCAGCCCCACCATCGACCGCCAACACGCTTAGATCCACCCCGCCTTCGGTTCGCATGAGCTCGACAAGATCAACAACTTCGTAGGCGATCGCATCCAATGTTGCTCTGGCGATATGGGCCTTGGTGGTGGCGCGGGTTATGCCGATGATCAGTCCACGCGCCGATGGATCCCAGTCGGGTGCACCAAGACCGGTTAGCGCCGGCACAAAAACAACGCCACCGGCATCGGGCACACTTCGCGCGAGAGCTTCAACCTCGGCAGCACTGTCGATGATCCCGAGCCCATCGCGGAGCCACTGCACCGCCGCACCGGTGACAAATACCGATCCTTCGAGTGCGAAGTCGCGTCGACCGTCTAAATGTTGCAACGCAACTGTCGTGAGCAGGCCCCTCGTTGACACGGCAGGGTTGTCACCGGTGTGAACGAGCAAGAACGAGCCGGTTCCGTAGGTACATTTGGCCGCTCCGGGGGTGAATCCGGCTTGTCCAACAAGGGCGGCCTGCTGGTCACCGGCAATCCCAGCGATCGGAGCGGTGATGCCGAGGAAACTTGCCGCATCGCTATTGCCGATCACGCCATATGAGGAGACGATCTCGGGGAGGGCGCCCATTGGCACCCCGAAAAGCTCGCAAAGCCACCGATCCCAAGTTCCGGTGTTGAGGTTGTACAACATGGTGCGGGAGGCGTTGGTGGCATCGGTAACGTGTTGGAGGCCACGTGTCATCCGCGCGATTAGATAACTATCGATAGTGCCGATCGCTACCCGGCCACTAACCACTTGGGCCCACGTTTGCTGATCATTTTCGCGCACCCAAGTGAGTTTGGTGGCTGAGAAATATGGATCCAGGCGGAGCCCGGTCAACTCGGTGACTTTGGGCTCGTGGCCGGCGCGGCGAAGTTGCTCGCACAGTTCGGCGGTCCGACGATCCTGCCAAACAATTGCCCGGCGAGCCGCACCCAAGGTCTCACGGTCCCAAAAGCAGATGGTCTCGCGCTGATTAGTGACACCGATTGCCCCGACGGTCAGGTCGGTTTTCGCTAGGGCCTCGCGACTGGCGTCCAAGGTGGCCGACCAGATTTCACCGAGGTCATGTTCCACCTGACCATCGGCCGGAAAGTGCTGCGGGAATTCGGAGTAACCCTGGGCCACGATTTGGCCGGCGGTTGACACCACGAGCGCGGTAACACCGGTGGTGCCGGCATCAATGGCCAAGATGCCTTGGTTGAATAAGTTGTGCACGATGAGAACCTTAGACGGGCCTGGGATCCCTACTTTTTAGGAGTCGCGAGCAGGTAGGCGCTGACCGCACTAGCGATTTCGGCTGCCATAACTTTCTGGCTGATGTTTATGTGGGAGATCTCATTTTGGTCAAGCATGATCTGTTGGAAGATAGCGGCGATGATCATCCGTGCGGCCACGTCAAGTTTGCGCTTGATCACAGCGCTCGAGGACTTCGGTAGATAGCCCTTCATGAGCATGGTCCCAGCGTCATTCATCCCGAGAGTGAACTGAGCACCCATCGCTCGCCACTGCGGATCATGGGAATTACCCACCGCGAAGAAGTAGGTTTGCGCTCTGTGCCGGTGCACGATATCGAACACCTCCGTGAGCAGGGTCTTGAGGAAGGACTCCAGATCTTCGGCGGCTGCGGCCTTGGCGAACGCCATCTCGAATTCCGCGGCAAGCATCTCTAACACGCGCTCGTGCATGGAATCGAGGAAGCCTCGCATATCGCCGAATCGCGCATAAAAGGAGCCGGTGGATGTTTCGGCAAGCTTTATGACCTCTTCGAGGGTGAGGGCGGGGTTTCCGCCCTCAAAGAACAGCTGCTCACCTGCGTCGAGCATGCGGTTCATCGAAGCAAGGCTTCGCTCTTGAACTGGTTTATTGGGCGCCATGGCCAACTCTCCCCAAGAATTTTTGAACAGACTAACAGCCATCTCCCGCGAACTGGTCGGCACCGACACTTGATACCGTGAATTTATATCGGGACTGCTGGCCAAAGAATGGGGCGAGGATCATGCGAATTGGGGTCTTAACCGGCGGCGGCGACTGCCCAGGGCTAAATGCCGTTATCCGCGGAATAGTCCGGCGCGGCGTAGGTGATTACGGCTTTTCATTCGTGGGTTTTCGCGATGGCTGGAAAGGCCCACTCGAAGGTGTCACGATGGCTTTGGATATCGCGGCAGTTCGTGGCATCTTGCCGCGCGGTGGCACCATCCTTGGATCATCGCGGACGAACCCATTAATAGTTGATGGGGGCATCGAGGCAATAGAGCAGCATCTAAATGACCTCGGCATCGACGCGCTGATCGCAATTGGCGGCGAAGACACCCTCGGGGTGGCATCGGTGCTCAATGAGCACGGTATTTCGGTGATCGGCGTCCCCAAAACAATTGACAATGATTTAAGTGGTACCGATTACACCTTTGGCTTCGACACGGCTGTGACGATCGCGACCGAGGCTATTGACCGCTTACACACAACTGCCGAGTCGCACCATCGGGTGCTTATATGCGAGGTGATGGGCCGGCACGCTGGCTGGATCGCACTGCACTCAGGCATGGCCGGCGGCGCCAACGGCATATTAATTCCGGAAGTGCCATTTGAGTTAAATGAGGTAATGGGTTGGGTTGAATCAAGATTTCGATCGCACTACTCGCCAATATTGGTTGTTTCCGAAGGCGCATTACCGAAGGACGGTGATCTGATCACCAAAGATGCCACCCTCGACTCATTCGGTCACGTCAAACTATCCGGGATAGGTGAATGGCTAGCGGGCCAGATTGAGCATCTCACTGGCAAGGAAGCCCGCACGACGGTGCTCGGCCACGTCCAACGTGGCGGTACCCCGACGGCATTCGACCGGGTATTGGCAACCCGTTTTGGGCTTAATGCCATTAAGGCGGTTAAGGATAAGGATTGGGGAAAGATGGTCGCTTTACAGGGCACCGACATTGTTCGGGTGCCCTTAGCTACCGCCACCGGGGTATTGAAAACTGTGCCTTTAGCTCGATATGTTGAGGCGTCGGCCTTCTTCGGCTGATGCTCCTCTACCCTTGACCCATGTCGGCAGCCAATTCTCCCTCGCAGGTGCATCAGGGGCGGATAATTGAGTGGCCAGAATTACCGGCACATCAGCAGCCCCCGTGGCCTGATTCGGCTGAACTTGCCAGAGCTGTAGCTGAACTTCGGGCGCTCCCACCGCTGGTATTCGCCGGTGAATGCGATATTTTGCTAGAGCGTTTAGCCTCGGCTTCGCGCGGTGAAGCATTTGTCTTAATGGGAGGCGACTGCGCCGAGACTTTCGAGGCAAATACCGCCGATTCGATTCGTGCGCGCCTTCAAACGGTGCTTCAAATGTCTGTTGTTCTGACTTATGCCGCCTCACTCCCGGTGATTAAAGTCGGCCGCCTTGCTGGGCAGTACTTCAAACCCCGGAGCAAGGTGATCGAGCTACGTGATGGCATTGAGTTAACTTCCTACCTTGGTGATGCGGTGAACTCAATGGAGTTCACCGAGCAAGCCCGCCGCCCAGATGCGCAGCGACTACTTAGGGCCTACAACGCTTCCAGCGCGGCACTAAACCTGGTGCGTGCATTCACCCAGGGTGGCTACGCAGATTTACGCCAAGTACATGCCTGGAATCAAGATTTCGTCCGCGACTCGACGGCCGGTCAACGCTATGAAAACTTGGCCGCCGAAATTGACCGGGCGCTTTCTTTCATGCAAGCTTGCGGCGCAAATCCTGATGAGTTCAAGCGCGTTGAGTTTTTTGCTGCCCATGAAGCGCTATCAATTGACTACGAACGTGCCATGACGCGCATTGATTCACGCACGGGCCTGCCTTATGACGTCTCGGGCCACTTCCTGTGGATCGGTGAACGAACCAGGCAACTCGATGCTGCACATGTGCAGTTCGCTTCGGTCATTCGTAACCCGATTGGGGTTAAAGTCGGTCCTACCGCATCAGCGGAGGACATAGTTGAGATCGCCGAACGGCTTAACCCTGATCGCATACCGGGGCGGCTCACCCTGATTACCCGAATGGGAGCCGGCAAGGTTCGCGACGTATTACCCGGCATCGTGCAAAAAGTAGACGCCAGCGGAGTTCCGGTGGTGTGGGTCTGCGATCCAATGCACGGAAATACCCGCGAAGCATCCACCGGGCATAAGACGAGAGTCTTCGATGACATCATCA
>JBIIOU010000156.1:0-5277 GCA_044336815.1 Candidatus Nanopelagicales bacterium | reverse complement strand
GATGACGATAATGGCGAATACCAAGGTCAGCCACCATGGGTTGAAGAAGATGAGCGGCAGCCAGACAAACAGGGTTAGCCAGTGCACCCACTCGGCCCTGCGCACCTCAACGAGGTAAGCACCCAAATCCTCGATCGTCAAGCCAGGCAGTGCTTTCTTGCTTTGCCCGCCGAATACTGCTCCGAGTTCGGGCAGGGTTCGGGCTAATTTGGTTATTCCAATCTTGCGATACCTACTTCGCGTATCGAATCGATTGAAGTGAAGCGGGCCAACATCTCGTTGCAGCCAAGTATTCGGCCAGCGTGGGGCCGAGGCGCCGATGCAGATAGCGAGTGCAATCACCACCACGGCGGAGGCGGCGATATGAAGCAGCAAATCTTGGACACTCACACGCGTTTGCCCAACGCATCGGTTAGTCGTGCCAGTGCCGGGCTTATCGATCCCTTGGGAACCTTCACATGCACTATCGCCAATTCATCATGGGCGAATGCCTCGGCTAGTGCCTCTGAAAGTTCATCCTCGGTTGACGCGAGCCAACCCTTGCCAACACCGAAAACATCAACCAGTTTCTCAGCAGCGAGCGGTGCAATGTCATTAAATGGGCCGTCGCGCATCGGCCGCTGAGTGCCGAATCCAGAGTTGTCCATCACGATGATGATCGGGTGAACACCATTGAATGCGCACCATCCAGACTCAATGCCGCTCATTGCAAATGCTCCGTCACCAACAAGTACTACCGGCCGGTGCTCAGCGTCGGCCTTACCGGCACCCAAAGCAGCCGGTACGGCGTAGCCCATCGTCGCGTAGTAGGCACTCGATATCGACCATGCTGGTACCGGAAGCTCAACCGATGCGAATAGGCAATCCCCTGGGTCGACGATTAACCCGTGACTCGCATTCATCCGCGCTGCCACCGCGGCAATGAGCCGCTCAGCATGGATAGGTACCGCACCCGCAGAGACGAATTCAGGGACATCATGTTCGGCTGGTAGTAGCGCATCGCGGCCCGCGGCAACCGCATCTCGCAGCGCGGGTAAGAAGGCTGCGAGCGGTACATCGCGGTACGTGCGCAAACCCACGGTGACGTCGGTGTCGGTGCATGCAATGAGATGAGTCGGCGAGATATGCGCTGTGAAGCCACCAAAGTTAAGGTCGGTAGGTAGCACACCTAAACTCAAGAGCACATCGGCGCTTTCAACAACTTCAACGACGTTGACCGGGCTTACCGCGCCTTGATAGACACCAAGTGCTAGCGGATGCCGTTCGGGGAATACCCCTTTTGACATTGAGCTCGTTGCCACCATTAAGCCAAGATGCTCGGCCAGGCCAAGTAGCGGGGCGGCCAATGACCTACGGGAAACCATTACACCCGCTTGGATAACTGCGGAGTTCGCTGAGCTCAGCATAGAAACAACATCGGCGACGGCAGCGGCCAACTTGGCCTCATTAAGCGGTTGCGGTTGCAATTGAATTGGGTCCGGGGATGAGTTGATTAGGTGATCAACCTGATCGCGCGGAATCTCTAAGTAACCTGGCCTTTGGGTTGCCAGCATGGTGGCAATGACCCGATCTATTTCTGCCGCAGCAGTGACCGGATTATCCAAGACGGCCTGAGCAACCGTAAGGTCCTGGAAAACTTTAAGTTGGGTGTCGTAGTCCTTGACCCGGTGGTGGAGCATCGCCCCATTTGCCCGCTCTGCAATACCCGGTGCACCAGAGACAACGAGCAGCGGTACCTGCTCCGCCCAAGCGTTAGCCACCGCATTCGTCAACTTGAGCCCTCCGACGCTGTAGGTGCAGCCAACAACACCCAGGCCCCGCAGCCGCGCATAAGCATCGGCGGCAAACCCTGAGCCCTGCTCATCGGCGGTGACGAGCATCGGCAGTCCCGCATCAGCCAAGGCCCCGAACAGGCGCAGGGCGTAATCACCAACTATGCCGAACCCCACGGTTACCCCGTGCTCAGCAAGGCGTCGAACCAGATGAGCGGGGATCGTGGTTTCACCGTTGATCAGCGGCTTAGTGCTATCGGGCATGCGGACCTTCTCTTAGCGCGGGCGGGTTCGTCCAATTCGGCGGCGAGGGAGGGATTTGAACCCCCGGAAGGTTTCCCTTCGGGCGCTTTCAAGGCGCCTGCATTCGGCCGCTCTGCCACCTCGCCAGGTGCCTACATACCGTAGTGCACCCCGGTCATCGGGACGAAAATGTCGGCGTCATCTAGCCAGATCCGCAAAGTTGCCACTTCGGTTACCCCTCGGTGGCAGTGTCCACCACTATTTCGATCGGAACCAAGACCGTGCAGATGCAGCCCCGGTATCACTACTTGGTCGTTGACATCCGGAAATCTAAAACCCACCAGTGTGCCCGTCCAGGTATCGAAGGCGAACTGCACCTCGTGATCCAAGACCTCGGTAAGTGGGCGATATGGCGGGGTTTGGCGCGGCTCACTGCGCAACAACACCTCGGTGAAGGAGCCATCGACCCGGATCGCCGCCACCAGGTGGTCATGGTGCTGGCCAGCCGCTTTGAGTACCTCGTCAATTAACCTCGTTAGACCGGCGAAGTCAGTGCCCGCGGCCACCTGTTGAGTGATACTCGTCCCACCGGTTGCCACCACCGCGAATGGCAGGCCCTGCTGTGGCTCGGCAATAACCGGGATGCCATCAACGGGCACCCGCCAGACGGCGCCATCGAAGGCCACTATCTCGCCATCAACCGCCTCGGCGACACCAATGCCGAGCACCGCGTCTTTGAAAGCCTCAGCAACGGTGACCGCGGAGTCATAGTGGCCTTCGGAGAGATCCTTGACGATTTCGGTCTGCTGAATATGCCCGCGCGCGACTTTGGCAATATCAGATTCAGCTCGAGTTACTGCGGCGGCAAGGGCAGCATCAAACATGGCGGTAACGTTAGCGGTCACCCAATTTTCGTAACCGAAAGGCCACCATGCGCTTGCACCGATCCATCTCCTCAGACTTACCCCTGTTGGTAGTTGCTTTGGAGGAGGAGGCAACACATCTACATGGCAGCGAGTTACCCGTGTTGGTCACCGGTGCTGGCAAAGTAAATGCCGCGGTCGCGGTAGCCACCATCCTCGGTGAGTTCTCACCTGCCCGCGTCATAAACCTCGGCACCGCGGGTAGTTTGCGTGATGGCCTTTGGGGTACCCAGGTGATTTCCCGGGTAACACAACATGACCTTGATGATTCAGCGCTCTTCGTACTCACCGGGTTGCATTTCGGTGCACCTATTGAGCTGGGCGGCAGCGGACCAACCCTTACAACCGGAGACGCTTTCATTTCGGACTCCGCCACGCGCGAAAGGCTGGCCCAGCAGGCCGACCTCGTCGACATGGAGGCCTACGCGATTGCCCACGCCGCCGCGGTCGCCGGTATTCCGCTGACTATCGTCAAGCAAATTAGTGACCAAGCCGGTGAGACAGCCAGTAAATCCTGGGCTTCTTTAGTTGATGAATGCGCTCAGCAACTTGGTATCTGGGTACGCGATAACGTGCTGAAATAAAGTCAGTTACTCAGCTGCTTCAATCGGTACTACCGCACCAGGTGTCGCATTACGCCTATCCATCAGCAGCCCGACCACTGCTAGCACAAGTGAAACTGCAACAACCGTCGTGACGATTTCAGCCACCGAATTATGCCGCCAGAATGCAACGATGCTGACGAGTACCACCAGCGCTACCCATACGGTTAGCACCGCACGACGGTCTTGGGCGGCTAATCGAGCGTAAAGCAGCACCTGCACCAGCGCGAATGCTGAGCCTTCAAGGGCGAATAGCCACGCCTCCGAACCGAGTTCGACATATTGTGCCCCGCCCAGAATGCGCATCACGAAAGTCCCGAAGAGGAAACTGAAACCCGTAACGAATATGCCGAGGCAAGCGGTCAGCCCGGTTGCGATCAGCACCGCACGCTTTGAATCACCGGCGGTCATCTTTGGGAACAACACGATAATGATGGCATTCGGCAGGAAGAATGCGATCTTCGCTAACAACACGCCGACCGAGTACTCACCGGATTGATTCTCCGTCAAGAAAATCCGCGCGAGAAGAACGTCGACATTGGTCAAGGTAAACAGTACGAGCAGTGCATGCGCAATGTGACCAAATTCGGCAGCACCATCTTTCGTGAGGTTGCCGGCCCACGCCTTCGGACAAATTAGGAGGTAGCTGATGACGGCGCCCACAGCGCAGCCAACAAGTAGGCCAGCGGTAACTCCGATCACACTTCGAAATGCCAGTACGAAGGCGATTCCGACGAATGCTCGGCCGAAACCGTTCGCCAAAAAACCGATAGAGAACCGCAGATGCTCCTCGCGGCCTTGGGCGATCCCAAGTGAGGCGGTTCCAAGGACGACGAAACCCAGGGAGGCTAGACCCATAGCAACCGCGGCATATGGGATAGCAAAAATCAAGCCCAGGGGCCAGGCTGCTAGCAAGCCCACCAAGATGATGGCAACACCTACATATAGGGAGAGCCTGATTGCCTGGCCTTCAACCTCGGCGCGATTTACCGTGGCGACAGCCACCCGGCGCGCAGTCAATGCCTGAACCGCAATAGACAGGGTTGAGATGATGATCAAAATTCCAAGCAAGGCGCCATATGCACCAAACTCGGCAGGGGTTAGCACCCGAGCAGCCACGATCGAAAGCAGATAAGCGGCCCCATTGCCGATCAAGGTGGCGGCGCCCACGAAAACTAGCCCCTTGGCTAAGGATCTTCGGGTTTGCTCACTCACGCGTAGACCTTACTTGTTTTGTCCACCGCCCTGAGGGCTCGGTCTAGGTATCACTTTCGATCAGCAACCCGTGGGGCGCAGTCATGGCAAGAAGAAGGGGTGGATCCTCCCGGATCCACCCCTTCGCAGTTCTCAGCGCATCTGGCTTACGGGTATGAAACCTCCGGCACCGTCGCCATGGCCTCGGCCAAGCGGGCATCGGAGAACACCTCGTCAACCATTTCGCCTCGCAGGTACTGGTCGTAAGCGGGTAGATCAAAGTGACCGTGGCCGCACAGTGCTGTCAGGATCACTGTCTCTTCGCCGGTTTCCTTGGCCTTTAGCGCCTCGCGGATCGCCAGCGCGATTGCATGTGTTGGCTCAGGTGCCGGCACGATGCCTTCGGTGCGCGCGAACTGGATTGCCGCCGCGAAGCACTCGGTCTGAGGCACCGCAACAGCTTCCATCATCCCCAACTCGTATATATGTGAAATGAGAGGTGACATCCCGTGGTAACGCAGACCACCTGCGTGGATCGGGTCT
>JBIIOU010000155.1:0-5296 GCA_044336815.1 Candidatus Nanopelagicales bacterium | reverse complement strand
TCCGATGGCGCTATCGCTGAGGATTCCGGGCGCTTCCGCACGGTGCAAACGCGCGCAGCGAAGACAGGTGTGGCCGATATTCTCGACAAGATCGGCGGGATGTAAAGGCCTGCATGACAAGCAGGACTGGGCAGTTCGGAGTAGCCAGACTCGGGCTTGTTAACACTTCACCCCGAATTGACTAGTAGAATAGGCAGCACAAGAAACCGGGTCTTCGGTTCTTGAAGCTGGGATGGGCACAAGATGAGTACAGAGCAAACTTCGCAAAGCATCAGCGAAGTAATCATTAAAGCAGCAGATGACATCAGCCGCGACGGCTATGCGCGGGTCCTCCTTGACCCTGCCCAGACCGCAGTAAACACTCGGGCGCTGAAGGTGGCCGAGGAGTTCTTCGCCAAGCCGGTCGATGAGAAGTTGAGTCACCAGAATCTCGAGAGCAATTCGAACTACGGTTATCGCCCGATCGGCGTTGAGTATTCGGCAACCCCCGACCGCATAGACCTAAATGACTCTTTCAACATGTGGTCAGATCGCCTCGACCTGATTCCCGGCTCAGAGAACCTTCCTGACCTCACCGCAGCACTGCTTGACTGGCGTGGCCTCTCCCTCGACTTCGTATCAGGGGTTCTGGCCGAACTCGCACGGCGCTATGGCGCGCCTAAGGCACCGGCTGTCTCTGCGGCCTCGAACGTCCAGGTCAATAGCTACTTCGACTCCACTAATGAACGTGATCTTCTACAAGACAAGCACGAAGACGGTCACCTCCTGACAGTGATCCACGGAACCGCACCCGGCCTTGAGATTTTCATCGATGGCGAGGCCAGCAGCGGAATGACCGACGAGAACGAGATCATCATCATGCCGGGGTCACTGCTCACCAGGATTTCTGGCGGCGACATCCCGCCGCTCTACCATCAGGTGCGCAACCTGAATCTGGACCACCGCATGGCGATCATGTACTTCGCGAACCCTGAGCTCACCGAACCAGTCTTGACCTGGAAGGACGCGCCGGGGCAAGAGCAGGAAGACCTTCGCGACATGGCCAGACGAAATCCCTTGCCCTTTGGGCTCAAGGCACTGGAAGTTCTCTAAGAGAACTGTTTACTGAGTCTGCTGGTGCCGCTAACCGGGCGCTTCCACATTCGCAGCCCGGTCTAGGCATGCCAACACTCGGGGGTCACGCGCCGACAGTTGGTGGTGATCGACCAGGAACGCCGTCACTGCAGTCGTAACGATCTCGGCCCAGTCGAGGTCGAGTGACTCGGGGGTCCGGACGATGCAGGCATTCAGATCATGGAACTGCGGATCGCCGAATTCCTGCCAATATCGTCCATGCCGCGGCTCGAAGTAACCTATGTCGACGGCCGTGTAACCGATTGACTGCCAGCGATGCACCAGCGGATCCTCACACTCTGCAATCACAGCCACTAGTGGGAATCCGCGACTCTTTGCAGATTCGCGGCACACAGCAACGCAGGCCTCAAGTACATCGCCGAGCCACGAACGAGGTAGGTCCGATCGCGCATCGGAGTGAACCGCAACAAAGTGGATCATCGCTATCCTGCGCGGAAGGTTGATGTCGATGACAATCTCGCCCACCGGCTGGCCGTCTCGCAAAACCAGCCAGGCATGGACAACGCGATCGGGCGGAGGCGCTCCGGTGTCCAGTTGATCACGCCAGTCACGGATGACCAAGGAGTAATCGCTGAAGTAGTGGCGATGCAAAACCTCGAGTTGTCCGAGGATCTCAAGGCTCGAAAGAGCGAATCCCGATGGGTCGAAGAGGTCCACGAGCACGAGCTCAGGAACTGTCGGGACACGCAGCAACTGCTATTCCTTACCGAGATCTTTTCGCAATCGAGCGCGCATCTCGGCCGCCTTGACGGCGAGCTGGGCGAAGTCGTCGTTGTCGGTGATCTCGCGCACGGCCTCTTCACGGCGGCTCTGGTCGATCTCGACCTTCAATCGCTGGACTTCCCTGGTCAGCGAGCGCTCACGTGCGGCAACTTTATCGGCCATGGCCGAGAAGGATTCGGCGAGTTCAAACATCTCGTCAGGGAAGCGCGTGCGCACCATGCCTCGCACATCGAGATCGTATTCTCCGTCGGCGATGCGCTTAGTCGCTGCCGTGAGCCGCTTGAGTGGCCTGACGAGCGAGGTAGAAAGCGCAAGTACGAGCGCGAGGAGGAGCGCGTACATCACTCCGAGCACCAGGTACACCTGTCGCTCAAGTGCTGATCGTGTGTCGTTGACGTAACCGAAAGGTAGGTCTACTCCGAAGCCGCCGACTGACTTCCCTTCGGCGTTCAGAATTGGGGTGTAGGTAGAGATCCACTGGCCGTATGCATCCGTGTACACCGGCTGATCGGTTGTCGATGTGAGCCCCTTCTCCATCAAGCCATAGGTGTAGGCGTCGACAACCTCAGACATTGGCACCTTGAACGGCACCCCGAATTGCGGGCTGGCCAAGTAGCCATATGACGCGGCGGCGTACAACTTCCCGTCTACCGGATCCTTGAAGTATGAGTACGGCGAGGAGTTCTCGACGATGTTGTGCACGTCCATGTGCAACTGCGCCAGGTCGGTGTAGAGAGGGCTGTCAGGGTAGCCGAGACCCATCGGATTAGCCGGATCTTTGACGGGCGAGACGGTCGTCACGAGTTCGGTGAAGTCTGTCGAATCGATGACATTGGCTCCCCCCACCGCAGTTGTGTGCAGTTCGTTGATGAGGCGTTGCTCAGCCGTAGTCGTCGTGAACTGGAGGACCCAGAACGCAACGATCAAGAACACCACGGTGAATGCCCCGGCGAAGGCCGCTAGCAATTTCCAGCGCATTGCAAACCTGAAGAACTGTCTCACCGGCTGCGCTGATTCCATAGCTGCTTCCTTATCTTGCCGAGAGGTCCCGGGGGCACCTTTCGACTTAGGTAGTGAGGTTAGTTCGGGTTCTCCAGAGCTAGACATCATCAACTTCCAGCCCAAGGGTGCGATTCTGTTTGCGCCGACGCAGGCGCCAATTGAGCAGGCTGTCTTCCCAGCCCCTGCGGACTTTCAGGCAAATCGGAATGGCGCAGACGGCAATTAGCGCTGCGGCAACGGGCACCAGCCAGAGCCAGCCCAGCAAGATTCCCACCGCGGCGATTGGCCCAGCGATGATCAGCCCAACCGAGATCGGCAGCAGGTCGAGGACGAATGACACTCGGGTGCGGCGCTCATCAGGAACGAGCGCGAGAGCAGCGCGGCGCGCGTTCTCGTCGATGCTCCAGCGTGGGATGAACCACAGCCCCAGCCCAAGTCCTAGGAAGATTAGCGAATGGAAGCCGATCCCCAGGGCGATCATTACGCCGGAGATAACTGTGGCGATGGGAAGGACCAGGAGCATGCCCGGTATTCCGAACCGATCCTGCAGTCGCTGCGCTGCCAGCGCCTGGATTCCCCAGCAGATGAGGAAGGAGATGAGCATCACCGAGCCGTAGAACACCTGAAGCTGCGATGCGTCATCCCCGATTACCTGACTCTCGCCCGCCATGAAGGCGATAAGCCCGGTCATTCCGGCCACAAAGGTAACTGTTGAAGCGACAAGCAGGCTGCGCCAGATAGGGACGCCATTGATGAAGTCACGAGAACTGGCGAAGGACTCCTTGAGGCTCTCGACCCGAGCGAGTCCACGTCCGGCGAAACTACCCCGCATTCGGCGCGGGAGCCAAATGCCTACGGCAATGCAGATGATCGGATCGAGGATGAGTAATGAAGTCAGGCTGATGCCGAGATTATCGAGCAAAGGCGGGCTCGTAGCGGCGATGAGCATGCCGAGTACCTGCCCGCCATATGTCCACGCGACTATCCATCCGAAGATCTTGCGTCCCTCGGCCACATTGAATTCGTCGCCGGCCAAGCTCCAGACAAGGAGCGGCACCAGGTAGTTCAATTGATCAGCAAGGAGCCACATGATCACGACTGCGACGATCGGCACCAGCGACGCCTGGAGGAAGACCAGTGCAACGATGAAGACGAGCGCGTAGGTGAAGGTGACTATGCGGAGGACCTTTAGCCGCTCAGCTGCATCGACGAACTTGAACTGCAGGAGCCCAGCGATCACGAGCCCGATTCCGCCAAGCGGATAGGTAATTATGAGCGCCTTCGGACCGGCAATTGAGATGACTTGGCTCGCGGCGACAGCGTCGGTGAGGAATCCAGCAACCGCTATAAGCGCGACAGTGAGTGCCATTGGCCAGGCACGCCGCTTAAGGCTGGCTCCGCCCATCTCGGCGCGGAACTCCCCCGCTTCGCGCTTCTCCACCCGGGCAACAGGGATCTCACCGGAATCTTCACGCGCCGCCACGTCTTGTTTTCGAGCCGACAAGAAAGCCCACGGGTCGTCAGCAGGGGCTGGCTCCGCGGAGTCCTCGTTCTCAGCCATGTTTAGGGCTGCGAGGTAACGCGCTTAGCGATGATCCGAACCTGCTCCGACCAAGGGTGGTCAGGAGTGGTGAGCGAGAAGAGCCCCGCCGATGCGTTCTGGACGACCTCTTCTGACAGCGGCAGGATGGCCGCGGTCTCACATGCATAGGCGGCCGTCATCTGGGCTCGAAGGTCATCGACGTCGACACCCCGTGGCACCTTGTTGACTACTAGGAAGAGCGCGGGGACCTGCAGTTTGCGAGCGATATCAACGGTCACAGCCGTTCCTTGGAAGTCCTGACGATCAGGACGCAAGATGAGCAGCAAAATGTCGCTGATGGTGATGGATAGCAGGGTCTCCTCATTTAGGCCCGGGTGGGTATCGATGAGCAGGAAATCCAATTGGAGATCCTTCGCAAGATCGCGGAACCCATCGTTAAGGGTGCCCACGTCGTAGCCCTCGCGAAGGACTCGGGCAATATCTCCGGCCTTCATGCTCGAAGGAATGAGGAAGAGCGCACCGCCAGGGGCTACTGAAGTGCTGCTCGCAATGACTGAAGTTACGTCATGAGCGGCATCCTTGATCGCGATTTTGCCCCAGAGATAGTCGTTCAGGGTGTTGTCGAGATCATCGGCGAAGCCGAAGAGGACGTGGATACCGGGGCTCTGGATATCGGTGTCGACAACTCCGACGCGATGGCCCATGGCCGTCAACTGCCCCGCAAGGTTTGAGGTGGTATTGCTCTTGCCGGTGCCACCACGGAAGGAATGGATGGAAATGACGGTGGTCACGGGGGGCTCCTTGACTAGTGCCGGGCGCTTAGCCTCAACTCGCCCGCACGTTACACGACTTAAGAAACCTTATGCAAGGGCCAGGCTGTCAAGTGGTCCACAA
>JBIIOU010000154.1:0-5310 GCA_044336815.1 Candidatus Nanopelagicales bacterium | reverse complement strand
GCTCAATTGGGGGTTCGCATGGTCACGCTCGACGACCTGCTAGCCGAAAGTGATTTCATAACTGTCCACCTGCCCAAGACGGCCGAGACAGTGGGGCTAATCGGCGATGCTGAACTTCATAAAGTCAAGCCAACTGTGCACATCATTAATGCAGCACGTGGTGGCATTGTTGACGAAGTAGCACTCTACGAAGCCCTCGTTGATGGGCGCGTAGCAGGCGCAGGTCTTGATGTTTATGACAAGGAGCCGTGCACTGACTCACCGCTGTTTGGGCTGGATTCGGTCGTAGCGACACCGCATCTTGGTGCTTCCACCGATGAGGCCCAGGAGAAGGCCGGGATCTCGGTGGCTCGCTCGGTTCGCCTAGCGCTCGCCGGCGAGTTAGTACCCGACGCGGTAAACGTGCAAGGTGGCCAGATGGCCGAGGAGATTAAGCCACTGCTGCCGCTCGCTGAAAAAATTGGGGCCATAGCCTGTGGGTTGGCAACAGCGGCCGTTGCTCGGGTCACCGTTGAAGTTTTCGGTGAAGCCGCTGACCATGATGTTCGAGTGCTCGAGTTGTCAGCCCTCAAGGGGGTGTTTCAAATGCTGGTCCACGACCCAGTGTCCTTCGTCAACGCTCCCGTACTTGCTGAACAGCGGGGAGTCGAAGTCGTGCTAACCACTGACCGAACTAGTGATGACCACAAGTCTGTGGTTCGGGTAACGATCACATTGACCGGTGGTGAAAGCGTTAGTGTCGCCGGAACGGTCGCCGGACCTCGGCACACCCTAAAAGTGGTTGAGGTTGATGGGTTTGATGTCGACGTACCTGTCAGCGATCACATGGCATTCTTGCGCTATCACGACAAGCCAGGAGTTGTTGGTGTAGTCGGCAAAGTGCTAGGTGACTCCGGCGTCAATATCGGGGGCATGCAGGTGAGCCGCGATGAAAGCAGCCATGCATTGATCCTGTTAACTGTTGACTCGCCGATTCCCGCCGCGGCACTTGATGACATCGTGAGCCAAATTGGTGCGCACAGCGGGAAATCAGTCGACCTCAACTAAGTAGGTTCAGGAGCGCACGGCACGGTTTACCGCGCTGATTATTGCCTTGAGTGACGCGGTGGTGATTGACGGGTCAATACCTACGCCCCAAAGTACTCGATCACCGACGGTGCATTCGAGATAGGCGGCCGCTTTCGCGTCACCGCCGGCGCTCATCGCATGCTCGTGGTAGTCGAGCACCCTTACGTCAACACCGTGCTGAGTTAAGGCATTGCAGAAAGCCGCCACGGGGCCATTGCCGTTACCGTCTAGGGCAAACTCGGCACCGTTGTCGCTGATGATCACGTGGACACTTGTGTCGCCGTCAACGTCTGACTCCTGCTTGACCGAACGCAGTGCGAACCTGCCCCAAGGTGCGCTTGGGTCTGGCAGGTACTCGGCAGAAAAAGTCGCCCACATTTCTTCGGTGCTGACCTCGCCCCCCTCGGATTCGGTCACCTGCTGGATCACTTGGGAGAATTCGATCTGCAGGCGCCGTGGTAGTTCAAGCTTGTGTTCGGTGCGCATGATGTAGGCGACTCCGCCCTTGCCAGATTGTGAGTTAACGCGGATGACCGCCTCATACGTGCGACCAACGTCCTTTGGATCTATGGGCAGGTACGGCACCGCCCACATGGAGTCCGCAACTGGCACACCGGCGGCAAGCGCATCGGCTTCCATGAACTTTAGCCCCTTGTTGATGGCATCTTGGTGGGATCCGGAGAAGGCGGTATAGACGAGATCGCCACCGTATGGATGACGCTCATTAACCGGAATCTGATTGCAGTACTCGACGGTGCGTCGGACCTCATCGATATTACTGAAATCAATCTGCGGATCGATGCCCTGACTAAATAGGTTCATCCCTAGGGTTACGAGGCAAACATTGCCAGTGCGCTCGCCATTGCCGAAGAGGCAGCCCTCGATACGGTCAGCACCCGCCAGGTAGCCAAGCTCGGAAGCGGCTACCGCAGTGCCGCGGTCATTATGTGGGTGAAGGGAGATGATGACTGAATCTCGGCGTGCCAAATTCCTGCTCATCCATTCGATGGAGTCCGCGTAGATATTCGGTGTTGACATTTCAATTGTCGCCGGAAGATTCAAAATCACTTTATGGTCTGGTGTTGGTTGCCAGACATCGGTAACCGCGTCGCAGATTTCTACCGCGAACTCGAGCTCTGTACCGGTGTAAGACTCAGGGGAGTACTCGAAATAGACATCCGTTTCACGCGCAATCTCATCGGCGAACTTTTTACAAAGTTGCGCTCCGTGCACGGCGATATCGATGATGCCTGGTTTGTCGAGCCCAAAGACCACCCGACGCTGCAAAGTGGAAGTGGAATTGTAGAGGTGGACTATTGCTTGCTTGGCCCCTTTTATCGACTCGAAGGTGCGCTCAATAAGTTGTTCACGTGATTGAGTCAAGACCTGAATCACCACGTCATCTGGGATGAGATTGTCCTCGATGAGCAGGCGGACGAAGTCAAAGTCGGTTTGCGATGCCGAGGGGAAACCTACTTCGATTTCCTTATAGCCCATAGCTACCAGCAAATTAAACATGCGTAATTTGCGAGCTGGTGTCATTGGATCAATCAGGGCTTGATTGCCGTCGCGAAGGTCGACCGCACACCACCGTGGCGCCTCCGTGATTACTTTCGTGGGCCAGGTGCGATCTGGCAGTTCAATCGGTGCGAACGGGGTGTAGCGCTGCCACTTCATATTGGAGGGGCGCTGTGCGGTTCGAACTTCATAAGGTGTGGTGCGATCGAATTGCGATTTCATGTCTGGGGCTCCTGTAGGTCGTCAGTTTGGGGGGAGGACCGGCAAACGACGAAACCCGCGACGAGGAGGCCGGTTAAGAGGCCTCGCCGCGGCGGCGAAGGAGCAGGTTCACGATCAGCACCCGCGCAGAGTACCAGAGGCCGGCTGGGTAGGGTTTCGGCCATGTCAAGAACCCTCAACATTGCTCTGATCCCCGGCGACGGCATCGGCACCGAGGTGGTGGCCGAGGCCATGAAGGTACTCGCTGCTGTTTCGCCCGCGGCCGGTATCACCGTCACCTCGACCGAGTACGACCTTGGTGCCCGCCGCTACAACGCCACCGGTGAGTTACTGCCCGACGCTGTTGTCGAAGAACTTCGCGGTTATGACGCAATCTTGCTTGGTGCGATCGGCGACCCTTCGGTCAAGCCGGGCATCTTGGAGCGTGGCGTGTTGTTGCCGCTGCGATTTGTGATGGACCATCACGTTAACCTGCGCCCGGTCAAGTTGTATCCGGGTGTTACGGGCCCGCTGGCTGGCAAAGGCCCAGCAGAAATTGATTTTGTAGTTTGCCGCGAAGGCACCGAAGGTCCATATGTTGGCGCCGGTGGCGTGCTGCGTATAGGTACCCCACAGGAAGTCGCGACCGAAGTGAGTTTGAACACTGCCTACGGGGCTGAGCGAATAATTCGTGACGCCTTTGACCGCGCGATGCGCCGGCGCAAGAAAGTTACGCTGGTGCATAAGACCAATGTGCTGGTTTTCGCCGGTGATCTTTGGCAGCGCACCTTCGACCGGGTGAAGCTGGAGTACCCTGAAGTTGCTACCGATTACTTACATGTTGACGCGGCTTCCATGTTCTTCCTGACCAACCCCGAGCGATTCGATGTTGTTGTCACAGACAATCTTTTCGGTGACATTCTCACCGATATTGGCGCGGCGATTGGCGGCGGTATCGGGTTGGCGGCAAGTGGCAATATCGATCCGAGCCGCAGCAACCCAAGTATGTTCGAGCCGGTTCACGGCTCAGCCCCAGATATCGCCGGTCAAGGTAAGGCCGACCCAACAGCAACCGTGATGTCCCTTGCCATGTTGCTCGACCATGTTGGCTTTAGCCAAGCATCGAGGTGGGTTGAAGTAGCAGTCGAGAATGATTTGGCAACACGTGGCTCTAGTTCGCGTTCCACAAGTGAGATCGGTGACGCGCTTGCGGCCGGTGCGATCGCTGCCGCTGCCTGAAGTGGCACGCGGCCTGAGCCACCGTCTGAGTGGTAGTGCTGGGGCACGTGTGTAGCGTTACCCCAAATACGTGAGGGAGCCACCGATGACCACTAGCACCGAGTCCGGAACTTCGCTCTGGCCTATTGAGATAAAGGCTTCGGCGGCGCCTAGGTCAATCTCGGAGCGCGATGCCATCATGGCCAATCCGGGTTTCGGTAGGTATTTCACTGACCACATGGTGCGCGCGAAGTGGACCACCGATGACGGGTGGCATGGCGAAGAGTTGGTTCCGTACGGCCCACTGATGCTGGATCCGGCCACGAATGTGATGCATTACGGCCAAGCAATTTTTGAGGGTCTAAAGGCCTATCGTCACGCGGACGGCAGCATCAAGGCATTTCGACCGATCAAGAATTCTGAGCGTTTCGCCCGCTCTGCTCGCCGGTTGGCGATGGCGGAGCTACCCGATGAGCTATTTCTGGGCTCTATCGAAGCGCTGGTGCGCCAGGATCAAGCATGGGTCCCAAGTGACCAAGAAAAATCGCTCTACCTGCGCCCCTTCATGATTTCCACGGAAGTTGGCTTGGGGATTCGCCCGAGCAATGCGTATGAATACCTCCTGATTGCCTCTCCTGCGGGTGCGTACTTTCCGCAAGGCGTTAAGCCAGTATCTGTTTGGCTGTCAGATGAGTATGTCCGCGCGGCACCCGGTGGCACCGGTGAGGCCAAGTGCGCGGGCAACTACGCAGCTTCACTTATCGCGCAGGCTGAGGCCGCCCAGCATGGGTGCGATCAAGTAGTTTGGATTGACGCAGTTGAGCGCCGATGGATCGAAGAGATGGGCGGAATGAATCTGTACTTCGTCTATGGCGAGGGAGATTCAGCGCGCATAGTTACCCCGCAACTAACCGGGGCCCTTTTGCCGGGCATTACGCGGGAGTCATTGCTCACCGTTGCCGAAGACCTCGGGATCCGAGCCGATGAAGGCCGAATAAGTGTTGAAGATTGGCGAGATGGCTGCGCCAGTGGGGCGATAACCGAAGTCTTTGCCTGTGGTACCGCCGCCGTCATAACTCCGGTTGGGCAGGTCAAGTCCAGGGAGAGTGGAGCCTGGGAGGTGGCCGGTGGCCGCACGGGAGCCCTAACCATGAAACTTCGTCAAGCACTTCTTGATATCCAGACCGGCGCCGCCCCAGATCGCCATAACTGGATGCACACCATCTGCTAAGCGGCGCGCGGACCATATGCCACAATAGGGGCGTGATCAGCTCTGTCAGCAACATTATTTTGTAGCGCCTCAAC
>JBIIOU010000153.1:0-5331 GCA_044336815.1 Candidatus Nanopelagicales bacterium | reverse complement strand
GCCGCCGATCGCGATGGCGCGCTCGTCAATTTAATGAATGCCACACCAGATGGTGACTTCCAGACCTATAAGTCCGAAGACGGCGCATTTATCCGCGAGAATTTCTTCGGTCGCGATCCGCGCACCGCAAAACTTGTCGAGTCGTTGACCGACGATGAGATCTGGGCTTTGCAACGCGGTGGCCATGACTACCGCAAGATGTATGCGGCCTATGAAGCCGCTTCGAATACCAAGGGGCAACCGACCGTAATCTTGGCTAAGACCATCAAGGGCTGGACTCTTGGTTCACACTTCGAGGGTCGCAACTCAACCCATCAGATGAAAAAACTCAGCCTTGAAGATTTACTGGAATTTCGCGATCGCCTACGTATTCCGATCCCCGATAGTGCGATGGATCCTTATCTTCCGCCCTACTACCATCCCGGCCCGCAAGATGAAGCCATGCAATACATGGTCGAGACCCGCCGCAAGCTCGGTGGTTCGGTGCCAACTCGCCGCACCTTGGCGAAGGTGCTCACCTTGCCCGGTGACGATGCCTACGAAGTTGTTAGGCGCGGTTCAGGTAAGCAGGCAATCGCCACCACCATGGCCTTCGTGCGCTTGTTGAAGGATCTAATCAAGGATGAAAATATCGGCAACCGATTTGTGCCTATTATTCCTGATGAGGCGCGCACTTTCGGAATGGATTCACTCTTTCCGACAGCGATGATCTATTCACCGCACGGGCAGCAGTACATCTCGGTTGACCGCGAATTAATGCTCTCCTATAAGGAGTCGACCACCGGTCAGATTCTGCATGAAGGCATAAACGAGGCCGGGTCTGTCGCGTCGTTTACCGCAGTCGGGAGCTCCTACTCGACCCAGAACGAGCCGATGATTCCGCTCTACATTTTCTATTCGATGTTCGGTTTCCAGCGCACCGGCGACGCGTTCTGGGCTGCAATGGATCAGATGGCGCGGGGCTTTGTTCTTGGCGCTACCGCTGGCCGCACCACCCTTAATGGTGAGGGCCTGCAGCATGAAGATGGTCACTCGTTGCTCCTCGCAAGCACCAATCCGGGGGTGGTCGCTTACGACCCGGCGTTCGGCTACGAGATTGGGCATATTTTTAAAGACGGTCTGCGCCGAATGTTTGGCCCAGATCCTGAGAACATCTATTACTACCTGACTATTTATAACGAGCCTTATCCGCAACCAGCCGAGCCTGAAGGCGTCGACGTAGAAGGCATCTTGCGCGGCATGCACTTGGTCAGCGAGGCGCCCGGAGCAGGCCCACACGCTCAACTACTTGCCAGTGGCGTGGGGGTTAACTGGGCCCTTCGTGCCCAAGAGTTGCTGCGCGATGACTGGGGAGTGGCCGCCGATGTCTGGTCGGTTACTTCATGGAATGAGTTACGCCGCGATGGCCTTGCGGTCGATCGACATAACTTGTTGCACCCTACTGAAGAGCCCCAGCAGGCATATGTGACTCAGTGCTTAAGTGGCCGGCCCGGCCCGGTCATTGCCGTCTCGGATTGGATGCGTGCGGTCCAAGATCAAATAAGTGATTGGGTACCTACCGATTTCATCTCCCTTGGTACCGACGGGTGGGGTATGTCCGATACTCGCGGGGCGCTGCGCCGTCATTTTCTGGTTGACGCCGAATCAATTACGACCCAGACTTTGGCCATGCTTGCAAAGCGCGGTGACATTGACTCCGCTCGGGTGAGCGAGGCCATTGAGCGATACCAATTACACGACCCGTCGGCAGCAGATTCAGGTAGCACCGAGGGATCCGGATGACAAAGGATCCAAAACGTTTCTTGGCCTTTCTCGATGCCGAGCGGAAGGCTTCACTTCTCTACCGTGCCTTGGCGCAAACAGTTACCGATGACCGCCGCGAGGCACTCATCGAGCTCGCCGACGTTGAAGATGAGCATGCGGCGCATTGGATCGCCAAGCTTGAGGAGTACGGGGTAGCGGTACCACCTGCACCGACCACTTTGGACGCAAAGGATGCGGGCCTTATCAAGCGTGCTCGAGCGGCCGGGCTAGATGGGGTACTCGCCCAACTTGAAAAAGCCGAAGGTGAAGACGCCGGCATGTATGACGATGAACCCGAAGCCCCCGCCACGATGTCCGCTGATGAACGCGAACATGCAAGTAAATTTCGGGCGATGCGCGGTACCGGGGTTCCTGAATTTGCACCCGGGATGCCCGACTTCGCCGAAAGTTGGCACCGTGGTGATAGATCCGGCGCGACCCGCGCTGCGGTTTTCGGAGTCAGCGACGGCCTAGTTTCAAATACCGCGCTGGTAATGGGATTCGCCGGCGCTGCGCCAAATAACAGCACGATTTTGTTCGCCGGCCTGGCCGGTTTATTGGCAGGCGCCTTCTCAATGGCCGCCGGTGAATACGTAAGTGTTGCCAGCCAGCGCGATCTCTTCCGCCGTGAAATTGCGATGGAGGCAAGCGAACTTCGGGATAAGCCCGAGGAAGAGCAACGTGAGCTCGAACTTATCTATCGAGCCAAGGGGCTGACCAAAGAAACTGCCGCTGCCACCGCCGAGCAACTCATGGCCGATCCTGCTCGCGCCCTTGACACTCTTGCCCGCGAAGAACTTGGGCTTAATCCAGACGAGCTTGGTTCACCGGTAAAAGTTGCTCTGTCAAGTTTCATAGCGTTTGCAATCGGAGCATGCGTCGTAGTGATTCCGTACTTGTTCTTCACTGCGCCAGGTGCATCCACCACCGCACCGCTATATCTGGCCATCGCTATGGCGGTTACCTCACTGCTGGTGGTTGGAGGTGTTGTCGGGCGGCTCTCAGGGCGTGGAGTTGTGTTCTCAGCACTACGGCAATTTGTCTGGGGCGCCGGAGCCGCGCTGATCACTTACTTCGTTGGCCGCCTCGTCGGCATCTCAATCGGTTAACGTAAGCAGGCGCGGATGACCCCTGCATCAAATATGTCACCTCGCCTGACGCAGGCAACTAGTTCGCTAACGACGGCCGCCACTCGGCTGATGGAAGAAGGCCTGCCGTGGTATCACGATCTTGGCGCCCAAGAGCGCACCTGGGTTGCCCAAGTAGCCCAAGCCGGCATCACCGCTTTCATCAACTGGCTCGAAAACCCGACAAGCCAGCCCGCCCTCACCACGAATGTTTTCGGCGCTGCCCCACGTGAGTTAGCCAGGGTTATCTCTCTCGAGCAAACGGTGGCTCTTGTCCGAACCACCATTGCGGTCGTTGAGTCGGCCGTTGATGAGATTGTGCCGCTCGAAGACCGGCCGGCACTGCGCGAAGCAATTTTGCGTTACTCCAGAGAAATCGCCTTCTCGGCAGCTGAGGTTTATGCGCGCGCTGCGGAAGCCCGCGGGGCTTGGGACGCCAGACTCGAAGCACTTGTTATTGATGCGCTACTGCGCGATGAACTAGATGAGTCGGTGCTGGGCCGCATCACCGCACTTGGCTGGTCCGGTGGTACCGCCATGGTGGTAATCACCGGGCCGTCGCCCGCCGGTGATCCAGAAACCGCCCTTGATGTACTGCGGCGCGCTGCCGAAACCTATGGAATTGATTTGCTCACCGGGATTCATGGCACCACCTTGCTGGCGGTCGCCGGGCAACTTGCCGACCCGGCCAAAGCCGCCCGCCTCCTCGCCCCACACTTCGGAGCCGGCCCGGTGGTCTTTAGCAGCGCGGTAACTACCTTTGGCGAGGTACCCCAAGCGGCCCGGGCCGCCCTGTCGGGACTGCGAGCTGCCCCCGGGTGGGCAGCGGCTCCTCGCCCGGTCGCCACCTCGGAGTTACTCCCCGAGCGCGCCCTCGCCGGTGATCACGAGGCCGCTGCGGAGTTAATCCGGCTCATTTACACTCCGCTGGCCTCCGACGCCACCCTTCTGGCCACCGCAAGTAGTTATCTGGAGCAGACAACCTCACTCGAGGCCACCGCCCGCGCATTGTTCATCCACCCCAATACCGTCAGATACCGCCTGCGCCGAATTGCCGACCTAACCGGCTTTAGTCCAACCGATAACAGGGGTAACTTCACTATTAGAGTAGGTTTGACATTAGGTCGACTTTTGTAGGATTCCTACAAGAATTGGTCTTCGACATTGGCGCCGCCAACAGCGCGAAAGTCAACGCTTTAACGAAAGGCTTACCCCGTGCTCGTCGTCGTCGCTCCCGGTCAAGGTGCCCAATCCCCCGGCTTCTTAGTGCCCTGGCTCGATGCCCCAGGGGTGCGTGAACGCCTTGAGTGGCTGAGTGCGGTGAGCGGGGTTGATCTCATCGCCCACGGCACCACCTCCGACGCCGAAACCATCCGCGATACGGCCATTGCCCAACCCCTCATAGTCGGCGCCGGCTTAGTAACCCTGCTCAGCTTGTTCCCACACCCATCAACCGGATTCACCCAGATCGGCGCCGGAGCGGGGCATTCCGTCGGTGAAATTACCGCCGCGGTGGGCGCCGGGGTGCTGTCCGCCGAGCAGGCCATGGTTTTCGTGCGCGAGCGTGGCAAGGCAATGGCCGCGGCAGCGGCGGTAACCGAAACCGGGATGTCCGCGGTACTTGGTGGAGACACCGAAGAAGTTCTTGCAAAAGCTATAGTCCATGGCCTTACTCCGGCAAATATCAACAGCTCGGGGCAGATTGTCGTTGCCGGCACCATGGCACAACTTGCGGCATTTAGTGACGACGCTCCCGAGGGTTCGCGGGTGCGCCCCCTTGATGTTGCCGGGGCTTTCCACACGACCCACATGGCACCCGCCGTCGAATTACTTCGCCGCTATGCCAAATCAATTTCCACCCACGACCCTAGGTTGAAATTACTTTCTAATGCCGACGGCCAAGTAATCCATGATGGCCGCGAAGTACTGCGCCGGCTGGTAACGCAGGTTAGTAACCCGGTGCGCTGGGATCTGTGCATGGAAACCATGGGCGACCTCGGTGTCACCGCGGTTATTGAGATTCCACCCGCTGGCACTTTGACCGGTTTAATCAAGCGCGCACTGCCGAACGTACAAACTCTCGCGGTTAAAACCCCCGACGATCTCGAGGCGGCGTGGGCGCTCATCGCTGAGCACGGTTCGGTCTCAGCTATTAGTGCGCAACCAACTTGGCGCTTACTTATCGCACCCGTCAAAGGTACTTTCAAGCAGTCACTTCACACACCTATTGGCGATACTCTCGCCCCCGGTGCGGTGATCGGCCAAGTTGACACCTTGCGCGATAGCACCGAAGTGCTCGCACCGCATGGTGGTGTAGTTGTCGAATGGCTTGTCCATGACGGTGATCCAGTCTCCCCTGGTCAGCCACTGGTGCGTTTGCACCCTGTCGCCCAAGAGGCCA
>JBIIOU010000019.1:0-20691 GCA_044336815.1 Candidatus Nanopelagicales bacterium | reverse complement strand
GCTGGATCATCGGCCGTGGATACGTAAATATCTCGCACGACAATATGCTGTGCGGCTCGCGGGTTCTTGGTTTTCTCATCATAGGCAGACCAGAGAGACCCGAGTGCCTGGTTGTCAGAGATAGACCCAAGAATCATTGGTAGGCCGAGCTCTGCCGCCAGAGTGCGACCTGGCTCCCAGAAACCGCCCAACCAAACCGGCAAATCAAATTGGGCTGGCTTAGGGCTTGCCATGACCATCCCGGAGACGTTTTCAGTATGGCCGTCAAGTTGGGCGGGGATTGTCCAGATTTTTCCGTCGGCGCGAAACGGCCGTGCACCCCAAGCCTTGAATAAAACATCGAGTGACTCGGTGAAACGGCCTAGGTAATCCGCTTCGGAAATTCCATAACCCTTCATTTCGTGTGCGACCGCATTTATCGGGCAAATAATCGCTCGGCCACCTGAGAGGTTGTCTAAGACAGCTGCATCTTCGGCAAAATACAGTGGGTGGCTCAAACCCAAAATCGGCATGACACCGATGCGGATTGATTCCGTGCGCGCAGCCAGGTTTGCGGCGGCAACAAATGCCGCTGAACAATAGCCATCCTCGGAGAAGTGACGCTCGGCAATCCAGGCTGAGTCGAACCCGGAATTTTCCGCTAATTCAACTGCGTCGCCCATAATCTCGTACGCTTCAGTCAAGCCAACGTTGCCGTGCTGTTCTACTGAAAAGGGACCAAAACCAAATCGCATGTCATGCCTTCCTTGTGCTAACAACTGCGGGAGCAACTTCATTCGCCAGGAGTGACATCGCCTGGTATAGATCATCTGGTGACTCTGAAACCATGTGACTGCGTGCCACAATGAAATTCACGCCAACTGATTCAAGGGACTTAAGCCGGCGAATTACCGTTTCAGGTGTCCCGATAGCAGCGTTATTTCGGATAACTCCTTCGGCTGCCTTGCGTAGCTTCTCCGGTTGCTCGAAACCTAGGGAATTACCTTCTTCATCCGATAGGTACCGCCAGCCACCAAGTTGCTCAAGCAGGAACGAGCGAAGGCGTGGGATGACAACCTTTTCGGCGTTGGCAGCGGATTCATCCACCCACACATAACGAAGAATTCCGAATCTCACATCGCTGCTATCAACACCATGCTCTTGTGCTGTTCGGTGGTAGAGCTCAACAAGTTCGCCGGCTCGGCGATCATCGTGTGCATCTGAAAGCAGAAGGTTCAATCCGCGCCGTGCTGCCCGCTTCACCGCATTGTCGCTGACAGCAGCAACCCACAGCGGAACTGGATTCTGAATCGGAGTTGGGGTGATGATCGGACCGTCTCCATGTATTGGTCGACCAGCCGCAGCGTCGGCAAGAACATCTAATGCTGCTTCCATTCGCCCGGCGCGCTCCTTGCGATGGATACCTAGCCCATCAAATTCCTGATCGCGGTAGCCAAGTGCTACGCCAAAGTCGAGCCGTCCGTGGGAGATTTGGTCGAGGGTCGCAACTCCTTGGGCAATCCTGATCGGGTCATGCTGAGGTAACAGAAGGCAACCTGTCCCGATGCGCAATTTGGTGGTGGCACCCGCCATGTAACCGCCCGCGGTTAGCAGCGCCGGCAGGTATCCGTCGTACCAAAAGCGGTGCTCGGTTAGCCAAAGTGATTCAAAGCCCAAACCCTCTGCCACCTGGCATGATTCACCGAGCCGACGGTACAAAGTTTGGTGCGGAAGCAGCGCAGATCTAGTGCTTTGCATTCCCCAAAGACCGATGCCAAATTCCATTACATACGCTCCAAGCACGCGAAGTTACCGAGTCCTAATTCGCACGAAGTGTAGTACCTACTCCAGTGGTAAGCAAGGGGTTTCGTGAAAGTAGGATTTGGGTACCTTGGAGGGGTGACTATGTGCACACTGGGCGCGACCAGAGAGGCAAACCGTTATGAGTAAGAGTGGTAAAAGGGCCGCGATCGTGGGCGGTTCAATTGGTGGCCTAACCACGGCGCTGCTTTTGCGCGACCTGGGCTTTGAAGTAGACGTATACGAAAGAACCCCGGAGGAGTTAGACGGCCGAGGTGGAGGCATTGTCTTGCAACCAGAAGCCTATCGCTGGTTCAAAGAAAGAAGCCAGCTAAACCCGGATCGACTGTCCACGGTCTCGAGATACTTGCGCTACCTAGATTTAAAAAACGAAATCGTTTATGAAGAGCCCGTCGAATGGCGCTTCACATCTTGGGGCACTCTTTATCGCGGACTCCTCGCGGATTTAGGGCGCGACAGCTACCACCTCGGACACTGTTTTGTCGGCATGGATCAGGACGCAGACTCCGTAACCCTTCGATTCACCAACGGCAAAATCGCCACTGCCGATTTAGTTGTTTTCGCTGACGGTATTTCTTCGGCCGGGCGAAAGCGACTTTTACCTGAAACAAAGACTCAGTATTCCGGCTACATCGGCTGGCGTGGCACAGTGCATGAGAGCGCACTGACCGCAGAAACTATCCAGCTCACCGGCGACGCTCTCGGGTACTCCTTCGGCGACAACACTCACATCTGCATGTATCCGATTCCAAATATTGACGGATCAGTTGATGTAGGCAACCGACTATTCAACTACGTGTGGTACCGAAATTTGCCAGATCCCTTGCTGCTCGAAGAAGTTATGACCGACAAAATGGGTTTTCGCGGTGAGGTGTCTATCCACCCGGGCAAAGTGCAGGACAGATTCGTTGACGAGATGAAAGCCTCGGTAGTGACCGAGCTCGCCCCAGCAGCAGCTGAACTTGTACTGCGAACTGAGCATCCTTACATTCAGCAGGTCCAGGATGTGCGGGTTTCCAAAATGGTATTCGGCCGAGCGGTATTACTCGGAGACGCGGCATTCGTCGCACGCCCGCATGCTGCAGCCGGCACCGCCAAAGCCGCGGCTGAGGCTTGGGCACTAGCAGAATGCTTGGAGAAATTCCCTAACGACATTTCCGCTGCCCTTAAGGCTTGGGAGCCCGGTCAACTCGCTATCGGTAACTCCTTGGTTGATCGGGTGGTCATGATGGGGACCCGCGCACAAGTTGAGAATTCGTGGGTCCCGGCCGACCGTAGCCTGCGCTTCGGCCTTAAGGAGGGGTCCTTGCAGCCGGTCTACTAAAGTCCACTCCTATATTTACCCCCCAAATGATCCAAACTTTTATCAAAGCACACCCACAAGCGCTGACTGCGCACGATAGATGAAGGAGTAATAATGAAGGCACTGGTTTACGACCAGCCCGGGAGCATCACCTGGACCGATCGCCCTGACCCAAAAATTCAGGAAGACACCGACATCATCATGCGTGTCACGACCACGACAATTTGCGGCTCCGATACGCACATCGTCAAGGGCGGTGTGCCAGACACGCCCCACGGAACAATCCTTGGCCACGAAGGCGTAGGGGTGGTCGAAGAAGTCGGCTCAGCAGTCAAAAACGTCGTTCCTGGGGATCGAATTCTGGCCACCTGCGTAACGGCTTGCGGTTACTGCCGTTTTTGCACCTCACAACAATATGGGCAGTGCCTTAATGGCGGCTGGGCTTTGGGCCATTTAATTGATGGGGTCCAAGCGGAATACGCACGAATTCCGTTCGCGCAAAACTCCCTTTACAAGATTCCAGATCAGCTGACTGACGAGCAGGTCGTCTTCCTCACAGACATCCTCGCGACCGGATACGAGATCGGCGTGCTGATGGGTCAGGTAGCTCCGGGTGACACCGTTGTTATCGTCGGTGCCGGGCCGGTTGGGCTTTCGACTGTACTTACCGCGAAACTTTTCTCGCCTGCGAACTTGGTAGTTGTTGACTTGGTTGAGTCCAGGCGCAAGAAGGCCCTGGAACTCGGAGCCACGCATGCGGTTGGCCCAGAAGATGCACACGCATTGGTTGCCCAGCTGACCGAGGGCCTCGGCGCAGACGTAACCATCGAAGCCGCTGGGTTCCCTGCACCATTTGAGTTAGCCGCAGACCTAGTGCGCTCAGGTGGCCGCGTCGCAAATATTGGAGTCCATGAAGAGCCGGCAACTTTGCACCTCGAGAAACTATGGGCAAAGCAAATCACCATAACAACTGGCATCCCATCTGCACTCAAGGTCCCGCAGCTAATGAAAGCGATCAGCTCCGGCACTCTTGACGCGACCACGCTAATCAGCCACAGAATTCCGCTGAGCGACACGGTGGAGGGGTACGACATTTTCAAGAACGCCGCCACCACCAACGCGCTAAAGGTTGTTCTAGTCGCCTAGCACTTAGGGTTGAGGCAAATGGCATAGCTACTCCCTTTGGGGAGAAAAGATGGGGGCTGACACAGATGATGAGTCAGCCCCCATCTTTGCGCCCGGCAAGTACCACGCGGCCCAGCCTCACCGGCCGATTCGGCATGGCATCAAGTTCGCATTGGCTCGCGACCGCGTCGGCCCAAGCAGTGCTAGAACGCGGTGGCAACGCATTCGATGCCGCCGTCGCAGGCGGATTCGTGCTTCAGGTTGTTGAGCCGAATCTAAATGGCCCAGCTGGTGAGTTGGTCGGGATTTTCTCATCGGCCCAAGAGCGCGTAACGAAAGTGCTAGCCGGGGTCGGCCCCGCACCTTTAGCCTCATCAATTGAGTGGTTTCACGACCACGGCTTTAACTCTGTTCCTGGCTCAGGGACCTTATCGACTACAACCCCAGGCCAGTTTGATGCCTGGATGCTCCTCTTACTTGACTACGGAACATGGGAGCTCGCTGACGTACTTCAGTTCGCAATTGAATACGCGCGAGACGGGTTCCCGGTTACCGCGTCGATCCACGCAACGCTTAGTGATGTTGCGCCAATTCTTCGGGAGCACTGGCCGACTTCCGCGGCGGCTTGGCTTCGTGATGGTGCGGTTCCCGAAGTTGGATCAATAATTTTCAATATCGAATATGCCCGGGTATTGGAGAAACTGATCGAGGTCGGTGATCAGGCCAACTCTCGGGCTTCTCGAATTGAAGCGGCGAGAACCCAGTGGTCTACGGGATTCATTGCACAGAGCATTGCTGAATTTGTGAAACTACCTTCGTGGCAACCGAGCGGGAAACTTGCCGCGGGGCTGCTCAGCCCCGGCGACTTGGCAAACTACCGAGCCGAATATGAACTCCCGGTTTGTGTCAAATTTCGTGGGCGCACCATTGCGAAAGCGGGAGCCTGGACTCAGGGCCCGGCGTTGGCGCAGATCCTGCTTATGCTTGAAAAATATTCAGACGATGAATTGGATCCATCAACTGCTCGGGGTATTCACCTGATTCTTGAAGCGACCAAGCTTGCCATGGCAGACAGAGATGGATACTTCGGCGATTTGAAGGCGCCGATTGAAAGTCTGCTAGCCGATGACTACATAATTAAAAGACTGGCCTTGATCGGCTCGACCGCGAGCGCGGAACTTCGCCCTGGCGATGTCCCTGGATTTACCGCGTACCATCCACCGTTGCAAGAAGGTGCGGGTGGCGAAGCTACACCACATAAAGCACCGGAACCTAGCCATACCCGCGGCGATACTTGCCAACTTGATGTCGTCGACCAATGGGGAAATATGATCGCTGTTACCCCATCCGGTGGGTGGTTGCAATCCTCCCCCATTATCCCTGGATTAGGTTTTGCGCTCAACTCACGACTACAACAATCTTGGCTGGATAAATCTTCACCCTCGCGCCTTCAAGGCGGTAAGCGCCCAAGAGTGACCCTCACTCCAACATTGGTGCTGCAGGGAAATGAACCGATAGTTGCCCTTGGCAGCCCCGGCGGGGACGGCCAAGATCAATGGCAACTTCAATATCTTCTGCGAACCATTGTTTGCGGCTACACGCCACAAGAGGCGATTGATGCGCCAGCATTTTTATCGCAGGCTTTCCCGGAGTCATTCTGGCCGCGTACTTGGGTTAAATCAGGTGTGAGTATCGAGGGAAGAATGGATGAAGACGTTTGCGCCGAGTTGGTGCGGCTGGGGCATCGCGTGACTATCGTCGGCGACTGGAGTCTAGGTCGATTGTCTGTGGTAACTAGAGACCCAGAAACTGGGCTCCTTGGCGCAGCTGCAAACCCACGAGGTGCGCAAGGGTACGCGGCCGGGCGATGATCGAATAACTAGGCGCTACCTAACTCAACAACTTGGGCTAGGCGTTGCTGCATCATTTTGCGCTCGGCCAATGCAACGTCCAAGTCAACTTGCACGAAATAAGCAACATCAGGTAACCGCATTTGGGCTATGCGATCTAGGTCACTCATGATCACGGTGCCGAGTGTTGCGTAACCCCCGCCGGTTATCGCATCGCGCATCAAAGCGATCAGCTCAGACCCACTTGGCGCTTGAATCGAACCTATCGGATAGCCCAGATTTACCACGTTACTTGGGTCATCCCCTGCTCCGAAAGGAGCTTCGCGGTCAACAAATTCAAGATGCTCCCCGGAAAATCTATAACCGGTTCGGTTTGCCTCTGGGGAAACTCGATAAGGACTGCCGAAGAGTGACTCCAGCCCGGGCTTGGTGAGACGGTAATCGCACAGCCCTGGCACAACCCTGAGTTCCTGCTCCTTTTTCGGCTCGCTGATGTACTCCGCCGGCAAGGTAACTCCGGCTCTGCCCGAGGATTCAGGACGGAATTCGTCACCGATTGTGAGCTGGTCTCCAGCGCGCAGGACCCGTCCGTCGAGGCCGCCAATACGAGACAGGACATAGGTCGACCTGCTACCCATAACATGCGGGACATCTATGCCACCTCGCACCGCAAGGTACGTTCGAGCACCGGTGCGCATTAAGCCAAATCGAAGAACCTGATCAGCATTTACTTCTATCGAGGCCCCTGCCTCAATCTCCTCGCCATCTAAAGTCACCTCGGCCTTAGCTCCTACCAGGGCAATGGTCGAGGCCACCGAAAATTTCAGCACCGGCCCCGCAAAAGTAATTTCTAGTGTTGAGGCATTCGACGTATTCCCAACAAGCGCATTCGCAGCACAGTGCGAAAACATGTCAAGGGCGCCAGATGGAGGGAGCCCCATTGCGTAGAATCCCGGACGCCCTAGATCTTGAATCGTCGTATAAAGGCCCGGTTCAATAACCTCAATCACTACTCAGCCCGTCCAGTAACTCGATGTTGTACCTACTCGGGTCTAAGTTAAATGCGGTTAGGTCGAACTCCACCGGCTTCATCCGGAATCTAAAACTGCCGTCCTTAACATCTCGCCTAATATCGTGGTATTCGTCAGCGTCAATTGGGCGGTACTTAAAAATGTCACCGCATCTAGGCATGACGAAATTATCGGCGAAATCTGCGAGCCGCTGTGAAATATCTATAACCGGGGTTGGGGTTCTGCCGATAAGCTGAAAGCCCCCGGCGCCGCGTACCGGATAAACATTCGTGAAAGCGCCGCCAAAGCCTAAAGCCCTTTCGGGTGTGTCGGTTCTTGGTCGAAGGTATTTAGGTGCCTCAAGTGTCAAATTTCTAGGCACTAACTGGTAGCACTCGGCATTACCAGGCATAAAGCCAATGAACGTAGCAATATGCGGATTTGATGAATGTGCAGTCACAAACGATTCAACATCATCGAAGCCATTAATCCTGGCGCAATAGGTAATATCATCGGTCTCCGGCGACTGATGTCGATCCCTAAACCGCTTTAAAGTCTCAAGTGTCCAAGGGTCTTGGTAATACATTGGCATATCGATTAACCGCCCATGGATCTTGAGATTTTCCGAAGCGGCAACCGCGGTGTGAATTTCCTGCAAAGTGTCCAGGAGAGCCTCGTGCTCAATTACATCTGGGTTGACTCTCAGCATGTAACTGACGTGTGAGGGGCAGATGTCAGTTATTCCTGGGAGATCTAAACTCCTAATTGCATCGGTCAGAGCAATCCCACGTAAGGTGTCTTCTAGGCTCATCTCGCGTGAGATCTCGACAAAGACAAACTCTTCGGCGCCATATGTCGCAATCGACCCATCGCCAAAAACCCGCACCATGGCGGACATCTAATCAGTATCCAGTGCGATAGGTGCGCTAATCAACTACTTTCCTGGAAAGCCCAAGGTGCCCAATCCAAAGTGCCTCCGCCGTACTTAGCGGCACGCACATCACCCGAACGAGCATGGCCTTCGAAGAATTCAACTCGGCTTGCCCGACCACACATTTCACCCAAGAAGGAGCTCGAGTCACGGTTTACAACTTCTTGGTAGGTGACCGTCTTCAGGTATTTGCCCACCCACAGGCCACCGGTGTACCGGGCGCTCTTTCTTGTTGGAAGGGTGTGGTTCGTACCAATAACCTTGTCACCATAGGAGACACAAGTCCCCTCACCCAGGAATAGGGCTCCGTAGTTGCGCATCTTCACTAGGGCATCGCGCGGGGACTCGGTCAGCACCTCAACATGCTCGCTAGCAAAATCATCTGCCAGCGCATATGCAGCGTCCATATCGCCAACCACAAGTACTTGTCCGTGGTCACGCCAAGCCGGGCCGGCAAAGTCGTTTGTTGGCATATCAGGAAGAATTCGATCAATATATTCAATTACTTTTCGCCCAAGTGTCTCCGACGTGGTGATCAAAATCGCAGGCGAATCCGGCCCGTGCTCGGCCTGGCTTAATAGGTCAACGGCGACAACGAACGGGTCTGCAGCGTCATCGGCAATGACGAGGATCTCGGTCGGGCCAGCAAGTAGGTCGATCCCCACTTCGCCAAAGAGTTGCCTCTTCGCTTCAGCGACGTAGGCGTTACCCGGGCCAGCAAGAATTTCGACTTTGCCGATTGTTTCGGTACCCAGGGCCATCGCGGCGACTGCTTGAACTCCACCGAGTAAGAAAATCTCGTCGGCGCCGGCAAAGTGCGCAGCGGCTATGGTCGCGGCTGGAATCTCACCATGAATTGGCGGAGTGCAGGCGGTCACCCGCTGGACCCCAGCAACCTTGGCGGTTACCACAGTCATGTGTGCCGAGGCGACCAGCGGATACCGGCCACCAGGAATATAGGCGCCCGAGGCCGAAACCGGAATGTTCTTCTGCCCTAGGAATACCCCCGGCATGGTTTCAACCTCGAAATCGGCCATTGAATCCCGTTGATGTTGAGCGAAATCGCGAACATTGGCCTGCACAGCTTTGATGTCGGTCACAACTTGATCGGGGACCGTCGAAATGATCCGCTCAATCTCCTCCTGGCTCAACTTGAACTGGTCGGGAGACCACTTATCGAATTTTTCTGAGTAATCCCTGACAGCTGCGTCACCCCGCTCGCGAATATCGGCGATAACCCCGGCCACTACCTCAGAAACGGCGGCATTTGACGCTGCTACGGTCTCCTTGCTGACCGCGCCTTTTAAGACTGTGACCACGGGAATCTCCTTAGGTAGTGACTTGGGCTCTATCCCCCTGAGGATGGATTGCATACGTATGCGTGTCAAGTGATAGTTTACAAGTCACCCAAAAAGTTTCTCGATTTGAGATTGCGATGCGAATATGCCAATAACCAGCCTTGATGTGGCCAGGCGGGCCGGGGTTTCACAGCCCACGGTCTCCCGAGCGCTCCGAGACCAGCGCGGGGTCTCGGCAAGTACCCGCTGGCGGGTCCGACAGGCCGCCCGCGAGCTGGGTTACGTCCCAATCCAGTCCGGCCGTGCACTCTCAACGCAGACCACTGGCCGGGTCGGGATAGTCAGCGCAGAATTAAGTAATCCGTTTTATCCGGCGCTGATTGAACCGCTGCACGAGACTTTAGCCGACCTGGGCTACCGGACAATTCTGGTAACCGATCGAGGCGACGCCCCTATTGAGTTGGAACCGCTGATCGATGGATCCCTTGACGGCGTAATACTCACCACATCCGAGCGGTCGAGTTCATTGCCGAGAGAATTGGAACGCCGAGGTGTTCCATACGTCCTCATCAATCGACAGGCCGATGACATCGAAGCCGATTGTTGTGTTGCAGATAACTTCGCGGGTTCTCAAGATGTTGCTGACTTCCTCGTAAGGCTTGGCCACATCAAGATTGGGGCAATCTACGGGCCGGATTCAACCAGCACCGGTCACGAACGGGCTATTGGATTCCGCCAACGCCTAAATCAACTTGGCGTATCCCTAGACGATCGCCTGATCCATGTTGGGCCATTCACCGAAAAAACCGGGGTAGAGGGCTTTTCCGCTATCTACCCACACCGCCCAACTGCAATATTTTGCGGCAATGATGTCATAGCGCTGGGCGTAAGGAACGCAGCCGAAGCAACCGGAGTGAGAGTCCCAGAGGATTTAACCATCGTGGGATTTGATGACATCCCGATGGCCGCGTGGAAAGTATTCGACTTGACCACCATGCGAACCGACTTAAATGACCTCGCAAGCAATGCTGTGCGGCTACTCGTTGCTCGCATGGGTGACCCTGAGAGAGCTTTTGATCGTGTAGTACTTACACCTCAACTAATTTTGCGAGGCACTCACGCCCCGCCACGCCCGCAATGAAACTCGATTTGCGAGACCTTACATATACCGGCCACCGGTAACTTCAAGTACCGCTCCGGTCATGTAACTAGAAAGATCTGAGACCAAGAAGAGCACCACCGCTGCAACCTCACTTGGCTCCCCCGCCCGCTGCATGGGTATTTCAGCGAGCTTCTGCGCCCAAATATTTTCTGGCATTGCCGCTGTCATCGCCGTCCGAATCAATCCTGGCTGAACTACATTAACTCGAACCCCGTGATGCGCCATTTCTTTAGCCGCAGCCTTAGACAGCCCGACTATTCCAGCTTTGGCGGCCGAGTAGTTAGTTTGGCCGATGAATCCAACTTTGCCCGAGATAGAAGAGATATTGACTATCGCTCCTGACTTTTGTTCTCTCATCACAGCTGCGCCAAGCCGAGTGCCATTCCAGCAGCCTTTTAGGTGCACATCGATTACTTGGTCAAAGTCGGCTTCCGACATGGTTCGCATTGTCGCGTCTTTGGTTATGCCGGCGTTGTTTACCAATATGTCCAAAGATCCAAACGTGCTAACCGTTTTCGAAATTAGACCTTCAACTTCAGCAGCATTTGTTACATCGCAGCGAGCGGCAACTGCAACTGAAGGGCCTCCGAGTGCCGCCGCTGCAGCCTCAGCGGCGGCTAGATCAATGTCGCCAAGAGCCACGCGCGCGCCCTCGGATACCAATCGCTCGGCGATTGAAAACCCGATGCCTTGGGCCGCACCCGTGATCGCTGCCGCACGCCCGTCAAGTAGCCCCATAGACCAAACCTTTCAGCTAAAAGTTAATTGGCGTCCAGTGCTCTACGGTTGGTGCTCCGGAGAAGAAACTTCCCACTATTAAGCGCCACTCCTCGAAAGCCGGTGACTGCACAAAACCCACCGTGTGGTCTTCGATGGTCTCCCACTGAATCAGCAGGGCATAGGTACTCGGGCTTTCAACTCCGCGGCGCAGATTTATCGAAATTACGCCACCGAGCTTGGAGAGAATCTCATTGATCCCATGGCCAATGGCCTCCTCGAACTCAGCTTCCTTGCCTTCAATAATAGGTAGAAAGGCAATTTCTTCAACCATTTTTTACATCCTCTCCATTTAATGATTTCTTCTAAGGATTGTTTTCGCAATAATTGCAAATTAAACCGCCGCCGAGCATACCTGTGACCCTTTAGAGCCCGCCGGCTAGTTCACCCATCAAGGTTAAGTTGCTAACCCCAGGCATAAGTTTATCGTTCTCACACGAATGCACGATCTCCACCACACTTGAGTTATTCGGGCTCGGGAGATTCACTCTTTTGGCATTTTCCACCACTCCACCGTTGATAACATCAACTTCGGTGACTGCGCCTTTTTCGAGGTCTTGCAACATGGATGCCTTGGTCTGCCCAATCCGCGCCATTAACTCATCCAAAGTGCTGTTCGCGTGCGGTAGATCCGCTGCATCCCGAACCACTAGGTCCAATGGATCCACGCCGGCGACTTCATCAAGGTCGATGCCTAGTGCACGCGCAACGTCGTAGCCTTCTGTCCATAACTTAAAAGCCAGTTCGCGACCTTGAGGCAACGCACAAACGTCTCCATAAACCAATCCGGTCACCGCGCTCAAACCAGAAAATGTGCTGTTTAAGAGTAACTTTGCCCAGACTTGCCCGTAAATTCGCTCTGAGTAATGAACCTCAGCGATTACCTCAAGAACATCAGCCAAGTTACGCAACCGGTCTGTCATGCCACCATGAATCTCACCGATAGAAATTGGCGCGATGGTTGTCTGCGCCACATGGCCGGGGCCGAAATTGGTTGCCCCCCACGAGACTGTGCCGATGACTAGTCGCTCTGGCCCGGTCAACTCTTGAATACGGTCTTGAACAAGCCCATTACCAAGTGAGACATATGTGGCGACTAGATCGAGATCCAATAGCGGTTGAATTGCAGCCTTAATGAATGGTGACTTGATGGTCAGTAGCGCGTAATCGAATGGCCCAACAAGCTCAGAAACTTGGGAGACGGCATTGATGGGTACCAGCCACTCATCGTCGATGATATTGACTCGCAGCCCAGGGCTGTTCATCTGCTCTACGTGCGCAACATTCGCGTCAATAACACTGACATCGCGGCCGGCCCTAGTGAGCTTGGCCGCCATGACACCACCCAAAGCGCCAGCTCCGACCACCAAAACCCTTGCTGACATGTCGAGCGCCTCTATCTCTGCCTAACGCGGGAAATTAGATCACATTTGCGGGGTCAGCTACATCCGCGTAAACAGTCTGAATGCCATGCTTATAAAAAGCCTTCTGATCATCAGTAAATCGCTCAAGGGCGTTGGGGATCTTCGGGAGCATCTCGAATTGGCCCATGTCATGGCTAACAATGAAACTCGCATCTGCCACGCTGGCAAGTGCGGTTAGTCGGTGGATGGATGACATCGCCGATGCCGAATCGCTAGTAATGCCACCTGGCACATCCATTTCAATATTGTCGCGGCAGTTTGTCGCATCACCGGTAAGGATCACTGAACCCACATCAGGCACATCCCACAGTGCAACTGACTGATGCCCGGGGGTATGGCCCGGGGTGGAAATCAGGTGCACGCCCGGAAGAATATGCCAGTCACCCTCCGCGAATTGCCAATTAAGGTTCGCGTGGTTGAAGTCCGTATCTACATAAGGCAGATTCGCGAACCTATCCGGTCGGAAAGCCCAGCGATATTCGGCTTTTTGAACCACATGGAGTGAATCTGGGAAAAAGCGCGCCCCGCCACAGTGATCGTGGTGAAGGTGGGTGTAGATCACCATTTTGATGTCGTCTGCGTTGAGCCCGAGCAACTTCAATTGTTCATACGGGTGATTTATTTCTTCCATGATGGGCACTGCGGCACTTGCCAGCGCGACCCCCCATGTCCTTTCGGCGTCCTTGATTACTTCAGGGTCATTGCCGGTGTCAATCAGCACATAGCCACGCGTGGTTTCAAGCAAGAACATTTGCACAGGGATAACCACCCGGTTACCACAGTTGTTCAACGAAACCATGACGCTGCCTTCGACTTCGAGCGCGCCCCCGTCGAGGATGTACACCTTCTTGACCACGGTCTTCATTTCACGCCGCCCCTCAATTCGCCTTTATGCTGGTACCGAAATCATAGGTGCACGCATTTCATTACGCACCCGAGTCATGTTTATACCTAATATTCTTGGATTTCCCGCTCTGGATCCAAAATCCACTGGCTCCACGAGCCCGGGTACATTTTCGCGCCCCTGAACCCCGCGTGGGCCATACCGACTAGATTTTGAGCGGCCGTGACTCCAGAGCCACAGTAGAAAATGACCTGTTCCGGGGCGGCCTCACCAATTACTTGTTCGTAATGGGCCTTCAGCTCTTCCGAGGTCCGCCATTTACCATCCGAAGTGCTGTTCAAGGCCCGATCTGCGGCACCCGAAGACGGGATTCTGCCGCGGATTGCATCATGGGATGGGATTCCGTCGCTCAACGAACGTGAGTCGAAAAGCAGCACCGAAGGGTCTTCGGTAGCAGCCTCTACTTCAGCCAATTCAGCAATCAGCTCTGGCCGGAAGTTGGCGGCGAAGGTGCCGGTCGGGGGCACCTTAACCTCAGAATCCACCGGCAGGCCCGCGGCTAGCCAGGCCTGGTAGCCGCCATCTAGTAAAGCAACTTTCGTGTGACCAGCCCAGTTAAACAACACCCAAAGGCGAGCCGCCGCCATGATTCCGTTCATTGAGTCGTAAATAACAACTTGCGAGTCATTGTCGATGCCCCAGGAGCGGATTGTTTGCTCGAATTGCTCTGGAGGCGGAAGGGGCCGCCGGCCACTCTTACCCGGGATGATTTCACCGGCCATGTGGTCAGCAAGGTCAGCCTGCTGAGCGCCAACAATGTGCTCGTTTGGAAATGAGAGTTTGGCTTCGTCCTCGGAATCAATATTGAACCGGGCGTCAAGAATCACCCACTTGGGATTATCAAGGTTATCGGCTAAATCCTGGGCTGAGATTATTGTCTCGTAGGGCATGAGCCTAGGTTAACTGAACCTAAAAGCTGTTGTGTCACCGAAGCCATTTCCCCAGTGAAAGATCGGTCACAGCACTCTTGCCCCCGCCTTTACTTCGGCTCTTCAGCCGGGGAACGGCCCGAGCTCCTCTTTGAGTTTTGCGAGTGCCGTGTAGGCACGGTTTCGGTAACTCACGATTTCATTTATGCGGCTTGGATCCATCCCGCGGAACCCACCACCGGTCTTGATCCCGAGATCGCCTTGCGCTACGCGGTCGGATAGTAACTTAGGTGCTGCATAACGTTCCCCATACGCTTTTGACAAACTTTCGTAGGCGCCCACGTAAACGTCGAGCCCGGCCATATCTGCCCCGGCGAACGGGCCAAAGAACGGAAGCCGAAAACCAAAGGAATTACTAACAACTTCATCAATGAGTTCTGGGGTTGAAGCACCTTCTTCGACCATGCGCACCGCTTCTTGGAAGAGCGCGAATTGCAACCTGTTGGCAACGAACCCGGCGACATCGGAAACCCGCGAGGTTACTTTTCCGAGTCCCTTGATTAATTCTTCAGTCTTGTCCATGACTTCTGGGCTGGTGTGGGACGAAGGGATAATCTCAACGGTCGGGACAAACGGTGCCGGATTCATCCAATGCACTCCCACGAATCGATCTGGTAGCTCAACTGATGCCGCCAATATCTCTATCGGGATGGCAGAAGTATTTGAGGCGATAATCGCACTGCTAGGTGCCGCCCCACTTATCCTGGCGAGAACTGAATCCTTGACATCCATTCGCTCACTTACGACTTCGGCGATGTAATCAGCTTTGGCTACAGCATCTTCAATGCTCTCGGCCGCGCTGAGGCGAGCCGCGATTTGATCCCTGCTTCCCGCCGGAAATAGCCCCTGCTTCTCAAAACTGCTTGCCTCCGATAGCAGGCGTTCAACTGAGGCGTGCGCCAACTCGGCGGTTGCATCTGCCACCACACAGTTGTAGCCGGCCATCGTAAAAACCTGGGCCATGCCACCGCCCATGTATCCGCTACCAACGACCGCAATTTCTGAGATTTTATGGCTCCCGGTCATTCGACTCTCGCTCTCATTTCGTAGATCAAAGCTAGGTCACTTTGTAACTTCGCCCGATAGCGGTATTAATGAATTGTGTAGCCACCGTCAATAGCCAGAACGTGGCCGGTGATCAAACCTGCATCCTCACTAAGCAAGAAGGCTACTGCCGGTGCCACATCGTTGGTTACCCCGAGCCTGCCAAGTGGGATCCGAGCGGTCAATTTTTCTTCCAAGCCTGGCCGGCTAAATGTTGACTCCGTAAGTGCCGTGCGCACAAAGGTTGGGGCGACCGCGTTCACGCGTATCCCGTAAGGGGCCCATTCCAGCGCCAGGATTCGAGTGAGGTGCGCTAGGGCCGCTTTACTCGAGCCATAGGCCGCCCGCTCTTCGATTGCGACCGTACCGGCTTGTGAGCCAACATTTACTATTCGCCCTTTGGTTTCGTCTTCGATCCAACGCCGGGCAATTGCTTGAGTTACAAAGAACACTCCGGAGAGATTGGTCTCAATCACGGAATCCCAAGACGCTGAGTCCACCTCGGCGGATTTCTGCGGAATATTGATCCCGGCGTTATTGACCAGCAGCTGGATCCCACCAACCCGGTCGTAGAGCTCGGTCACCACACGAATTGCATCATCCCTCTTGGTCGCATCAAGTACGACGGGCAATGTTCCGTAGTGAGCCGCAATTTCAGCGGCTGACTCGGCAGTGCGGGAGGTACCGAATACTTCTGCACCTTGCTGGGCTAGGCAATCACCGATCGCCCTGCCCAGGCCCCCAGAAGCTCCGGTAACGAGAGCGCGCAGCCCATCTAGGCGGCCTATCGGAGCATGCTCAAGATTCAATTCGACACCCTTGTACTCCGCCTGCTTTGTCGGCGCACCTCGCCTGAAAATCAGGTTATCACGCCAAGATTTTGCCATTCTAAGCCCGTAATTGGAAGGGATCAGGATCGAAGTACCAATTGTTCTATCTTGTTAGGTCTTCAATGAGCAGCGCCAGTTGCAGACGCAGTAGTACCTCGGTGTCATGGAGGTCCACCCGGCAGAGTTTCTCAATGTTACGGAGTCGATAGAGCACCGAATTCGCATGCAGGAAAAGCGCCTGGGCCGTTAATTGATTGGATCCACCGGTCTGCAGATGAATTCGAAGCGTGTGCAGGAGTTGGCTGTCACGTCGCTGGTCATGCTCAATTAAAACCCCCAAGTTGTCGTCGCGAAACTTAATCAAGTCGGCATCTCGAGAGGAGCCCAACAGTAGCGAGAGAACCCCCATGGCGGCTATATCAACTACCCGATTCTTGGGTGATGTGGATTTTCGCGCGAGTGTTAACGCAGCCAAAGACGACCGGTGGGCAAGCGGAAAATCTTCAGGGTTAAGACATGGCCCTGACACGGCTGCGATCACTGTTTTTCCGCCTAAGACACGTGATAACTCATCACCTACTAATGCCAAGTCCGCAAGTAGTTTCTTTCGGTCTCCACCATTTGACGTTTGAATCAAGACTTCTAAGTACTCTTCACGCCAAGACAGCAAAGCGTTATATCCCCACTTGAGAATATTGCCTTCAGCGCTCTGCTGAATCACTTGGCTGGGTTCGGCGATTAGTCCAAATCCCGTTGGCGCATCCAGGCTTTCCAAGGCAAAAATTGCTATGCATTGCGGTTCAGAAAGATCAACCCCGACCTGGTGCGCTCGACGTTTCACCTCTTCGTGGCTAGCCGCATCACCTTTAAGGATTTCGCTCATGAGATCACCCAAGATGCGCCAGTCCATTTCGCGCTCGAAACGAGCACGCCAAAGCTCCACCGTCGCTACCAGAGTGACACGCTCTAGTAATCGCCGCTGTAATCCATCGGGCGGAGCTTGTTTTCCGAGGAGCCAGATACCGCCCACCGACTTACCATCCAAGAAAATCGGAGCAAACCAGGCTCCAGATTCATCAATTTTCCCGTGCACGAATTGCACTCCGGAAGTATCGCGAATTATGTTCTCTCTTGAAACTTGACTTAGCTGGGCGGGCGTACGGCCAACGCCAACAAGGGGACCCCCTCCAATGGCTTCGGATACAGCGAGAATGCCGCCCTCATGGTCTTCAATGACCACGGATCCACCGAGCGTCTCCTCCGTCCATCTTGCAAGAGAGCTGAGGCTACCTCCGTCAAAAACCAACTGCATCAAGCCATGGTGCTGGTAGTCAACTTGGTCGAGTGCCAACTGATTTTTTTCAAGTTCTTCATTTGCGGCGATCAACCGGCGGACCATTTGACGCTCACGTCTAAGAAGTGCGGCTACTCGAAGTGCCCAGGCAATACTGTTCGAAAGTACGTGTAGCAATTCGAGATTCGCAGGAGTAGCGATGGTGACGTCTGGGGAATAAACGGCGAGTACCCCCACCGGTTTGTCGTCGCCCATGAGTGGCACGGCGGCCATACTTCGGTAGCCCTCGCGTTTTGCGAGCTCCCTCCACGGCATGTATCCGTCATCGGCTAGCGCTTCGTCAATGCAAATTACCTCGCCGTTGCGAAATGCGCGACTGGACGGACTGGCATAGAAACTACTTGATGGATCCAACGACATCTGCCCAGAATTCGCTTCCTGGACGTAATCTGGTGTCAGGCCGTGATGTCCCTTTATCAGCAGATGGGTTCCTGCGCTATTGGCCATTTGCACCGCGCAGGCGTTGACGCCTGGGATTTCAGCCGCTGTTGCCGCGACAATTTCAAAGAAACGAACGATCGGCATTTCTTCATTCACGGCTTTGGTCAGCCGAGATAACGCCTCAATCCAAGTAACAGCAGGATCAACCAGACCTTCAGGCAACCGTGGTAGCGCAAGCTCTCGGTCACGGACGGGAAGAATACGCACCCAGTCATAATGCTGGATTTGCCGATGCCGCCGGTAGAAATTTACCAAAATGGTAAGAATAATTTCAGATTTACGCAAATAAACGGTGCCGCCGGCGGATCGGTTTAGTGAATTAGCTCAGGAAACACGGCTGAGTCCTGTGACTGATCACCATGCGGCCTGCCCCGTGGGTGCCTACCATCTTTCTAGATAGGCCTCGGTGTCAGCTGGGATTGAAATTTGCCATAGAATCCACGAAAATTCTGGGCACCGACTCGGAGATCGCGATGGGAGAACTCAATGGATTACGGACTGACAGGAAAAGTGGCCATCGTTACCGGTGCCGGGGGCGGTATCGGCAATGCAATAGCTCGCCAGTTCATCGCGGAGGGATGCCGAGTACTTGGTGCCGACCTCAATCCCGCAGCCGTTGATGGGCTCGGAACCCCTGACCAGGTAATTGGTTACGAAGTGGACCTATCCACGCCAAATGGACCCGGCGATGCGGTATCGGCGGCACTAGACGCCTTCGGCCAGGTCGATATTCTCGTGAACAATGCTGCTATCGCCCCAAATCGCGACAGCTTCCTAGACGTTAGCGACGCCGAATGGACCCAGGTCATGGACATCAACTTCATGAGCATGGTGCGTGCCTGCCGGGCGGTAATACCCCATATGAAAGCTCAAGGGCACGGCTCGATTGTTACCGTGGCTTCGGATGAAGGCCGGCAGCCTGACGTGTACTTTGTCGATTACAGCGTCTCGAAAGCCGCCGTACTGAATTTGGCCAAGACCTTGTCAATCGAATTTGGCCCAAGTGGTATCCGCGTGAACACTGTTTCACCAGGCCCAACCCGGACAGCGATCTGGGATCGCCCAGGAGGCTTCGCCGATTATTTAGTTGACTACCTTGGTGCCACCGATCGCGAAGACGCCATCATGCGCTTTGTCAAGGAGATTCGCCGAATGCCAATCGAGCGAATTGGTATGCCAGATGACGTCGCCCAGGTGGTTTTGTTCCTTGCCAGCGATGTTTCTCGCCAGGTCACCGGGTCAGATTACTGGGTCAATGGCGGCACAATGCTCAGTATCTGATCAGTAAACCCCTCCGGCAGTCGTGACTCGGCTGACTCATACGGCTAAGAAACTTCAATTTTTAGGGAGCGCAAGTGTTAAAGACATCAGAGCCATTCGATATCCAAGAGTTCGCTAGCGAACTACCGACCGCCCAGGACAATCTAGCCGTAGGAACAAAGGTTTTATTTGAGAACGACCGCGTACGCGTCTGGGAGCTTGCCCTTGAACCAGGCCAGCGGGCACCATTCCACTGCCACACCATCGACTACTTTTGGGTCGCGGCTGACCCAGGGCAGGTAGTGCAGCGAATAATTAAGGATGGCTCCGAGGGAGAGATCTCTAGTGTCACCCACGAACGGGGTCAGGTAAAATTTTTCACTTTCCGCGATGGCGACATCTTGGTGCATGACCTTGAGAATGTAGGCGACAAGCCACTTCGATACATCACCATCGAATTGCTCGACGGTGACAACACCATGCCACACTCACATCTTCCTGAATCAGTTTAACTTGAGCGGACGCCAGATCTTCGCGGTATCGATGTGCTCATCAATGCCAGATGAGTGAAGAGCGCCTTCGAGGGCGGGCTGCAGCCTTAGCTGAAAATATGTCGCGGAGCCTCTCCGTCCCTACCGCCACGACAATCCGTGAGTTCAGCGTTGGTCCCTTTGCCGAGTGGCGATTGGCGCTGAAGGCCCAGGGCTCACCGGTGCCGGTGATTTCTTGCCTCGCATATGCGCTCGTGAGTGCGATAAAACAAGACGTTCCAGCCATGCGGTGCCGACTCGAACTGCGCGGTGACGCCTTCTGGAAAGTAGATGACGGCCAAATCAACCTCGGGATAGCCGTTGATGTGTCATCTGGCGACAACCGATCGGTGATGGTGCCCGTTGTGCACGGGGCGGATCAATTGAGCTTTGCCGAATTGAATACTCGAATTAGTCAGCTAGCTGAAGCTTGTAGATCCGGAACCATCAACGTTAGCGACCTTAAGGGCGCAAACGTGATGCTGACAAGTACCGGACGCTTCGGTGCAACCGGGGGAGTTCCGCGCCTGCCGATCGGCCCCGGCTGCATAATCGCAGCCGGCTCAATAGGCATCCCACCAGGCTTAGAAGCACTCGCAGAGTCAATGCCAATTCAGCCCGTTCTGATGATGACGTCAACCTATGACCACCGCATTATTCAAGGAAGTGAATCCGGCGAGCTTTTATCCGGGTTAGTGCGACGACTACAAGATCCGGCT
>JBIIOU010000152.1:0-5390 GCA_044336815.1 Candidatus Nanopelagicales bacterium | reverse complement strand
TTACCCGGCATCGTGCAAAAAGTAGACGCCAGCGGAGTTCCGGTGGTGTGGGTCTGCGATCCAATGCACGGAAATACCCGCGAAGCATCCACCGGGCATAAGACGAGAGTCTTCGATGACATCATCAACGAGGTCAAAGGTTTCTTCGAGGTCCATCGAGATCTCGGCACTTTCCCCGGCGGAATTCATATTGAGTTAACCGGCGATGATGTCACCGAGTGCGTTGGCGGCACTGGCGGCGTACTTGAGGGCAACCTAGGCGATCGTTATGAGACGGCTTGCGATCCGCGATTGAACCGGGAGCAAAGCCTGGAACTGGCTTTCTTGGTCGCCGACATGTTGATTAGCCGGTAAATTAAGTTCTCTCGCAATGCCGACACTTACCTACACAACGGCAAAAGTGCCGGGCGGAACAATCGCGGTGGTGGTGACTAATGGTGTAGTCGTGGCGTCGTCATATCGAGGTATTGACGATATTCGCTCGAGGCTCTTGCCGGAGTTCACCTACAAAAAGTCTGACCTGCCGATACTTAAAGAAGTTTTAGAGCGCTACTGCGGGGGTGAGCTAACCGCCCTCGATGAGGTTGAAGTTTCACAACCCGGGGGCCCCTTTCAGTTGGAGGTGTGGAGTGCGATGCGCACCATCAAACCCGGCACCATTGATAGTTACGGGGGCTTGGCGAAGCGAGCGGGCCGGCCGAATGCATATCGGGCGGTGGGCACCGCCTGCTCATCAAATTTAGTGGCACCTTTTGTGCCGTGCCATCGGGTGGTCGCCGCCTCCGGACTCGGTGGTTACGGCTACGGCTTAGAGGTGAAGAGAGCCTTATTGAAACATGAGGGTGTCACTTACGAGTGACGAATTGCGCTGTACTTGATCCCTCGCCGAGACTAGATAATACGGATAATTACTGTGCTTCCCTTTGGGATCATGGTGCCAGCCGGTGGATCTTGTGAGTAGACGCGATTTAGCGGTGTCGCGGCGGCCTCGAGAACTTTCGGTTGGAGGCCAAGACCCTTGAGCACATTGATGGCCTTGTTTTTCGGAAGGTCAATGAGACTTGGTACCTCAACCGGCGGTGGCCCTTTTGAGACTACGAGTTCGACCGCGGTGCCCGAGGCAGTGATGGTGCCCGCGGCCGGGCGGATCGCAATCACCAGGCCTTCGGTGATTTTCTCCGCATACTTCTCCTTCGTTGTCACGAGGAGGCCAAGATCGGTAAGGGCGCTCGTAGCAACTTGAATTTTTTTACCGACGACCTGGGGGATAGTTACGGGCTTTGGTCCTTTGGATACTGCAATATCGACGCTCGTTCCGGGCTTGACTTCATTGCCGATCTTTGGAGAAGTGCTTGCTACGGCAGCGGCGGGCACTTGATCGTCGAAAACCTCGGTGGTCGAACCAATTACCAGGTTCGCGGAGGTGATGGCTGCCGTCGCTTCGCTCACCGAGAGCCCCTGGACATCAGGTATTACGTAACGCTCGGGGCCTTTTGACACGATGACACCGACCGCACCACCTTCGCGTGCACCGTCACCGGGCGCTGGGTCACTGCTAATAACTAGATCCAAAGGCACGTCTTCGCTGAATTGTTCTTCGGTAATAACCAAGGACAATCCGACATCCAAAAGTGACGCCTTTGCCGCCGCCGTGGACTGGCCAACGATATTTGGAGTAGGCACCGATTTGCCGGTGGCGAGCAGCCACCCGCCAATGCCGGCGCCGAGCACAACCAGTGCAATGACCAGGGCAATCAATGGTCCTTTTCGCCTCCGACCGCGGTGCGAGGTGGCCTTAGGGGGCAACGATTTCGGATTGGGTGCGACCGGCTGCCCGGCAGCAAGTCGAGCAGCTGTCGATGCGTCGACCACCACGGTGTCGTGTGATTCGACGAATGGCCTAGGCGGTGGCAGCATCGCCCGGATTCGCTTTACGTCCGCGAGAAACTCACTTGCTTGTTGGTAACGCAAATAGGCGTCGCGCCGGGTGGCACGCACAACTAGTGCATCAATCTCAGGTGGAATATTCGAGCGAATTGATGATGGTGCCGGAACGTCACTATTGACATGAGCGTAGGCAACCGACAGTGGACTATCACCAGCATGTGGCACTTGGCCGGTGACCATTTCGAAGAGCAGGATTCCGGCCGCATAAAGATCTGAGCGTTCGTCAGCTTCACCGCGCTCGACTTGCTCAGGTGAAAGATAGGCGACGGTGCCCATAATCAATCCTTGGGTGGCGCTCGTATTTGAAGTAGACACCGCCCTAGCTAAACCAAAATCTGCCACTTTTACGCGACCATCATCGGCAAGCAATACGTTCTCGGGTTTTATATCGCGGTGTACGAATCCTGCCGCATGTGCAGCTGCCAGCCCTTCAAGTACGGGATCAAGAATGACGAGCGCCTGCTCTGGAGTCAAGGGGCCGTAGTCGCGCATCACATCGCGCAAGGTGCGCCCCGGTACCATCTCCATGGCCAAATAAATGAGTCCGTCGGCGTGCCCTTGATCGTAGACCGCGACCACGTGGGGGTGTGAAAGCCGTGCAGCCGATTTCGCCTCTCGCTCAAAGCGGGCGACAAAATCAGGGTCTTCAGCTAGGTGCCGATGCATCACTTTAAGTGCGATAACTCGGTCAAGGCGCAGGTCTACCGCCTCATAAACGGTGGCCATACCACCTCTGGCTAAGTGAGCGCGCACCAAATAGCGACCATCAATAGTCTGCCCGACTAATGGGTTCGGTACAGACGCCTCCACCTTGCGATTCTAGGTACGCCCGCTGCGCCGGTGTTGTTGCCACGCCTGCCGGGGTTGGCTTAGTGCCAACTACTGCCCGAGTAATTGCAAAACTGCTAACAGCCGGTCGCTAACGGGGCCGTCAATTCGGTGCACGATGATGCCGGCAGGTTCCAAGGTCTCGCGCACGACTTCGCCGATCAGGGCATCAACTTGGGCCCGATATTCGGGACCATCACGCTGATCACCATCGGGCTCCCAGGGGATATCGGTGCCGCACCAAATCAGAGTCCCGTACGTCTTGGCGTGAAGCGTTGCCGGTTCAAGTAAGGAACGATCGTTGAAGTAGGCCATGCTGTAGATCGCGGTCATGAGGGCCGCCGGGTCGCACACCACCAGTGTTTGCGGGCCGATACCCGTTAAGGCATTGGATTCGGCCGCAACCTGAGTCTCCATGATTCCTGCTTGTTCTAGGGCAGTGGGTACGCGCCCCATTGAGACCACGAATTCGCGTAAGTACTCGGGCACCAAAACGGCATCTAGGCGGTCACATAGTGCCTTTGCGAGCGTGGTTTTCCCGGTGCATTCACCACCGAGTAAGCCAATGGTTTGCTTCATGCAGAAACTGAGGTAACTCGCGGTGCACGTTTGGCGAGCCAACTGCGTAATCCGATAACCGCCATGATGATTAAGACTGCATAGAACAATGAGGTGAACCAGAGATTTTGGGTGGCGTAGAGCGCCGCTCCAACCACATTCACGACTATCCAAAGTACCCAGGATTCCGCGTATTCACGAACCATCAACACCTGTGCCACGACGCTTCCGACAAAGACAAAAGTATCGGGCCAAGGTGCCGGGTCACCGATTGCCGCTAGCACCGGCACGAGCACGAGCCAGGCAGCGAGGGAGCCAATCAGCAGAATTACGCGGGTGCGATTGCTGACCGTGCTGGGGACGATGGATTTTGGACCCCACCCAAACCAGCCCCAGATTGCCGCTGCGATGAAAACCAATTGCAATGCCGCGGTGCCATAGAGCGCGTACTCCCACAGCAACCAGCCATATAGTGCGCTGGATAGGAAATAAAATGGCCACGCCCACCTGGTACCGCGAATCGCTAGGCCTATCCCGATAAAAGCAGTGATTACGGCAAGTAGCTCGAGTACGGTGACGTCATAGTTCCAGGCGCTGAAGGCCACGTTCATAAATATTGACATTTGACTCCTCCCTACGCCGGCATTACCCGGACAGGTTCGAACGGTCGGCGACGCCGTGCTGTCGCCCTCTCAGCTCCACTAGGCAGGAGCTCCCGTGCATGTTTAGTTGTGTTACGAGAGTATATGACCGTGCCGGCAAATTTGTCATATGTGGGGGTACTTCTTTTTGTACTGGCTGGCAGTGCATGGCTAGAGGTAATGTGTCGCACCCGGGTCTTCATTCGGGCTAAGCGTCTGGCCCTCAGCATTGTTCCCGCGGTGATTTTGTTCTTCATTTGGGACGCTTACGCAATCGCTAACGGGCACTGGTGGTTTGACACCGATCGAATTCTTGGTTGGTACCTACCAGGTGAAGTACCGGTTGATGAAGTGCTGTTTTTCATCGTTATTCCGATTGCCGCAATTTTGACATTGGAAGCCGTGCGAGCTGTCAAGGGATGGAATGTCGGCGATGAGGACGGTTCACCTTGACTTATACACAAATTGGTGTGCTGGCCGTTGTTTTCGCAGTCGCACTTGACATCTTCCTCCTCCGCACGCACCTGGTGAAGCGCAAAGTCTTCTGGGTGTCGTATGCCATCATCGTGTTTTTCCAGTTGATTACCAACGGCATGTTCACCGGGTTTGGGATTGTTCGTTACCACGGTGACGCTATTATTGGTGGAACTTCACCCGATCTTGGCCCGCCACCGTTTATCGGCGATGGCAGGTTGGCTTTTGCTCCAGTAGAGGATTTGCTATTTGGGTTTGCCCTTGTGCTGCTGACGCTCGTGTGTTGGGTATGGCTCGGAAGAAATGGCGTGCAGCGAAAGCCAAAGGCCGGTCCGCCAATCTGGAGGCGCTAGCCGGTGTGCTGGTGCAGGCCGCGTACTTGCCCTGATCCAAACTTACGACGTGCTCGGCCAGCTCGCACCCAAGCCGGCCCAGCAATTCGGAGCCTACGGTTTAGGGGCACCGATGCTCGTTTCGCAAACACCTCGTAGTCAATCTTCTCGACCTCTTCGACGATTCCGCAGTAGAGCACCCGTGCTGCTTCAATGCAGTCTTGTGATGAGGGGTGCAGCAGGGCTATACCTGAGCGCGATCGTTCTTCTAAATCCCGCACTCGCGTTATTTGATATCGCAAGGCGTCCTTGATCTGCGGGGTGGCGATCCGGGCTTCTAAATCTGCGCGAGTGACTCCGAACTTTGCCAGATCATCAAGTGGAAGATAGACACGTCCACGGTCAAGATCCTCTCCGACATCGCGGACAAAGTTGGCAAGTTGAAATGCCACGCCAAGATCTTTGGCCTTTTCTGCGGCCGCCGGTGAGGTCGGTTCGAGAATTGGAACCATTTGCAAGCCAATTACGGCCGCGGATCCATAAACATATTCATAAAGATCCTCGTAGGTCTGGTAGTGCGTAACAGTTAAATCCATGTGCATTGAATTTA
>JBIIOU010000151.1:0-5393 GCA_044336815.1 Candidatus Nanopelagicales bacterium | reverse complement strand
CACCTATCGGCCACCGAAGTAAATGTTGGTGACCAAGTTTTCGCGGGTGACCGAATCGCCCGCATGGGTGCCACCGGAAACGTCTCTGGATCCCATCTGCATTTAGAGATTCAAGTCCGCGGCGTGCCTACCGATCCATATGAATTCTTGTTCGCCGCAAACCCAGGCAAAGCTAGTACGCCCCCCGCTTGGGCATGCCGGATCTACAACTGCTAACTAGAGTTTTTCAACCGGCGCATATCTAAGCAACAGGCGCTTGATACCCGAGGACCCAAAATCGATGGTCGCATCAGCTTTGGCGCCCACGCCATCAGCCGAGACGACCGTGCCTAGGCCAAATCTCTCATGAGTTACTCGATCACCGGCGGCCAGCACGATGGTTGGACCGTCGTTATCTGAACGGTCACTAAGTCGGCGCGCAGCGCTCGTGCTACTCGGTGAGGACCCAAATCCATTTGACCCAATCGGCATATTCATCGGCTCTTCACGCTCCCATTGCACATCAGGGATTTCGTCGAGGAAGCGGGAGGCGGGATTAAATGATGGAGTGCCCCATGCCGATCTCGTCATCGAACGAGTTACATAAAGCCGCTCACGCGCTCGAGTGATGCCGACATAAGCAAGGCGGCGTTCTTCTTCCAGCTCCTTTGGATCACCCAGGGACCTTGAATGCGGAAAAATGCCATCCTCCATCCCCGTTAGGAACACCACCGGGAATTCAAGGCCTTTTGCCGTATGCAATGTCATCAACGTGACGACGCCACCGAGTTCATCACGATCAGGGATCTCATCAGCATCGGCAACAAGTGACACGCGCTCCAAGAAGTCAGTAAGGGTGCCTTCAGGGTTCTCGTTCGCAAACTCCTGCGCCACCGACTCAAGCTCCGCCAAGTTTTCAACCCGGGTTTCATCCTGCGGATCAGCCGACCCCTGCAATTCAGTTAGGTACCCACTTTGCTCAAGCACCGCTTGCAACACCATGGCGGCATCTGCCCCTGATTCAACGATCGTGCGTAGATCACTAAGCATCCGTGTGAAAGTCTCAATACTGGAAAGTGATCGGGTGGCAATACCGGGCGCCTCTGAGGCCCTATCCAAGGCAGCTGCAAACGAAATGCCAGCCCGCTGAGCAAATGCGTCGACCACGGCCTCGGCGCGCTCGCCGATACCGCGTTTGGGGACATTCAGGATTCGCCTTAGCGACACTTCATCGGTGGGGTTTGCGAGTGTCCGAAGATAGGCAACCGCGTCGCGAACTTCACGGCGCTCATAGAAACGGACGCCTCCGACTACGCGATAGGGCATCCCGACGCGAATGAAGATGTCTTCGACTGAACGTGACTGAGCATTGGTTCGATAAAAGACCGCGACATCGCTTGACTTCAAACCCTCCTCATCACGCAGCCGCCGAATTTCGTTGGAAATGAACGATGCCTCATCATGTTCATCGTCGGCCACATAGCCGATGATGGCCGGGCCAGCTCCTGAGTCAGTCCAGAGATTCTTTGCTCGCCTACCACCGTTTCGCGAGATAACAGCATTAGCCGCCGTAAGAATTGTTTGGGTCGACCGATAATTCTGCTCCAGCACGATCGTGCGGGCATTTGGGTAATCGCGCTCGAACTCCTCGATATTACGAATTGTCGCTCCGCGGAATGCGTAAATCGATTGGTCGGCATCACCAACTACACAGAGTTCACCCGGTGGCAAGTCAGCGGTACCCGGGCCCACCAACTCCTTGATAAGAACATATTGCGCGTGATTGGTATCTTGATATTCATCAACCAGAATTTGTCGGAACCGGCGCCGGTAGTGCTCCGCAACGTCTGGGAAAAGCTGCAAAAGAGCAACGGTCGCCGATATGAGGTCATCGAAATCAAATGCGTTGGCGCGCTGCAGCCGCCGCTGATAATCACGGTAGGCCTCAGCGAGGGTTTGCTCCATGTGGTTACTCGTCTGCTGGGCAAACTGCTCGTAATCAATGAGTTCATTCTTCAAGTTCGACACCTGCGCCAAGAAAGCCCTGGGGCTATAGCGCTTGGGGTCTAGATCTAATTCGCGAATCACCATAGTCATGAGGCGCAAAGAGTCGGCTTGATCGTAGATGGTAAAAGTGCGGCTGACTCCAAGTCGGCCTGCTTCAATTCGCAGAATTCTCACGCAGGCACTATGAAATGTCGATACCCACATTGCTCGCGAACTTGAGCCGACTATCTCCGCAACTCGCTGCTTCATCTCACCGGCAGCCTTATTCGTAAAGGTGATCGCCAAGATTTCACTAGGTTGCGCGTCGCCGGTGGCGAGCAGATGAGCAATGCGGCGAGTGAGGACCCTTGTCTTGCCCGAACCCGCCCCTGCCACAATCAACAAGGGGGTGACTCGGTGCTCAACGGCAGCGAGCTGCGCCGGATTTAGGTCTGACGTGAGATCAGCTGCAGGCACCGGGTTGGTTGTCACTGATGCATCGTAGGCAAGGTGCCTGACACCACGAGTCGGCGGCTACACCGAATTGCGCAGCCCCGCAGGTAAGCGGACAGTGCGAACTAGCGGACGTACCCAACGATCGTCGCATTCGCCGAGGCCGCGACCGATGAAGTAACGAGAATCTGGCCATCGGAGCCCACCGGGGCTAAAACCAGCGCTGCATAGCGCGTATTTGCCACCACCGGCGCCGAACGGGTTGCCGGTGGCTGGCCGCCCGATGCGTAGACCGTGACCGTGCCATCCGTCGGACTCTTCTTAGTCTGCACCCGGAGCAGCACCGCCTTGAGTTTCTTGACTCCTGGTAGCCCGAATTGCTTCGCAACTTTGAAACTCTTCGTTTCGCCCGCGGTAAACTTGCTACCGAAAACAAATCTGGGTGACAGCGCAATCGCGGTACTCGGGGTAGTGCCGGTGCCATAACCTAGGACTTCGACGCGAAGATTGACCGCCGGTTTTTTTGATGCGGCCAAGCGCACCGCTCCCCCGGATACTGGAACTAGCATCACAGCTTTATGCATTGTGGCTTGGGGGAAGCGGAACTTCGCCGAAGCGCTTTTGTCCGTACGCCCGATACGAACAGATCCACCACTAGTTGCATCTTTACTCGTGATGAAAATTAATGCGGAGGTTGCATCTGCCGGCACCCCGACGAGGTTTACGGTGCGCTCCTCGCCAGGCTGCAATGGTCCATCGGTAGTCGACTCGTAGCCAACCATCGAGCCCACGGGGAAGAAATCCACCGGCCCGATCGGCGCTGCCGGCGCGGGTGCCACCGGCGCATTATTTGCTGGAGGCCCGGTGCTCGCTCCTGTGCCACCCTTGCTCTTGGTGTAATACCCAACTACGTCAACACTTAAGTCAGTGGCACCCGAAGTGGTTGCCAGGACAATCGTGCCCTCGGATGAGACCGGAAGAGTCGCGGTGCCGGATGCATCGCCGTTCATGATCGTATTCACGACAGTTTGGCTGGCATTTTGGCCCGGTGACCACACGCGAACACGCGAGGCGGAGTTGGCACCGAGGGCTGAAACATTGATTGTTACACCGGTAACACCGGTTTCCGGTACCCCCCCGACACCGGTAACTTTCACGTAGATTCGATTACCATCGCCCGAATACCGATCCTGCAGTAATCGGCAACGGCCCTGATCGCCGACACCAACGCGGGTATTGAGGGCATTGAACGGGGCGATTGCCACCATCTCGCCCGTTGGTGAGATATCACCGGTGGTTGCACCCGAGGATTGCCCCTTGCAAAATGGGGCGTCGATTGGCGAACCATCCCAAAAAGAGCTTGTCGCGGTCGCGCCATCCCACGTTAATGAAATATGGATGTGATTTCGATGGCAAAAGGTGTCATTACCCTGCTCGGGTTTGCTGAAGCAACCCTTGAGTTCAGTCCAGCCGCGATTGATGTCGTATCCGCGCCAAATGCGGTCATTCCAGCCGATGTACATCACGCCAAGGCGAATCGCGTTGCCGTATGGGGTTCCCAATTGATCGGGGCCGAGTAACCAGTTCAAGAAAGTCTCGGCGTTAGCGCGCTGCTGAGCACTTCGTACGCTGACCATCCAGTCGAGAGCGCGGCCCTCCTTGTGCTCACTTTGCCCACCAATATCGCAGGCGCGCGGAATCCAAACGGTTTGATCTGCGCCGTAGGTAGCTTTGATTAAGTCTGAGAGTCGCTGTGCTCCTGGCTTCGCGCTCGGATCGCACTGCGCCTGACCTTCATATTGGGCGCCGACGTCATAAGTTGGCGGTAACGCCACCGGGTAGCCCGGTGCTGCTGCCGGCGGCAAGCCCTGGCCCGGCACGGGGGCCCCGGCCAGGGGGCCGGTCCAACTACTGGGCTGCCAAATTCCATCGCCGGCTTGAGCGATCGGAATCCCGATTATCAGTGCCACCGCGACGAACCCTGCGACGAGGCCGACCCGAGGCGGTCGAGGACCTCGACCCATGGGTTGGTCGGCAGGCAGGGCACAATGCCCTTTAAGGCGGGGAAGCACCCGCCTATCGTGTCATGCGCGTGGCAGAAGTGACGAGTGGGACATGGGTAATACGTAAAACAACAGTTATGTAATTTGCCCCGTAAAACGGCGAATTCCCCCTATCCGGGGTTAATCAAGGAGAGTCATGCTCGAGAAAGACACCGTGGAGCGGGTCCTGGTGATTACCGCCCACCCTGATGACGTGGATTTTGGGGCTGCCGGAACCATCGCCGGTTGGGTTGAGGAAGGTATTTCGGTCACTTACTGCATCATCACCGACGGTGACGCCGGCGGCGCTGATCCAACGGTGCCGCGCGGTGAGATCGCCGGGATCCGGCAAGCCGAACAGCGGGCCGCCGGTGCCGTGCTCGGGGTGAGCGATATCAGATTTCTTGGGTACCGCGACGGCGAACTAACCGTTACCCACGACCTACGGCGCGACCTGAGCCGGGTTATTCGCCAGGTCCGGCCCCAGCGGGTACTGATGCAGTCACCCGATCGCAATTGGAAACGCATCTACGCCTCGCATCCAGATCACTTAGCGGCCGGCGAAGCTTCGATTTCCGCCATCTACCCAGATGCCCGTAATCCGTTTGCCCACACTTCGCTCATCAAAGACGAGGGCCTCGAAGATTGGACCGTCGGCGAGGTTTGGGTCATGGGTGCACCAACCTCGAACCACTATGTCGATGTCACGGACAAGTTCGAGATGAAATTGGCTGCGTTGCACGCACATGCGAGTCAGACCGCACATATGGACGATCTCGCCGGCCGCATAACCGGCTGGCTATCGGCACAGGCCGCCGAAGCCGGTCTACCAGAAGGCCGGCTAGCCGAGGCCTTCATGGTTGTTGACACCGTCTAAGTGCACCGGCGCTACCCGTCAACCAGCTAAACCTGCTCGATCCGTCAAAAAACAGC
>JBIIOU010000150.1:0-5424 GCA_044336815.1 Candidatus Nanopelagicales bacterium | reverse complement strand
CTGACAAGTGCTTTTTTCATCTTTGTAACCACTATCGCGGTCTGGGCCTTTGGCACAGCTCCGAATCAGATGCAGAAATTCGCGGCTAGCGGCTCACTGCCTGGCGACATTGCAAATATATATGTCAGCGCTGGCATCGGTGACTTCATCACTTTAGGCGGTGCCATCTCATCCTTCGCATGCATGATCGCATTACAGGTGGCAGGCGGTCGAATCATTTACGCCTTAGCGCGCGACGGCATCGTTCCATCGCGTCTCCAAGTTCTGTCGCCTCGAGACACTCCGGTAGTAGCCAGCTTGGTGGTGGGCACCATCGCGATGATTCTCGTAATCTTCGCAGTACTAGTGACTGGCGCCCAAGCCTTCTCAGCCTTTGAACTCACCAGCGACCTAGCCGGCGTGGTGTTCATCGGCGCCTACGTTGCTGCTTGCGCCGCAGCAGCAATCGTGCTTTGGCGCCAAGAGCGTGGCCGCGCGTGGGCGCTACTGCCGGTCACCGGGATTTTGGTTTTGATCATCATCTTGGCTCTTCAGGTATTCCCGCTGGCAACCGGATGGGAGTTGATCGCGCCACTGCTCGGGCTGTCAGTGCTACTCGGTGGCGGCATTTTCGGGTTACTGCGGGGGCATCGAGCAACCGCATAATTTTTATCGCAGTTCAGAGGCCCCGAAGATCTGAACACCCGCGGCCCGCTGCACCGATAGTTGAACGTCTGGGCCGACAACACAGGAGATCACATGACCACCTGCGGTTCGGTCTGCGGTCAGCCCGTGTAAATGCAGCCCCGGTGCACCCGTGCCAGCAAGATCATTACCCGTGCGAAATCCCACGAGCACAGCAACGCGCTGGCCTAATGGAAATAGGGTTTGCGTGGCTACCACCTGGCTTAGCGGTGAATAAGGCGCCTGTTGTGCCGGCACACTTCTAGTAACTAAGTCGGTGAAGGTGCCGCGCACCCGAACCGCGACGATGCCATCATCGCTACCTGCCAAAGCATTAACTGCACTCACCAAATTCGCACAGGTGGTGCCCGGAGCCACCGGCCCCGAACTTTCGGCCCGAAACTTAATCGCCTCAAAAAATGGTGTGGTGCGCGAGGTATCCACAAGCTGCGGCACCCCATCGATGCCAACCCGGTAAACCGAGCCGCCAATCATGATCAGTTCGCCGTCAAGGTTGTCGAAGGTGCCCAGCCCTAAAGTTTCTCCGTTCAGCGCTGACTTAATGGGCAACAGCCCGTCATAATTGGGCGAAGTCAAGTATGTGTAGGTGCCGATTTGAGCGACCCAAGGTTCGTCGCTGGCCTGCGCCGCCGTGATCGGCCCGGCGACAGCAATCAGCGTCGCCGCCCCAAGAGTCATCCACAAACACAAGCGCTGCTTCATGAGTACCTTCCTCCGATTAAAAGCTGGATCCTAGAAAAGCCTAGCCACAGTGTGCTGCATGAGCCGATGACACAATCATGGCATGGCCATCTTCGAGATTGACGACGTCTTAGATTCGCGCCTTGCGGATTACGTTTCCCTAACAGATGTCACTCTGCGTTCACGACATGAGCCGGATATGGGGATATACATTGCTGAGAGCGAATACATAATTCGCCGGGCCCTTGAAGTCGGCCATCAACCGCGCTCAATCCTGATGGACCGGCGTTGGCTCAATGACATGCAAGATGTTATAGCCACTATCGATGCTCGCATTCCCGTGCTAATCGGCGAGCCAGACCTCCTCGAAGCAGTTACCGGCTTCCATGTCCACCGTGGCGCTTTGGCCGCAATGCACCGCCCGGCATTGCCCACCGTTAGCGACGTCACTCGTCAGGCCCGCCGCATCGTGATCCTCGAGGATCTCGTAAATCACACCAACGTCGGTGCCATCTTCCGATCGGCCGCCGCCCTCGGCATTGATGCAGTACTTATTACCCCCAGATGCGCCGACCCCTTATATAGACGTAGTGTGCGCGTTTCAATGGGGACTGTCTTTCAGATCCCGTGGACCAGGATCGAGGATTGGCCAGCTGGCCTAGACCAACTGCGAGGTAGCGGTTTCACAATCGCGGCAATCTCGCCCTCGGGCCATGACAATGTTGACCTTCGCCAGTTGGCGCAGGACCCGCCCGAGCGCATGGTGGATTGACTAACAACGCATCTGTCGAAGCCGATATCTCTGTACGCATTCCCATGCAGGGTGGGGTTGACTCACTAAATGTTGCCGCGGCTTCAGCAGTAGTTTTCTGGGCCCTCAATTCAATCTAGTTTCTGTCCGACGCGATCAAATACAAATTACTTAAGTAGTTGCACTCACGCCACATTAGATCTCAACCGTGAAGTGAGAGAACGAATAGCGATTTAACTTCAGCTAAGAAAAATAAGTGATTCAGTTGTGGGGCAAACAACTGGCCCCAGGCCGAGAGCGGTCAGGGGCCAGCAACAGGGTTTAAACACCCCACCTAGTGGCGGGTGATAGTTCTACTCTTCATTACCTTCAAAGCAATTACACGACATCATCCATCCAAAAATAGAAGAGGGGTTTAGGGTGCCGCCGATACCGGCCACACCGGGCCGTACCGGGCCAACACCGAGTGCGAGCCGATCAGTTGGCGCTGAACAAACTGGGTTAGCAATATCAATACTGGGCATCTAGTGCTCCAATTGTTGGCCGGGCCAATACCCAAACGGGCACCTACTTGCACGGTACGTCATAAACCGTCATTCACCTAGGGTTCGATGCAACTTTCTCCCCAGTCCCCCTATGAATTCGTTTAGGTGAGGGGTGGAAAGGCAGCGGCACTCAATTCGTAAATATCTTCCGGCCCATCGATTTCATCCAACTGCTGCCCAACGAGATTGAAACCAAATGACTCAATTAGTTTCACCGAAGCAACATTCGTTGGGCTGACCGTATAGCGCAGGGTTGAAACTCCAGGGTGTGAACTAGCCCACGACCACATCGCTACCAAAGCTTCGCGTCCATACCCTTGCCTTTGAAAACTCGGATGGATACCTAATCCAATTTCAACCATGCCCGCATCGTCAGGTGGGCCATGGAAGCTAGTACTGCCGATAATCTCACTGGTCGCCAGCAGCACGATCCAACGCACGAACCAAATATTGACCTCAGGGTCTGCTTTAACTTGTGGTACCCGCCAACGCAAGGGCCCACTGTCATCCATCAAGACCCGATGCGGATTACTGAAAGCCTTGCCTTCGTAGATTCGAAGTGCATTCGGAAACTCGAAGAGCTCAATCATCTCATCGGCAGATAGCGGGTGGAGTTCTATGCGCACGCTCCAATAATGCCAGTTGGCAACGCGTGTAGCCTCCGCCTATGTCTTCCGTCGCGGTATCGGGCAAGGCGTCTAGGCGGACCCACCGGGCTTGGCTAGTAGCCGGCGTTACCTTCTTAGTGCTCCTCGCATCCGCGGCTTTTCGCTCCTCGGTGGGCCTGCTCATCGTCCCGTTTGAAGAGGATTTCGGCTGGTCGCGTTCAGCAATCTCACTCGCCGTTTCGGTAAACCTTGTTTTCTATGGAGTAACCGCACCATTTGCCGCAGCACTAATGGAGCGCTTCGGAATTCGAAATATTGCCGCAATCGCCCTTTCCTTAATAGCCCTTGGTACCGGACTCACTCTTGTCATGACCGCAGCATGGCAACTTGTGTTGCTTTGGGGAGTGTTAGTTGGTCTCGGCACCGGCTCCACCGCACTTGTCTTTGGTGCCATAGTCGCCAACCGTTGGTTCACAAAAAATCGCGGGCTGGTGATGGGTATTCTCGGCGCCGCTTGGGCGACTGGATCCCTAGTCTTTCTCCCGCTGCTGTCTAACATCATCAACAACTTCGGGTGGCGCTATGCGAGCCTGGGCATCGCATTGATGTGCCTGGCGCTCATCCCCCTTGTCTGGATAGTTATTCGAGATCGCCCCTCGGATATTGGATTGCGCCCATTTGGTTCAAGTGAGGTCGTGACTACCGAGGAACTAACAACCAACACCACCCATAGCGCACTCAGCGCCGCTCGCACCGCGCTGTCAACCCTCGCATTCGCTGCCAAAACCCGCGCCTTTTGGCTGCTAGCCGGAACTTTCTTCATCTGCGGGTGGACAACCAACGGCATTATCAGCACACACTTCGTACCGGCCGCCCATGACCACGGTATGGGTGCGACAACCGCCGCTGGCCTGCTGGCAATCGTTGGGATCTTCGACATCATCGGCACCCTGGGTTCAGGGTGGCTCACGGACCGGGTAAATCCACGCATCCTGCTCGGCATCTATTACGGGTTTCGTGGTGTCGCACTAATTGCGCTACCGGTGCTGCTCGGGCCAAATATTGACCCACCGATCGTGGTCGTCATGATTTTGTTCGGACTCGACTGGGTTGCAACAGTGCCTCCGACCGCAACCCTGTGCCGAGAGATCTACGGCAGCGAGCGCGGCCCAATTATTTTCGGCTGGGTCTTTGCCGCACACATGATCGGTGCCGCATTCGCAGCATCCGCGAGTAGCGTCATCCGAGAGCAGTTTGGCGACTACGCAACCGCCTGGTTCTTAGCCGGTGCACTAGCTCTAATTGCAGCGGTTGCCGCATTTATGATCCCGCGCCGATCATTTGAACCCGCCGTCACTTAACGAAAACATGTACCAAGTCAAGATCAACTCGCACCGGTAACTCAGCCAGCAAATCGGCAACACTGTCGCGAAAATCAACAAACATTCCGGCGCTCACGACATCCAGGGCCTCGTCGCCAGATGTGAACACCCCGATACCGCGGATTACCCCGGCGGTTGGGTCACCGGTGACCAAGATGAGGTCTTCTGTTGGATTACGCTCACCGAACCGATCAGCGAAATCCACGTAAGCCTCCATGACAGTTTCGTATTGCCCGGGCTTAACGTGCATTGTGTATTCGATGACGCTGCTCATGGATTCTCCTTGGATTAACTTCGAAGTACCCACCGTAGCGTTGGAGTGATTTACGCGATCTGACGCCTACCATTTTGTTAGCCGCACGGCCGCCCGACGGATAACCCGCGATACCTCGCTTGGGGTCGCGGTCTCGTCGGCTTTTTCATTTAGGCTTACCCCTGCATCTTTAACCAACCTGTTGAACTCAACTCTTTCAGGGTCGCCAAGTTTCGGCCAGTCACCTGTGATTGCCGGTGGTGCGTCGAACCACGCCTGCCACCTCGGATCGCCCGCGAAGTCACCATGATTCAAGCCACCTGCCAACAACTGCTCCGACTCGAGGGTTTCATGCACATTAGGAGCCAAGAGCAGGCGTTCACCGCTACTGCCTGACAGCGCCGCAATGAGCATGCGCCGTGACTTATATGAAATAAGCCCATCCGGCACCAATGGATTTACTTCCTGCAGATAACGGAGGGCGGCGGCGGACAGCGACTCATTAATCGGCGTTGTTGAT
>JBIIOU010000018.1:0-20939 GCA_044336815.1 Candidatus Nanopelagicales bacterium | reverse complement strand
TCATTTTGGCCTACTTACTAGTGCTCCTGGCCCCACTTTGGTTCGTTGGCATTGCCCTCCTTGGGGTAGGTCGTTCCAAGCAGCGCGGACCGGTGAGGGGCGCGATCGTGGTGTGGATCCTGGCGGTATGTGGGTTGCCCGTTAGCGCCGCCCTGATCGCGGTTGCCATGTGGGCATTGTGCGACGATGCAAGTTGTCGGGCACCGTTTTATTCGGCGTTGCCGATCGCTTTTGTAGGAATCGCTTTGCTGACCCCTGTCGTGGTGGCGTCCGTGGCATGGTTGATCTGGGGGAGGCCACGGACCGCAAACAGCAAAGGCACCTGATGAAAAATCGCAAGTTAAGTGTTATCTATGTTGAAAATGAGGCACTGTTGCATTGACGGATCGCCCAAGCTAGGTGAGGGTGGCGGGATGAAACGCAATCGCCGCCCGAGGCCACCTGTTCAGGCTCCGTCGACGATCCCGCACGCCCTACGATCGCCAAACGCAACAGAGCCGTAGCTAGCTGTTGTGCTTGTCGTAGAAGTCGAGAATGATCGGGTAGACCAAGTCTGGGACCTCGAGAGTTGGGCTGTGCCCGACCTTCTCAAGCAACAGAATCTCGGAATTCGGGATGCCGTCGGCGACTTCCTTACCCCACGAAGGCGGGCGGGCGGTGTCCTCTTCGCCAGAGATGATGAGAGCCGGGCAAGTTACGTTGGGGAGTAGGTCGAGGGCGCTTTCCCGAAGGATCACGCCCTTCATCGCCGGGTATAGGCTGCGTGGGACCGCAGCGATGCGATCGGTCCACATGGCGACAGCCGCCTTGCGCTCGGGATCGGTTGTGGTGCGACTTGTGGTTCCGAACATCACCTCGACTGTCTCTTGGAGCGAGTCGTTGATGAATCCCTGGTCGCCAGCCCTACCGATCCAGTCCAAGAAGAGATCCCGCTGCTCGTCTGGCTCCGCACGGCACGACGATCCCGCCATGACGAGGCTACGGAAGAGTTGCGGACGACGGCCCGCCAATCGAGCGGCAACGTCACCGCCCATCGACTGGGCGAGGAGGTTGACGTTATCAAGGCCCAGAAAATCGATTACCGCGAACATGTCGTCGGCATCTTGGTCCATGGTTATTATCTCGACGCCTTCACGGCCATCGCTGCGACCCTGGCCACGGAACTCGGGACGCACGACCCGGTACTTGCCGCGAGCCCGCTCGACGAATCCATCGAACATCCTTGAGTCGAGGAACAGCGAGTGGAGGCATAGCACCACGGGCAGGTCGGTCTCACCGGTGTCATCGACGTATAGCTTGATGCCGTTGATGGGCAGCAGGTTTGTTGGCATTTCTCGCTCCTCAGTTGATCCTTGGCTTCCTAGTTAGAACCCGCATGGAACCTATATGAAGGTGGATCCAAGCGTCCATAGTTTAGCCGAAGTCTTTGAGCAATATGCCCCCTAATGGATCCGTGATGGACTCTTCGGTGGTCACGGCCCCTGCAACAAGCAGCAACCCGTGGGGTATCTCGCTTGTCATCGGAGGCGCCTGGCCTGCCCCAGAGAAAGTTTCCTATTTTGTTGTTGATTTTTGGCCTTAATGAAAGGCTAGTGTCATTCCACGTGCATGAGATGTTGCTTGAATGTCCTGGTTAGCGAATGAATCAACTGCTGGTATTCGTGTTGTAGCCAATTATCCGCACACACTCGTCACCACCATGTCCGTCACTGCCCCATTGCCCCATTGTGCCCTTGAAGTAGTCCAGCTCGCACCCGCGGCCTGCCACAAGATGGGCCCCGCTCTTCCAGTCGATGGCTAGCTGAGAGCAATCACCGACATGGTGTTGTTTCCGTTGTTGGTGACGTAGGCGAAGGTGCCAGCCGGGTCCACCGCAACATCAAACGTACCACTGAAACCAGAGATGGTGGTTGTTAGCGAATCTGCACTTGCAGGACTCGTAGCCAAACCGATTAGCCCCGCTGTCAGTAGCAGGCCTGGGAGCGCCAAGGCACCGACGCTCTTCGATATTGACATTGCTGATTCCAATCACTGGGGGATTCAACCCAGCGAGGAGGTGTTCTCACCGAGCGCTCTACGAGGTGCAAGTGCACGCCCGAGCGCTGCGACGCGGGAACAGTAAAGAGAACAAGATTGAGAGTAGCCGGGCCGTGACATTGCGGTGCCCGAATTATAAACGAAGAAGACGGCCATGGGGATGAGGAATCTCATCCACAGCCGGCATTGATTGCTAGCAATGCTGGCTGAATGGAATTAGATTGGGATGAGTTCCTTGGTGCTCAATGGCAACAAAGTAGCACAAGTGCTACTCTTGGTTCATGTCAACGATTGGGGTCCGGGAATTGCGCCAGAATGCCAGCGAGGTCCTGCGTGAAGTGGAAGCCGGTGATACGGCAACGGTCACGGTAGCTGGCCGGCCTGTGGCAAAAATTGTGCCGATTCTCGGCGACAGTTGGGTTTCATGGGAACGCACAAAGTCGGTATTTAGCAGTCCGACTGACCCGGATTGGGACACCCAGCGTCGCGAATTTGGAGTTGAGGAAATTTCCGATCCTTGGGATCGCTGATGCGCTCGGTATTGGACACGAGCGTTCTTATTGGATCAACACTTGATCGTCTTGACGGTGAATTCACCATCAGCGTTGTGTCAATTGCGGAACTACAATTCGGGGTACTCATTGCCCCGAGTGAGTCCCAGCGCTCCCACCGACTAGCCCGCCTAAGTGCAATTACGCGGATTTTTGAACCACTCCCAGTGGACTCATCAGTTGCTGCAAGTTATGCCGAAATTGCGGCGGCCACCTATCGCGCAAAAAGGAAATCAAGTGCGCGAAGTCTTGACCTCATGATTGCGGCGACGGCGCTTGCGCACAAGGCTCGATTAGTAACCGCGAACATCAAAGATGTTCAACATCTTGATCAGATTTTGGAGATCGTTGAAGTCGAGTAATCGCCGAATGGCTGTTGGGATACCGGGCCGACTGGGCCAGGGACGCCACAGACACTGAATCCCATGTCTGGCATCGATGAAATCGGCTAGAAGCGAAAGGTAGCGGTTGCGGTAGGAACGGGCGTCATCTATCGTGCAAAGATGGGAAGAACCGCGCTTATGATCCCCGCTGATTTGCCTGCAACCCTTGGCACACTCGTTGCTAGTGGCTACCGTGCTCGCACGGTGAAGGCCGAAATACAAAAGAATTTGTTGGACAAGTTGCGGGCAGCGTCGGTGACTTTGCCGGGTATCGTTGGGTTCGAAGAGACGGTGGGCCCGGCGGTTGAAAGAGCGCTGCTCGCCGGGCACGATTTTGTCTTACTGGGTGAGCGCGGCCAGGGGAAGACCCGCTTGATTCGCTCCCTGGTTAATTTATTGGATGAGTGGAGTCCCCACGTAACAGGTTGCCAGATCAGCGATGAACCGACAGCACCCATTTGCGCTCGCTGCATTGCACTTGCAAATGAACAGGGGGATCAACTCCCCATCAGTTGGCGCCACCGCAGTGAACGATACGGTGAGAAACTTGCCACCCCAGATACCTCTGTCGGAGACCTGATCGGTGACATTGATCCCATTAAAGTCGCTGAAGGTCGCTCTTTGGGAGACCCCGAGACGATTCATTTTGGTTTGATCCCGCGCACCAATCGTGGAATTTTTGCAATTAATGAGCTACCTGATCTTGTCGAGAGAATTCAGGTCGCGCTGCTTAACATTTTAGAGGAACGCGATATCCAAGTTCGCGGGTATAACTTGCGGTTGCCTCTGGACATGTTGGTGGTGGCGAGTGCTAACCCAGAGGATTACACCAATCGCGGCCGAATCATCACCCCGCTCAAAGACCGCTTTGGTGCTGAGATTCGCACCCACTATCCGCTGGACCTTCAACTTGAGATTGAACTGATTAAACAAGAAGCCGCAATTCAAGCGGTCATCCCCCAACACATGCTTGATGTTGTTGCGCGGTTCACCAGCTTGGTGCGGGAGTCAAGTTATGTGGACCAGCGCAGTGGTGTCTCCGCAAGGTTTTCGATCGCATGCGTGGAGGAGTTATCCGGTGCTGCGCTGCGCCGGGCCGCCATCAATGGTGACGGTGAGCCGGTGGTGCGGATCGGTGACTTAGAAGACGTTGTGTCATCCCTGCGAGGCAAGGTGGAATTCGAAGTATCCCAAGAAGGATCCGAGGTAGAGATCCTCACCCTGCTGGCCCGTCAAGCCACGGCGGCGTCATGGCGATCGCTCTTGGGTGGGCAGAGCACCCGGGTATTTTTAACCAACCTTGTTGACTGGTTTGATGCCGGAAACACACTGGCGACCTCGGATTTGATGAGTAGCTCATCCATCTTGGAAGCCATTGGCCCCATGGAGGGTGTTGGCCCGTTATTGACCGCAACAGAAGCGCAAATGGCGGAGTCTGCAGGGCTGGTTGCCTCATGTATTGAGTTTGCAACTGAAGGGCTTTGGCTCACTCGTCGAATTGATAAGGACCGACAAGATGGAACAAGTACATACGGTAGTTCCGTCACCGAGGTTCCAGACAATTGAGCAGGCGCAAGCCATCCGTCTACGGGCCCTTTTCCGGGGGCCCAGATCCGCTTGCCCCCCTCGTTGACACGGGTGAAGGCGTTGACGAGTTAGGCGAGCGAATCCTCGCCGGTCAATCGGTGCAAGAAGCATTGCGTAACCTAATGCGCACCGGGAGTAAAGGCCGTCAGGGTTTAGAACAAATGTATCGCCAGATTCGAGATCGTTACAAAAAAGTGCGTGAGTCAGCAGCAATGAATGGTTTGCTCGAGGACTTAAATGAGATGTTGGCTGAGGCTCTTGATGTTGAGCGTGGTGCACTATTTCCTGACCCCAGTGATGACGCCCGCTTTGCTGAAGCTGTCCTAGATGCATTACCTGATGACATACCGCGCGCAATGGCAGAACTTGAAAATTACCAGTGGCGCTCACCCGTTGCCCAGCAAATATTTGATGATATGAAAGATCGCCTGCGTCGTGATGTTATTGATCAACAATTCACCGGCATGAGCGAGTCACTAAAAAATATGTCAAGCCCCGAGAACCAGGCGGCGATGGCGCAAATGATGCAGGACCTCAACCAATTGTTGAGCAAACACCGCGAGGGCACCGCTACCGAGGACGAGTACAAAGAATTCATTGAGAAACATAGCGATTTTTTCCCCGATGCCCCTGAAACACTCGATCAATTCATTGATGACCTTGCCCGCCAATCCGCAGCAATGGATCGCATGCTTGCGTCCATGTCACCCGAGCAAAGGGCCGAGCTCTCCCAGGCCATGCAACAGGCCATGTCAGACATGGGCATGCAGGATCACATGGCCGAGTTACAGGATCACCTGAAGGCTTTGCGCCCAGAATTTTCCCGGCGCAAGGGGACTCCGCTCAACGGTGATGGATCGCAGGGTTTACCCCAGGCAACCCAAGCTTTGGCAGAAATGGGAGATCTTGAATCCCTTGTTGGTCAAATAGGTGATGCAGATTCAATGGGGGATCCATCAGAAATCGATTTAGATCTTCTAGAACGCACCATGGGTCAGGCGGCGCGTGCTGACGCAGAAGCAATGATCCAACTCCAAAAAGATTTACAAGATCAAGGATTCTTAGTCTCCGAAGGCGACTCCTTGCGACTATCGGCCAAGGCGGTGCGGCGGATTGGCGAATCCGCGTTGCGTGAAGTCTTCAAACATTTGGACAGTGCCGCCCGCGGCGGACATGAGATGCGCAAGGCAGGAAAATCCGGAGAAGCAACGGGAACCCACCGTCAGTGGAGTTTCGGTGATGACGGTGTCATTGACATTGTGCGAACGGTTCAAAAGTCCTCCTTCAGACGCCTGGCAACAGGTGACACCGCGAAGTTGCATCTTGAAGATTTTGAAGTTGCTGAAACGGAAAACCTGACAAAGGCAGCCGTCGTGTTATTGGTTGACCAGTCTTATTCAATGTTGATTAATGATACGTGGGGCGCCGCGAAAACAATGGCGTTAGCTCTTCACTCACTGTCCTCGACAAAGTATCCATTAGATGCGCTTCAGGTGATTGGTTTTTCGAATCTTGCTCGCGTTGTGAACCCAATGGATATTCCAGATCTACAGGCGAGTGAGACTCCCGGGACTAATCTGCAGCATGCACTGATGCTTGCAGGTAGATTTCTTGACAAGCACCCAGGATCGCAACGTATTGTGATGGTGGTAACCGACGGAGAGCCGACAGCACACCTTGTGGCGCAGGGTGATTGGTGGTTTAACTGGCCTCCTGATCCTGAAACAATCCAGTTAACGGTTCAGGCTGTTGATGAAATGACCCGCAGAAAAGTAGCCATTACCTGGTTTCGGTTAGGTGAAGACCCACAGCTAGCCCGCTTTTTAGACACCATGGCACGCCGCAACGGGGGCAAGGTCCTTGCAACTGATCCAGATCGCTTAGGGGATTACGTCGTGAGTGACTACGTAAGTACCCGCAAGTCGGGTTGATTTAACGAACGCGGTAAATCAAAGAAGTTGGAATTTCCCCGAAAGTGTGCGGGGAGCAGGTGTTCAATTTCGCGGGCCGGCTCCTTTGCTGCTTCAAGGCCGTAACTGCAGGGACCAACGATCACTACATCGGGTGCAGCGGCTGCCGTCACAAGGTCCGGCACCCTGACCAATTCCAACCGATTCGTCAATGCTCCGGTTAATGCCGTAGCCTCTCGCAATGATTCCGAATCTCGCAGTTGGTGGGCGTGAGATCAGCGTCAATTCGACTCTCGTCATGGGCGTTGTCAATGCCAGTCCTGAATCCTTTTCGGACGGTGGGCGCTTTGTATCGCTCGCCTCGCAGTTAGAACTCACCGCGTCGCTGGTTGAGAGCGGGGCCGACATCATCGATGTTGGAGGGCAGTCGGCGGTCACGAATCAGCCCGAGTTGGATGCGAATATTGAAGCTGAACGCGTGGTTCCTATCGTGGAATGGCTTCGGGGTACGTACCCGGACGTGCTCGTGAGTGTCGACACATACCGGCCAGCGGTGGCGATCCCGGCGTTAGCTGTTGGAGCCCAGATCATCAACGATGTGAGCGGATTGCTAAATCCCGAACTTGCCTCGAGCTGTGCGGAGTATCAGGCGGCTCTTGTCATCATGCACACGGCAGCGCGGCCAAAGGTGCGCCTCCAAGATCCGGCGCTATATGTCGACGTCGTCACTGAGGTAGTGACGTTTCTTAAGCAGCGAATCGAGGTCGCGACGACGCAAGGGCTGCGTTTGGACTCGATAGTTGTCGACCCCGGACCGGACTTCGCCAAAACTCCGCACCAAACAATCGAACTGCTTCGCCACCTGGACGTGTTGCGCGCCCTCGGAAGGCCAATACTCTTGGCGCTCTCCCGGAAGGATTTCCTTGGCGCAGTGACGGGCCGAACGCCACGTGGGCGGGACGCAGCGACGGCGGCAGCAATCGCCTTTCTCGCGGCGAGACCCGGCAACATCGTGCGCGTCCACAATGTGGCAGCCGCAGTGGACGTGATTGCCACGATCGAAACGCTGGCGGGTAGGCGAGACATTTCGCCGGATTACGTGCTGCCTGATTCATTGCGTTATGAGCCACGAAGTGACTGACTGGTTTACTCGACGCACCTCGTCAGCTTCAGCGTGGACTTTGCCGCAGTTGCTCGAACTCAAGGCTGACTCTCGAATCGCGGTGGTAATACCAGCTCGAAACGAGGCAAGCACGGTGGGTACCGTCGTGAGCCTTATCGAATCCGAGTTGATGGGCTTGGTAGACGAGCTGGTTGTCATGGATTCACTGTCAACCGATGGCACGGCCGAGGCGGCAAGTAAGGCCGGGGCGAAAGTGCACTCGGTCGCTGACGTGAGGCCCGACCTCGGGGTTCGCCCGGGCAAGGGGGAGGCGCTATGGAAGTCCCTGTTCGTGACTACCGCAGATCTCTTGGTGTTCATTGACGCCGATCTCACAGAATGGGGAACCCATTTCGTAACTGGTCTGCTAGGCCCGCTGCTGACAGATCCGTCCGTGAAACTGGTGCGCGGGTTTTACGATCGAGTTCTCGACTCGGGCAACGAGCCATCACTTGAGGGGGGGCGAGTAACCGAGCTGGTGGCACGGCCATGGCTTGCACTTCACCGTCCCCAATTGTCCCGGGTAGTGCAGCCACTCGCCGGGGAATGGGCAATTCGGCGATCTGTATTTGAAGAACTTTCGGTACCAGTTGGTTACGGAGTTGAGTTATCCACGCTGCTTGATGTTCACGCATCGTTCGGCCTGGATGCGATCGCTCAGGTTGATTTAGGCCGGCGCGCGCACCGGCACCAGAGCCTCCATGACTTAGCTGTAATGGCGACCGAACTCATGTCAGTAGGGGAGCGTCGACGCCAATGGACGTTGCCATCGCCAACGGTTGGAGTCGAGGGCTCAGGTAGCACATTGGGCACCGCAGTCTTGAGGCTTCCGTCGGCCGACCGTACCTGGAAGGTGTTGCCGATCCCGGTCGATGAGCGCCCCGCTGCGATCGGGGTCGAAGGTTACTTTCGGGCGCAAGGTCTTGAGGACTGAAGTCACTGTTGCGTTGACGGTTCGCCGGGGTTGTTGAAGGTGTCGACATGAAGCGCAATCGCAGGCCGAGGCGGAATGGGAACGACCCGACAACACTGCCCACTCCTGCAGTTCACATCCCTGAATCGAAACGACTCGGCCCGCGAGGGACCGCGTCGTTTCGATTAAGGCGTCGCTCCCGCGGCGCACAGCAACTTCTATTTGACGACCTTAATTACGCGGGTCATCGACATGGCCGTGAAACCCGGAACCGCAGGTGCGTACTCCTGCAGCGTGAAGGTCCCGCTCTTTGCGCCAGGCTTTAACACCGCGCGGATCTGCGCTGCGTCACCGTTGTAGCGGAAGCTGACCGAGTTAACCGACGACGACTTATTAATCGCACTGAGCCGAGCCTCATGTCCGGCGTTCGTATCGAGGTTCTGGGTGTTGTTGAACGTCTTCCACTTGCCGCTCATCACCTTCGGTCCACCGCCTGTCCACATCGGGCCCACCAGCACTTGCTGTTGAACGGGAGCTGGGGTCGGTGCATTAGCGGTGTTCTGAGTGACGCTCACCCAGTCGCTCCAGCCCAAGGCATTTGCAGCGGAGACACTAAAGGTGTAGGTCGAGCCGGCCGACAAGCTACCGACGTTCGCATTCGTGGCCTGGACAGTGATCTGACCGCTGGTCGGGCCAGCCCACTTCACGATGTAGCCGGAGACAGCTGAACCACCGCTACTGCTCGGCGCATTCCAGTTCAAAGACACGGTGTTAGTGGAAACACCAGTGACCTTCAAGCTCTGTGGCTTCGACGGCGCTCCCGAAGGCTTGGCTGCCGCAATGCTTACCTTCTGCGAAGCCCTGCCCACCGTGTTAGCTCCGCCCAGCAACTGCTGCGACGCGTAGGTGGTGACAGTGAATGACCCATTCGCCGTCGGCGTCCAGTTCATTGATGCAGTCCAGGTGGCGGCGGGGGTGTAGGAGCCGTTGCTCACCGGAGTGCAGGTTCCAGCGATGGTGCCAAGGTCGGTGCCATCGCTGATTCGGAAGGCGAAGCTGACGGATCCAGACTCGTCATCGCAGGTGGTATCTGCGTTGTTGTCAACGTACGTAGCCATGAGCACTTGGTTGACACTGACAGTCCCGTTTCCTGCATTGAGGGTTGTCTTGCCATTGTCAGCTAAGGCTGGTGCAGCGAAGGCCACGGCCGATGCCACGAGCCCCGCACCAATTAGCACAGCTAGCCGCGCTTCGAGTTTCCTTTTCACAGTCTCATCCTCTCGATCGGAGCCATTCAGGATTTCAAGTGACGCAGTTGTTATCCCAGAGTACACGGGCCTCATCGGTGAAATCGGGATGTGCCAAGAACATTTGAGCAACCTGAAAAGTTCTATTCTTGGCTTAGATTGTGCGGGACGTCTTGAAGTGGCTGAAGTTTCTGACTAAGACTGACTTTCCATGACGTAAGGCGCGGTTACTTGCCTAAAAGTTACCTAGACAATTGACTGGGTGGCTCTTTGGCATTCGGCCTATATTCGGAAGCCCCAAGAGTTATAGCCCCGAGCGTTATCGCCCTTTGGGTTATGGCAGGGGGTAGGTCACGGGCACAGGGATCTCAGGCATTTGCGCAACCCGGTCGAGTTCTGTGATGAAGCCCGCGGCGGAACCGTCGATGAGGTTGCCCACCTGCATGAGTGTCATGGAATCGTTCGAGGACATTTCGATTTCACCTTCGCCTGCGACGCCGATGAAGTCTGGATTTCCGGCGTGACCGGCCTCCATGTACACCAGCGTGGACTCACTCGTCTGGATGGCAATTGCCCATTCCACAAGGTGAATGGCCTTGGACTCATTCCACCAATCAATTTTAACGACGTAGCTACCGGAGTTCTGCGCGAAGGCTAGGCACACGTCCTTGCCATCCTTGACCTCGACGTTGCCACGGAAATCGACAGCCACTCGGCTGTGCACGTTGGGAGAGCACCACACGGTGCCGTCGAGTTCAGCGATGCTTTTGGCCTGCTCGGAGTTGCTTGCGCATGCGGTGAGTGCGACGCCACAGGCGATAACGCCCACTGTCGCCAGGCTACGTCGAAGAATGCTTCCCTGCATGGTGTCGCCTTCCTAAGCAGTCTTTGAAGTGTACATCGAATATACCTTAACTTTCACGATGTCTTCGAGTTGTCGCAGTTGACCTCTAGAGGCGGCGCCTCCGTCGATTCATCCGGCCGGGCCAAGGAAATTTTGAGTGGGCTTGAGAATTACCTAAGTAATCAAGTTGAATGTGTTTTGGAAATAACAGCCTGCTGGTGTCAGCAGGTTAGACTAAGTGCGACTGAATTTCGTTAGGCTTGTTGAGCTGGGTCTTCCAATGACGAGTTGTGGGACTAGGTGCTCAAAGACATAAGTGAAAAAGGGAAGGTAAGAAATGCGAATATGGCGTCAGCAGAAACTTCTGGGAGCTTTTGTTGTAGCCGCTTTTGTACTTAGTGGGTGCAGTTTGGGATCCGCTGAGTCTGCAAGCCCGGCTGCAGCCACGCCAGCGGCGGAGTCTGCGGACCCTACGGCGTCTGCGGCAGCAGTCGAGACCGCCGAGGACTACAAGATTGGTGATGCCGGTCCCGGTGGTGGGATCGTGTTCTATGACGCGGGCGCTGTCCAACCATGGGGGAGGTACCTGGAGGCTGCACCGGCGAAATGGTTTCGGGGAGATGACGCGAGCGACTTGTACTGCGACGAGTTTGAAGAGGCTGTTGAATTGACTGTTGAGGAAGCCATCGAAGCGGGTGTGGCTGGTGCGGGAGAAAAAAGTGATTTGATAAATCAGTGTTCAAGATTCGTATTTGAGGGAGACGACCCCAAGCAGCAGTGGTGTGGCGGTCCGGAATTGAATAATTGGAATTGGGATGTTGCGGGGACGAAGGAAACGATAGGGGCGGGTGCGGCGAACACTGAGTTGATCGCTGTTGCGTGCGGGGCGGGTGCGGCGAACACAGCGCGCGCATATGACGGTGGTGGGAAGACCGATTGGTTCTTGCCCTCCAAGGATGAGTTGAACGCTTTGCATGAGCAGCGAGACACGGTTGGCGGTTTTGGAGCTGATAACTACTGGAGTTCTTCGCAGTACGATGCGGTCAACGCGTGGAACCAGTACTTCCCCGATGGGAATCAGTACAACTACAACGAGTTCACCGGCCGGGAAAATCCTCCGGCATACGGCGTCCGTCCGGTCCGGGCTTTTTAAATATTCCCCTATTTGCTTTCAAAGTGTTTCGTAGCACTCGCGCCGTGGTGGCGGTAGACAAAAAGCACTCCGCTCAGTTCCGTCGGGGATGGATCCGTCGTTGGTGGGATTTTCTTTTTGTAGCGATGAGGCCACAGTCCTCATGGTCAAGTAGGGCGGTACGCCTTCCCCACCGGGGCTAGGAGGAGCACCTCGCCGAGCACGGCATTGAAGTGGATCACGGCAGTCCGCGGCGCGTGCTACTCCTCTTCTTCTGCGACTTTGTCGTTGTCGTCGCTGCCACCGGTATCGCCGGCGTTGTCGTCGCTGCCACCGGTATCGCCGGCGTTGTCGTCGCTGCCACCGGTATCGCCGGCGTTGTCGTCGCTGCCACCGGTATCGCCGGCGTTGTCATCGCTGCCACCGGTATCGCCGGCGTTGTCATCGCTGCCACCGGTATCGCTGCCGTTGTCATCGCCGCTGTTGTTGTTGCCCTCGTAAGCTTCGCCCGCCTCGTTCAATTCCTTTAACCATGAAAGTTCCGCTTCATCGACTTCTTCTGGCGCCACTTCCTCCTCGATCACCTCGAAATAACCCAGTTCACCATCTTCACCTGGTTGGAATTCGGCTTGGATCTCTGTGACGGAGCCGCTCTCGGATTCATTAGAGAGCGGGAACTCTCCGATGAGCCGATCGTCCTCGTCGAAAAAGCCGATTTCTGCTACCCCATTTTCAAAGGGCAGCACGCGCATGTTGACACCACCGGGTAGGGGGAAATTAGCGCCATTGAGCCCGTTGGCCACATTCACCTCGGCGCTGGTGGCAGCTGCCACCTTCGTGTCGAGCGCGCCATCGCGGGCCACGTCAAAAACGATGGCGCCCTGATCATTATCAATTGCACGGACGGTGACCCGTGGACTGGTTGGGTCATCGATTGACATTGTCACCGGAATCGGCGCGGTTTCGTCGCCTTGCCGTGCAATCTCCGCCGCAAAAGGTCCCACCTGGTCGCGGTCGATAGTCATGGACATCCAGTTGCCCCGCAGCACTGGTGAGGAGCCAACGGTTGATCGGATGTTGACGCCGGCCGGAAGAACTTCGCTCGAATCTCTAGTGTCGTAGACCTTGCCGTCTATGGTGAGTAGAACCCCCAAGCGTGCATCAGGATCAGGCGACGTGAGCATTATTTGCGAAGTTTTTCCGCCGCCCTTTTTGTCCGTGAAGGGAGCGGGGAAGGGGGTCTGCAGGCGGCTTTCCATGGGGGTTAGTTCGATGGTCCCGATACCACCCTCCCAACCGTTGGTCGGCGCCTGCGGATTGGTCGAGCCCGCGCCGTAAGACCACTGCTCTGACCGGGGATCAATCATGATGCGCTGCACGGTGCCCGGGTAGTTGTTGTCGTAGACATGGATCGCGATCAAGTCACCCTCATTGGTGACCGCAATGGGGGTTACCGCGTGCCCGCCATCAGGGGAATAGATGCCCAGCGTGTAGCCAGCGCCACTCTTGAGTCCGAGGGCGAGTTCGGCGGCAACTTGTGACGGCTCCTTTTTTTGGAACGCCTGGTACGCACGCTGAACTGGTTCGACGTTCTGCGTCGCAAACCAGTATTCGATGGTGCCGGAAACCACGGGGTTGTCTTGCTTCAAATCGAAGGTGGTTTTTGCAGCTGGATCGAAGTCCGAAGGCGCGAGGTAGCCGCCATGGATCAACTCTGATGTGACGGCCATGCCCTCACAGTGCCCCCCGGCCATGGACTCATTGACCTGATCGGCCCACTGCTGGGCGGCCGGATAGAGCACGCATTCGTTTCCGGAACCGGATGCGCAGACTTTATTTCGGCCAAACATCGCGATCATGTCGGTTGCGCCGAGGTTGCCGGCCCCTCCCCAGTTCTCGAAGCTGAAGCCGTCAACCGCAGGGTTGAAGCCGGCGTAGCTGCAAGATCCGGAGTCCTGTCCCGTGCAGTCAGGAAGTCCGTAGTCATCGGAAGATTCGCTGGCACTACCTTCTTTGCTGTCGGCGAGTACCGACTGCTCCGTTGGCGCCACAACCACGGCTGATTCCTGGGCAGTGGATCCGCAGGCGGTTAGGGCAAAGCCCAGCAGGGCTACAAGGGCGGCTCGCGTGGCAAAAGTTGTTATCTTCACCAACTGACAGTAAGCGAAACTTCCACTTCGAGCAAGTGGCGGCGCTGGGGATACCCCCGCTGATTCCAGCTCGCTACGGGCCCTTTGGTCGCCACCTTGATGGCGGTGCAACCCTCGCCGGCACCAGGTTGCCTCCTCCGGTCAATGTGCCTCCTCCGGTGAATGTGGTGGTGCAGCCTGGCTTATCGCCTGATCACATGGAGGTTCCAACCTCATTGGCCGAACCTCAACTCACGCATGCTTCATTGTGGTTTGATCCATTGTTGTTTGATCCAATGTTGTGGGGTTGGTGCCCACCCCGAATCGCCTCAACATTTTCCGGCGATTGCCATCGATCACTGGATGGGCGAGTCGAAGAAGGTTTCCGGGAAGGGCTCATTGGCGAGCGTGTAGTGCCACCACTCCTCAGGAAGGTTTACGAAGCCAGCAGCCTGCATCGCGGACACGAGCAGTTTCCGATTGTCCTTTTGCTCCGCCGTGATGTCGGGGCTCGCTGTTGCAGCGAGTGGGTCAAAACAGTCAAAACCGGTGCCCATGTCGATGGACGTGTCCGCAAACCTGACTCCCTCGGGTGCCGCGCAGTCAACTATGGGATCTCCCACGACCCACTCCGCACTAGCTGCCGACCCGAGTGGCACGAGAGTGACATCGACCGTCGACCCACGGCTGTGCCCGCTCTTTGCCGCGATCAGACCCATGGGAAAGAGTTGGTCCTTCGCGAGGCGCGGATAGAACTCGCCGCGCGTGACATCATCACCGGGGTCTTTGGCCCATTCCACGAAATCGGTGACTGCGCGCTGGGGGCGGTAGCAGTCGTAGACCTTGAGCGAGTAGCCATTGACCTTGACGTCGGCCTGCACTCCTGCCAGGGCCTGCGCCGCTTCATCGGTGAGCCAGCACTCGGGAGCGTCGTACCCGGTGACGGGCCGTCCCACAAAATTGTGCTCTCCGTTGTAGCGGATCTCTTGCACGATGTCAGGAGCCACGTCGGAGAGCCGGGTGAATCCTGCGGGCGGCTCGGCCGTCTGGCTGCCGCATGCGCTGAGGGCTAGTACGGCAGCCGCCGCCGTGAGGGTTCGGGCAATGACTGTCATAGGGACATACTGCACGCCTGTCTCACTGAGCGCCAGCACGTCGTGCTGCGCTAGCGGGCAGGTTCGCAAACTGAGGGGATTACGAGCATTTTTGAGCCCTCGATATGTAATAGTTGCGCGGTGCTCGCCGGAGGGCGAACGAGGTCGCGGGCGATATCCAAAAGGGAAAGCGAGGTCGATTCGTGAGATCAACATTGACTGCTAGACGCATTGTGGGTGTTGTGTGCACGATTGCGCTCCTCGCGGGTGTGGCAGGTGTTGTTGCTCCGGCGGCCCCAGCGGTAGCTCCGGCGGCTCCAGCGGCTCAGCCTTTCGAGCCGACCTTGTCGTATTACAAGTGCCCGCCTAAGTCGCTGCCTTCCGGGGTGCAGTGCGCGAAGCTCACGGTGCCCTTGGATTGGCAGAACCCAAGCGATGGTCGGACGACCACCATTGATGTGCGGGTGAAGCGCTCGAAGGAGGGCAAGGGTGGGTTGACTTTCAACCCGGGCGGTCCGGGTGGGTCGGGGATTGATTCACTCCCGGGCATTTACTCACTACTACCGGATGAGGTGGTCTCCAAGTTCGATTTCGTGGGATGGGATCCGCGCGGTGTGGGAGGTAGCGGACCGAAGTTCACCGGTTGCCAATACAGCAGCATGGTTACGCCGTATCCGCCCGCGACCGGCCAGGTGGATTGGCAGCTGTACTGGCAGCAGACTGCTGATCAGATTGCGGCGGTCAACACCGCATGTTTGGCGGCTAACCCTGATTCGGCCCCTTACCTGGGCACGTGGCAGGTAATACGTGACCTCGACGCGCTGCGCGCTGCGCTGGGCTACTCGACGTGGAATTTCTGGGGCATGAGCTACGGCACCCAGATCGCGCACGCCTACGCGCGCACCTTCCCCAAAAGGTTGCGAGCGGTGGTAATGGACAGCAGCATGTCGGCTTCCGACACAACATATGGGCTTGCTACGTCGTTTCCACCGAACGCCTGGTTGTCCCTGCAGCTGTTCCCGGCTTTGGCGGCCCCGGCGGCAGCCCGCAAGATCACGGTGATCGAGGAGTATCTAAATGGCACGGTGGTGGCCTTGCCCGATGGCACTGAGTTCACCCGTTGGAATTGGGCGGAGCAATTTCGGATGCTCGTGGCGTCGCAGAACCAGTACTCAACTTTAGCGGCTCTGGTTAACAACCTCTATGCGGGTATCACCGCGGCGAGTCCGGTCGAGCGCACGAAGGGACTCGAGGTAGTTGCAAACATTTCTGAAAAACTTCGTGCGAGTCTTGACGAGCAGATGTTGGATACGGCGGCTGTTTTTGTGTTCGTGATCTGCTCCGACCTGCACGATCGCACAACACCATCGCAGCTCGCTGCCGCCGCGGATTCTGTCGAGCGAAACTACGGTGTGACTCGGCCCTATTCCATAGGAAACTATCCGGACTCTTACGCTGCTGCGTGCTTTGGGCTGGCCCCGGAAGACTTATCGCCGGCTATCCCCAGTGGCTCCAGCATGATCGCCTTGAAGACACCTCCGGTGTTCGTGCTGTCCTCCGGTGATGCGGCGACACCGTGGGTGTGGGGGCGCAGCCTCGCAAACACTTTCGCCGGGTCAAGCACGATCACCTACAACAGCACCCAGCACGTCATGTACATGATCACCCCGTCCACATGCGTTAACGCACCGGTGACCGAGTACCTGCTGACACTTAAGCCTCCCCCCAGAAACCGCCTGTGCGCTTATGCGCCTGGCGGGCCCGTCGCGCTGCGCTAGCGGGCAGGTTCGCCAACTGGGGTAGTTCGAGCACTTTTTAGGCCTCGATATGTAATAGTGGTTCGGTGCTCGCCGGAGGGCGAACGAGGTCGCGGGCGATATCCAAAAGGGAAAGCGAGGTCGATTCGTGAGATCAACATTGACTGCTCGACGCATTGTGGGTGTTGTGTGCACGATTGCACTCCTCGCGGGTGTGGCAGGTGTTGTTGCTCCAGCGGCCCCAGCGGTAGCTCCGGCGGCTCCAGCGGCTCAGCCTTTTGAGCCGACCTTGTCGTATTACAAGTGCCCGCCTAAGTCCCTTCCTGTCGGGGTGAAGTGCGCCAAGCTCACGGTGCCCTTGGATTGGCAGAACCCAAGTGATGGTCGGACGACCACCATTGATGTGCGGGTGAAGCGCTCTAAGGAGGGCAAGGGTGGGTTGACTTTCAACCCCGGCGGTCCGGGTGGGTCAGGGGTTGAGGCCTTCCCGGGCGTCTACTCACTGCTCCCCGATGACGTGGTCTCCAAGTTTGATTTCGTGGGATGGGATCCGCGCGGTGTGGGAGGTAGCGGGCCGAAGCTGACTGGCCCAGCTCAGCCTTTCGTGGGACTGGGTCTGGAATCGGGTAAGTCTGGTGGGGCCGAGATTTCCGGGGCCAAGCCGGGTTCACCTGCCGCCAACGCAGGCCTGGTCAAGGGCGACATCATCACCAAGGTCAGTGATCGCGTAATAAGCAACGCCGCCGATGTTGTCGCGGAAGTAAGCGAGTCCGTGCCGGGCGATTCGCTGGTGGTTGAATTTCATCGTGGTGGCGCAAGTAGCGAGGTAACGGTCATTGTCGGCTCCCAAGAATCCGGTTGCCAATACGGCGACGTGGCTCCGGCGTATCCACCCGCGACCGGCCCGGTGGATTGGAAGGTGTACTGGCAGCAGGCCGCAGATCAGATTGCGGCGGTCAACACCGCATGTTTGGCGGCTAACCCTGATTCGGCCCCTTACCTGGGCACATGGCAGGTTATTCGTGACCTCGACGCGTTGCGCGCTGCGCTGGGTTACTCGACGTGGAACTACTGGGGCATGAGCTATGGCACCCGGATCGGGCACGCCTACGCGCGCACCTTCCCCAACAGGTTGCGAGCGATGGTCATGGATGGCAGCCTGCCGGCGGCCGAGACAACATATGGGCTTGCTACGTCTTTTCCATCGAACGCCTGGGTGTCCCTGCAACTGTTCCCGGCTTTGGCGGCCCCAGCGGCGGCCCGCAAAATGACGGTGATCGAGGAGTATCTAAATGGCACGGTGGTGGCCTTGCCCGATGGCAAGGAGTTGAACAGGTGGGATTGGGCGGAGCAATTTCGGACACTCTTGGGCTCACAGAGCCAGTACCCGACTGCGGTGGCATTCGTCAACAACCTCTATGCGGGTATCACCGCGGCGACGCCGGCTGAGCGTGCGAAGGGACTCGAGGTAGTTGCAAGCATTTCTGAAGCACAGCGCGCGCTCCTTGAGGAGCAAGCGTTGAAAATGGCGGCTATTTTTGTGTTCGTCAACTGCTCCGACCTGCACGATCGTGTAACACCTTCGGAGCTCGCCGCCGCCTCAGAATCTATCGAGCGAAACTACGGTACGGCTCGGCCCTATTCCATGGGGTTGAACGCTGCGTGCTTTGGGCTCCCCCCGGGTGACTTATCGCCGGCTATACCCAGCGGCTCCAGCATGATCGCCCTGAAGACACCTCCAGTGTTCGTGCTGTCCTCGGGTGATACAGCTACCCCTTGGGTGTGGGGGCGCAACCTCGCGAACACTTTCGTCGGGTCAAGCACGATCACCTACGAAAGTACCCAGCATGTTGATTACCTGTTCACCCCATCGGAGTGTGTTAACGCGGCGGTGACCGATTACCTGATCACGCTCAAACTGCCACCCCGACATCGCCAATGCACGTATTCACCCGGTGGGCCAGTCGCGCTGCGCTAGCGCGGGGCTGGACCAGGCCCCTTCACGTTCGATGTCAGTAATGCAGTGCCCGGATCAAGTTGGTGGTAGTTGCGGGTTGAGAACGGCAAACATTTCGCGAACATTCTTTGTTTAACTTGATGCAGCCTGATTGCCTGGTGTGGTCGTGTCGCCCACTTCTGCGCGTAGTTCAGGGTTCAGGGCGCGAGGACAGAGGGCATCCCATCTCCCTAAAAATTCGCGAAAGACGCCTTAATACAAGAGGTTCCTATTTTGATGGAAATATGCCATTAAGTGAACAATTCTTATTAGACTCGCCTCATACGAAAATCGGTCGAAGGGATAAGGAATAATGAAGAGAGTTTCAGCAGGTCTAGTTGTTAGTGCACTAGCACTTGGATCCATGGCCGTGACAACAAGCGTTGCGCAGGCTTATGACAAAGCCGCATTCGGCTTCGCTGCGTCACATTTTCTGGGTGCAAAGGATCTGCCCAAGGAATTTGCATCGAAGCCTGGGGTGACCATTGCAATTGGAGATTCGATGGGTCAGGGATCTTTTTTATGTGCTAGCCCGGGGCCCGTCGACGGCTCGATCCCTAATAGCTTTAATCTCGCGCCATCTGTTCTCAATGCGAATGTGTCATATAACGAAATAAATAAGAACGTTGATCTGTACATTAACGTTGATCAATACCGCAGTAATACTGCAGCCGAAAAAGCATTTGCCAAAGTCGGCAAGGACCTCAAAAAGTGCGATGGAAGTTACTCGGGTACATCCACTGACGGAAATGGCACTTCATTTCCATACACAACAGCTGTTACATCAGGGAAAACTCCTGCGGTCACGGTGGCTGGCGTCGAGTCGGTCTACACCAATCAGAACGTTAATAATGCTGCTGTGGGAAATCCAGATTCCTATTTAAGTGACACCTTTACAATTTTCACTCTGTTAAATGACGTCATTATTTCAACTCAGGCTTCAACGCAGACTGCTGTGGATCTGACACCTGCTCAAAAAAAGGCGCTCGAACAGGTCGCTAACCGAATGGTGACCACCTGGGCAAGTTAAAGGGCCAAGGGTCCCGTAACGGCGCTCCAAAGTTCAGTGGTTGTTTTTTCAGGAAGTGTGACTTCAATTGCTAGTCGAGCCGATGCCGCGAACCCCCGGAGTGAACCAAGTGTTAATTGGCAGATCAGCGCCCCCAACTTATGTCGCGATCTTCGGTGGGCACTTAGGCATCCTCTCGCACCGACTCCAAATCTTTGCGGTGTTGTTTCCGCGGGAGTGCATCGATCACGATAGCTAGAAACACCGAGACGGTCGCGGCCGCGAAGAGTTCTTTGTAGGCGACACCGAAGTTGGTGAGCATGAAAGCTGTTACGTAGCCCACGCCGGCTTGCGTGACCGCAAAGACCACGGTGGCGGTACCCCATATTGCTCTGTGCTTAAGGGGGTCACCTTGGGCTAACTCTTGCGAGAGACCCAAAAAGATCGAAATAATTCCAGGCAAGCAAAGCCCCGCGAGGAAACATGAGAGTCCGACTCCGAAGTACGAAAACGACAGCAGAAACATCGCGGCATTGGCCGCTAGCAAGATTGGCATGGCGATGCGTTGCGTGCTGTGGATCCCAAGCCGGTTAGCTAGATACGCGAACAAGAATGGTCCGGTTAGTGCACCGGCTGCATAGACCAAAAAGAACTGGGATGCCACCCCGGATGACATTTGTAAATTTTGCTCAAGGTAGGGGACGAGAAAAACCATGTGTGTCACCACACCTACAGCAACGAGGCCGTATTCGAGCCAGAGGCGGTAAGCGGAGCGTGGCGCTTTGGTTTTAGCAGGTTTTACGTCCGGTGCCTTTGGGGTCGGCGGCCATAGCCGCCAAGTCAGTGCGGTGATGGCTAGGCAGATAAAGCCCACTCCCAACCACACCGTCGTTGGTCCTTGTGTTAGTAGCAGCGGTACCAAGGTGCCGGCGACGAGGACGCCAATTGCAAGGCCGTATAGGGACATCTGGCCGATGACACCTCTCCGCTCTGGTGCAATGTAAGCAAGAACCGCTGGCGAAGCGAGTACCATGATGACGCCACCAGCGATCCCTGATACGAGGCGCCAAAAGAAGAACCAGAAGAATGGCAGCGATTCACTAAAGCAGAGCAAGAATGAAAGTGATACGGCGATCATCATGATTCGCAGGAGCATGATTGTCGGCACGCGCTGAGCGAGCCATTTTG
>JBIIOU010000149.1:0-5478 GCA_044336815.1 Candidatus Nanopelagicales bacterium | reverse complement strand
CAAAACTGGCACTCCAACAAACCGAAACTAACAACCTCTCTCGCTCACAAACCGGGGGCGGGTCAGCTTTAGACAGCAGAAACCGTGAAATGGGTGATTTGCGAAGCGTGTTTATGTAGCCTTGTGGTTGTGGGGGTCCGAAAAAAGTTTCTTGCCACGCTACTAGTTAGCGTATTGCTGTCAATATTTCCGACGGTCGCGTTTTCAGCGGAAAAGGTGGTGCCCGGTACCACATGCAAGGTTTACCAGCAGAAGATCTCATATAAAGCAAAAGTATTCACGTGTATTAAGTCTGGGAAAAAACTTGTCTGGAGTAAAGGAGTTGGCACCACGAGCACTTCAGCTACTACACCGGCATCCTCATCTCCAAGTGCTGTTACCACTCCGCAGTCATCATGTCCAACTCCACTTCTTCAAACGCCGGTTGACCTATCAAGGGTCACCTCGATTCTTTATCCGGGGCAGGAGCGAGGCGGAAATTACAAAGCTCATGGCGGTTTTGGTTTTGATAGTGCGACCGATAATTTGGTAGAGGTGAAGATTCCACTAAGTGGCAAAATCACACGAGTTGTTCGTTATAGAGAGATGGGAGAGGTTCAGTATCTCTTTGAGTTTGAAGGAAATTGTGGAGTTTCGTTCCGATTTGATCATTTAAGAAAATTGACCGCGAAATTTAATGCGGTAGTTAGCGCCTTTCCGATAAAGGAAGACTCTCGTACTGACTTAGTCAGTCCGCCCGTCTCTGTAATGGTCGGTGAAGTGATCGCCACGGAGGTTGGATTCCTCAATAATGTCTTTGTAGATTTCGGCGTTTATGACATGCGCCAGAAAAATGAAGCATCGAAAGACCCTGCTTGGGCGAGCGCTCATTCTCAGTTCCCGGCAGATTCTTACGGAATATGTTGGCTTGATTCATTGCCTCAAGCTGACAGCGTGGCGGTGAATTTACTGCCCTCTCGTGATGGCAATGATGGAAAGAAGAGCGACTACTGCAAATAGGTTTTCTTGTCCAGATTCACATATAATTGGGTTGTGAGGGACTCGGCGCCCCGACCCGGTGATTAAGAATTAAGGGGCTAAAAATTGGGGCGTAGCGGCATACCGGAAACCCCGCGGTCACCTAGCTTGACGCCGAGGGTTTGGTGCAACTGGATGGTGTTGAGTTCGAATCCCAGCCGTGATGCCGCCATGTAGAGGCGCCAAACCCGTGCGGTGCCAAGGCCGGCTTCGGCAACGGCTTCATCCCAATGGTCCTCAAGATTTTGGCACCAGTGCTTCAGGGTCAAGGCGTAATGCTCGCGCAGGTTTTCTTCATGGCGGATTTCGAATCCGGCGGTGTTCATGGCACTCATGATGTGGCCGGGTCCGGAGAGTTCACCGTCGGGGAAGACGTACCGGTTGATGAAGGAGGTGTTGTAGTGGGTGGGCTCTTCATCATTGGGTCGGGTGATGGTGTGATTGAGCATGCGGCCTTCGGGGCGCAATTTGTCGTAGGCAAACTTGAAGTAAGACGGGTAGTTGGGGCGGCCGATATGTTCGGTTAGCCCGATTGACGAGATCGCATCGAAATCCGACTCAGGTACATCGCGGTAGTCACTGAAGCGCACCTGCGCGCTGCCAGCTAGTCCGGCCGCCTCGACTGCCTCTTGGCCCCACTCGGCTTGACGCTGCGAAAGGGTGACACCAATTGCGGTCACTCCGTAGTTCTTGACGGCGTGCAAAACCATGCCACCCCAGCCGCAACCAATATCAAGTAATTTCATACCCGGCTGCAGGCCAAGTTTGCGGCAGACTAAATCAAATTTTGCTTCTTGAGCTACTTCTAATGTTGCGTCGGCTGTTGGGAATACCGCACACGTGTAGGCCATCGAAGGGCCCAGCACCCAGCGGTAAAACGTATTGCTGACGTCGTAGTGGTGATGAATAGCCTCGGCGTCACGTGACTTCGAGTGGCGCCCGCCGCTAAGGCGGCGCTCCTGCGGCGGAGGCGCCGGGCGCTTGAATGCAAATGGCAAGAAAGCACGGCCCAATTGCATCTTTTGCCCGGTGGTAATGCGCGAGGTGTCAAGTGGGTAGAGCCTCTTTAACGCCTCGTAAGCATCGCCTTTGATTTCGAGGGCGCCGCTAACGTACGCGCGGGCGAGCCCAAGTTGACTAGGGGAGCCGGCCAGGTACTCAACGGCTTTAGGGCCGATAATCTCCAGGGCCACCGGGGCGTCTTCTGGGCCCGCGGTTGATCCGTCGTAGGCACGAAAGGCCACCCCGCGTTCTGGGGGTACCACGATTGTGAATGCTTCAGCTAGTTTCATCTGCGCTCAACCACCTTTTCGTACAGTCCCAATAATCTGCTGTTCGGATCGAACCTTGCTTTAAGCCCTGCGTACGCGTTGCCCCCGTAGATCGACCAGAAAGTATCGCGGTCGTAGAACGCTGTCGAATATAGCGACTTTCGGCCGTCTAAGGCGGTAACTTTCGCCTCGATAAGCCGATTTATCCGACCCTCACCGGGATTGACGCCTACCGGCAGGGCGACGGTGGACCAAAATCCGACGTTTATATATGTGATTTTTGGGTCAAACTCGTATAAGGGCCAGAGTGCATCTGGGTCCCGTTGCTTAAGTGGGCAGACCCAGACCGGCTCGATGCCAACCTCGGCGTGGAAGAACTCCAAGAACTCCTCGAGCCGATCGATCGGTACTTCAATGTCTTGGACGACCGGCTCCCGCATCGGTTTGCCGCGCAGGCGGGCCAACTTGCCGGAAATGTCATGGCGGCGATCGAAGGCAATAAGTTTCCAGTAGACATCGCTGCGCAATTTGTGTTTGGGCCAGAGCTTGCGCACGAGTTTCCGCTGTGCTCCAAATGCTCGTGAGCACCAGAACCAATCGGTATCCCACCGCCATAAATAATCGTGGATAGTCAGTACATCTTCGGTTTTTTCTTGAATTGAGCGGTAATAGATATTCATGCCGGTGTAGTCACTTACCGTCAAATGCGCTGGGATGCTGTCGACCATCTCACCCAAGGTCAAGTATTGCTCGGACGGTGAAAATACGGTGCCGTCCAAGAAATCAACTCGATAGCCATCGAACATGCGATCCGCGGTGATAGCTGCCATCGCCGTGGTCATGGCCGCAGCATTATCAAAATGTAGATGCCGTATATGTACCAATGGCTTGACAGGTTCAAGTTCTATCTTCAAGCGCAGTGCGTAGCCGAGTGAGCCGTAGGAATTTGGGAAGCCGTAGAACAGTTCGCGGTTGGGGTCATCGGCCGCCCCGCTTACGGTCAATACCTCGCCGGTGCCCGTCAAGATGTCCATCTCGAGAACTGATTCGTGTGGGGTTCCGTGTCTAAAACTGGCGCTTTCGATGCCGAGGCCGGTGACGGCTCCGCCCAGGGTGATGGTGCGCAGTTGTGGCACGCACATCGGCATTAGGCCAAATGGCAATGTCGCATCGACCAAATGCTCGTAGGTGGTCATGCCGAGAACTTGCGCGGTGCAATTCTCTATATCGACATTTAGCACCCCGTCGAAAGCGGCGACATTTAGGCCGGGTGCGGTGGCTGCGTCGCGTGGGCGGAACAAATTGGAGGTTTTTTTGGCAAGTCGGATGGGGGTGCCGGGAGGGATTTCGGCGTACTGGCTCACCAAGGCGTTGACCAGTTGCTGGTAACTGGTGCGCCAGTTGCTGGAAATTTCGGTAGCTGTCACGGGGTTACGGTAGACCCGCTGGGGCGGGCTTGCCAGCCCTCGGGGTCCTTTCGGGTCGGTAATAGGTCATGATTGGCCGGTGAGCGCGCCCCAAACCCCAAGCCCCGTCGCCCCTAGGGCCAATAAACATGGCTGGCTGCCCTATGTGATCGGGGCCGTTACTTTCGTGGTGGTGCTCGCCAGTGTCGGGCTGGTGGCCGGTGACTGGTTCCTGCGAAATGCTGAGATGAGGGGGCTGGTTGCTGCCATTGAGAACTCCGAGTCGGCCATGGCCCAGACCCAAGATTCGGTAAGTGTCGTTTTCGACACTTACGGCGGACTAGACAACCCGGTGCTGGCTGACCGCGAAAAGTTAGTGACCGAACTTGCCGATATTGCCGGATACGCCCAGCTCAGCATCGCTGATGCAGGTGAGCAAGTGGCCGCGGTACCCGTGATGCCTTGGCATATCTCGATCCTCACCGCGCAAGATGCCTATGTAACGCACAACCTGGCCTGGCAGCAATACATGGAGGCCGCGGCGAAAGACCCAATTGAATTTACGTCGCCACAGGCCGACGTAAATGACACTTTCATGGCTGTTGAGCCGGCACTAACCGAGGCCATACCGCAGCCGGCCCTGTTCGACCTAGTGAGCCGAGTCGCGCAAATCTTCGTCGACGGTTACCCAGACCCGGAAGCGACAACCGATGGGCCAACTCAGGATGCGAGTTTTCACTCAGGTGCCTTTGCAAGTTTGCTAGGCCACCAGATCTTCTTGCCGATGTCGTAGGCGAGTGCGGGCACCAGCGTTGATCTAATAATGAAGGTGTCTAGAAGTACACCGATAGCAACCGCGAACCCGATCTCACGCAACGGCACCAGCGGCAGCACCCCGAGAACCAAGAAAGTCGCCGCCAAGATGATGCCAGCCGAAGTAATAACGCCACCGGTGACAGTGAGCCCCTTCAGGATGCCGGGTCTGGTGCCGAGCTTGATGGACTCCTCGCGCACTCTTGTCATCAAGAAGATGTTGTAGTCGACTCCGAGTGCGACTAAGAAAACGAAAGCGAATAACGGGAACGAGGTATCCGCGCCCGCGAACTTGAAAACATTATCGAACACCAGTGCGCAAACACCCAATGTGGCGAAGTAGGAGAGAAGTACCGTGCCGATGAGCAGTACCGGTGCGACGATGGATCGAAGTAGCAGCACTAAGACCAAGAAGATGACGGCGAGTACCACCGGGATGATGATGTTTCTGTCATTCACAGAGGCGATGTCGACATCTAGTTGCGAGGCGGTCTGACCACCAACGATTGCATTCGCCCCGGCGATCGCATGAACTCGATCACGAAGTAGTTGTACGGATTCTGAAGCCGCCTGGCTATCTGCGGCGGCACTTAAAGTCACGAGTAGTTGGACTCGATCATTAACGATCATGGGCTCGGCCATTTCGGCCCCGGGCGCACCCGCCGGCATCCCGCTGTAAGGCGCCACAGCCGCCACACCTTCGGTCGCCTGCACCGTCGCCAACACCTCGTCAAGTGCGGAAGTATTTGCCATTACAACTGTGGGAGTGCCGAGGCCACCGGGGTAGTGGTCAGCCAATTTTTCTTGCCCGACAACCGAGTCGGTGCGCTCGACGAAGGACTGGGTGGTGGTGATGCCATCGGCCTTCAGAGTTAATGAGAAGCCGGCGAAAACCAGCATTACCAGCGCGGTTGCTATCCAGGTTAGGCGTGGGCGACGCCCGACCCCCTTTGCCACCTTCGACCAAACAC
>JBIIOU010000148.1:0-5547 GCA_044336815.1 Candidatus Nanopelagicales bacterium | reverse complement strand
TGACCAACTCCTTCATTGTTGAATCCATCTTTAATTGGCCGGGCCTTGGCAACTATGCGGTTAAGTCAATCCAGAGCCTAGATGTCCCGGCGATCTTGGGCGTGACCCTCGTCGTGGCCCTCATCTACGTCGTGCTGAATTTGGTCGTCGACTTAGTGCAAGCCGTTATCGATCCGCGGGTGCGCTAGTGAAAGGTCAACTGAACTCCGAAATGATGCCCGCCCCCACTCCTGATCTCCAGGGAGAACCACGCCGACGCCGGCCTGCATCTTGGCCGGGTTGGCGGGTAGCTCGGCGGTTTCCGCTGCTCAATATTGGGATGGTGCTTGCTGCAGTAGTCATTCTCACCAGTTTGCTTGCGCCTTGGATCACCCCTTACCCGGCGGATGCAGGCGCGGTAATACATCCTGACTCAGTACTTGAGGCACCGAGTTTTGCGCATTGGTTTGGTACCGACGCCGTTGGCCGAGATATCTTTACCAGGGTCCTGTTTGGTGGCCGAGTGTCGATCGCGATTGTCGTCGGCGTACTCCTTATCTCCGCGATAATCGGCTTGTCCATCGGACTTGCTGCCGGGTTCTTCGGCGGCTGGCTAGATGCGATTCTTATGCGCATAACAGATGTCTTCCTCGCCTTCCCGGCTCTACTGCTCGCGGTTGCCCTAGCGGCAATGCTCAGCGCGAGTGCGGTGAACGCGGCCTTGGCGATCGCCTTTACCTGGTGGCCGTGGTATGCCCGGTTGGCCCGTGGGCAGGCGGCATCTATCCGACGCCAGGGTTACGCGGACGCGGCAATCGTGCTTGGCGCGGGCCGAGCCCGATTGTTGATCCGACACCTGCTGCCTAATGCATCGACCGCGGTCTTCGTCCAGATGTCACTTGACGCAGCCGGGATTATCCTGACCGCGGCGACCCTTTCATATCTCGGCTTAGGGGCTCAAGATCCCATCCCCGAGTGGGGTCTGATGGTGGCCCAAGGCCAGCCGCTGGCTACAACCGCGTGGTGGGTAATCACCTTTCCGGGGCTGGCAATTCTGGTAACCGCAGTGGCGTTCAACTTCATCGGCGACGGATTGCAAAACGTATTCGATCCAAAGCGCGGCCGATCATGATGCTCGAAGTGCGTGATCTGCAGATTTCCTATCGTGATCAAGTGGTGTCTAGCGTCCCGACCCTTGATCTTGAGCCCGGTCAGGTGCTCGGGATCGCTGGCGAGAGTGGATCAGGGAAGTCACAAACCGCTCTCGCATTGATGGGACTCACTCGGTACGCCAACGGTGTAGTGACCGGGAGCATGATGCTAGATGGTCGAGAGTTGTTGAGCCTCTCAGCAAGGCAGTGGCGCCTTGTTCGTGGCCGCGACATCGCGATGATCCTGCAAAGCCCGCGGGCTGCGCTGAACCCCACGATGAAACTGGGCGCACTGTTTAGTCGAACTCTGCGTCTGCATGGCATGACAAAAGATCAGCGTGGCCCTCGCATGGTGCAGGCATTGGCCGAGGTAGTTCTTGATGCAGAAATCCTCGACCGCTATCCCCATGAAATCTCCGGTGGGCAGGCGCAACGTTTCGCAATTGCACTCGTAGCCGCTCTTCGCGTCAAAGTGCTGATCGCGGATGAACCGACTAGCGCCCTCGATGTAACGGTGCAAGCAGAGGTCATTGACGTGCTGCGCAACCTGCGGGACCGTCACGGCACCGCGATCATCTTCATCTCACATGATCTTTCGGTCATCGGCGAATTGGCAGACACTGTCATGGTTATGCGCGATGGCACGGTAGTAGAACAGGGGAGCGCGGATGCCATCTTCAACCAGCCGACCCAGGAGTACACCCGCATGTTGTTGGCGGCTATACCCGTTATCGGGGGCCGGAGCAGATGAGCGATCTCTTGACGGTGCGCGGCCTGCGCCTGGGCTTTGGTAAAACTGAAGTCGTACACGGTGTCGACCTGCAGGTCTTGGAGGGCCCGTACGGGCTAGGGGTGATCGGCGAATCAGGGTCAGGTAAGACGACCATCGGTAGAGCGGTGCTCCGTTTGCACCCAGCACTGGCCGGAAGTATCACTTACCGTGAGCGCGATGTACTAACGATGGAGCGCGTAGAGCTCTCCGCGTACCGCCGCGAAGTTCAGCTCGTTTTTCAGGACGGTGATGGCGCCCTCGACCCGCGAATGTCGGTGCAGTCGGCCATCGCTGAACCGTTGACTATTCATCGGACGGTGGCACGGGCTGGCCGCCGGGAGCACGTTGCCGCGCTGTTAGCTGAAGTTGGGCTCGGGAGTGACCTGCTTGCTCGTTACCCGCACCAGTTGTCGGGGGGTGAGCGGCAGCGGGTGGTGATTGCGCGTGCGTTGGCACTGGAGCCGAAGTTATTGGTGCTAGATGAGCCGACCAGTGCCCTTGACGTAACGGTTCAGGAGCGGGTACTGCAATTGATCGAGCGACTTCGTGAGAATAGATCCCTCGGGTACATCCTCATCTCGCACAACCTCGCGGTGATTGACCGACTATGTGAAAGTTGCGTGGTGCTCTACCAGGGGGCGGTGGTAGAACGAGGGCGCACCCGAGACCTGCTCACCACGCCACTGCACCCCTATACGCGTGCGTTACGGGCAGCAGTACCTGAACTCGGGGTGGGTCGGCCGCCGTCGACCCGCACTCTTGTTGGCGGGATACCGCAGACCAGTTCGGTACACCAGCCGGTCGGCCAAGGGTGCTCCTATGCCGATAGATGCCCATTGGCCGCAGATATTTGCCGCTCCCAAACTCCGGTATTGCGCGAGGTCGCGGGCCGCGAAATTGCCTGCCACCGCGCCGAGGATTCATTGAGTCTTTGACCTGATCCCGGCACCGTAATTATCAGACTAAGTCCATTAAACTAAGTCTTTTCTGCTAGGCTCGTGGGATGAAATCAGTGAATATGCACGAGGCCAAGACCCACCTTTCCAGCCTCATCGCGCAGGCCTTAAATGGCGAGCCATTCATCATCGCTAAGGCAGGTAAGCCATTGGTAAAGGTAATGGCAATTGATACCCCAGAAACGGCAGCGCAGCAGCGCCTCGGCTTCCTCGCCGGCCAGGTTCAAGTGCCCGCGGACTTCGACACTATGGGAGCGGCTGAAATCACCAGCCTCTTTGGCGACAAGGGGTGAGGGTGCTACTTGATACGCACTTATTGCTCTGGGCCGCCGGCCTGCCGGACCGGTTGCCGGAGCGGGCGCGGGCGGTGATCGATGACCCCGAGACCGAACTCGTTTTCAGCGCCGCAAGCATTTGGGAGGTCGTGATTAAGTCTGGCTTGGGGCGCGAGGATTTCAACGTGGACGCTGCCGAGCTCCGACGTGGTCTGCTATTTAATGGTTATGGTGAACTGGCGATCCGGGGTGAGCATGCTCTCGCCGTAGCCGCCCTCCCGCCACTTCATGGCGACCCATTCGACCGGATGCTCTTGGCCCAAGCCGGAGTTGAGCGGCTGCAATTGCTCACCGCCGACAGCCAACTGGCCGCCTACCCCGGTGACGTGGTCCTGGTCTGACGGCTCGGCCGGTGACCCATTCATGACCTTGACCAGCAAGCTGGTCGGTGAATTAGGTGGGACTGATGTGAAGAATGGATTCAAATGCTGGACATCAGACCGCCGGGCTATGGTGCGGATGTCTGCTTTCACCAGGGATCCGACATGTCCCAGCACTCAGCGCAAGAACAAAAAACCATTCAACGAGCTTGAACGGCCGCCCCCGCAAAACCCTCGACTCTAAAATATGCCAGGTGAAACTGGTCGAAATCGTTGCAATGTCGACCTGAATCCGCCCACTCACCGAATTGAAACAGTAGCAACATCATGTATTACGCAGGCGCTGTCGTTGCAGTTTTCCTGTCGCCGATTTGGGAAGGTCAGCCGTGAATTCAATCAATCGCGGATACTTATACGGAGCGATAGTCATCTTTACGTGATCTTGGAGGATTGATATCAGTTCTTTCTCGCCGTCAGAGTCTCGAGCAATAAACGAGGGATGAAGGACAACAAAAGCCTTGACAACAACACCTCTGTCAACATCTGGTACCCCAATGACAGCGACCTCAGCTACGCTCTCGTGACTAAGCAGCGCGTTTTCAACTTCGGGGGCTGCGATGTTGTACCCGCTGGAAACGATCATGTCGTCTGCTCGTGCCAAATATCGGAAATACCCGTCTGCGGTCACTTCGTAAATATCGCCAGTTAGATTCCAGCCATTTTGGACGTACAACTCTTGACGCCCATCCATCAAATAACGGCAACCGGTTGGTCCTCGAACTCCAAGTCTGCCCGGCACCCCAGGCGGAAGAATCTCAAGGTTTTCATCGAATACCGCAGCTTCGTATCCTGGAACTGCTTTCCCGGTAAACCCTGGTCTAATATCCGAATCCGACGCTGAAATGAAGATATGCAGCATTTCCGTCGCACCAATGCCATCTATGAGTGGCACGCCCGTCGCATTGTGCCATTCGTGCCAAACAAATTCGGGTAAAGCCTCTCCAGCTGAAATACACCTTCGAAGTGAAGTGAGATCTGCTGTGTCAATCATTTTGAGCATCGCTCGATACGCAGTAGGTGACGTGAATATGCAGGTAATTCGGTGCTCTTCTATCGCCTTCAGCAAATTGGGTGGGGACGCCGCTTCTAATAGAACTGCGGTTGCACCAACTCGAAGTGGGAATACAAGAAGGGCACCTAGCCCGAAGGTGAATGCAATCGGTGGAGTACCACAGAAGATGTCGGCAGGAGTTGGTTTGACGACTTCAGCACTGAAGGTGTCCGCGATGGCAATGACATCGCTGTGCGAATGCATAGTTGCCTTCGGTTTTCCAGTTGTTCCTGAGGTAAAAGCCAGCATGCAAATGTCACTGGCTAAAGAGTCGTAAGGCTCAAAATACTTTGGCTTGGCCGCAGATAACATTTCGAGTGACTGCGGACTGTTATCTCCTACGACAATTGTCAAAATGGCCTCAGTGCCTGCCGAATGCCAGTCCTCTAGATAGCGATGATCAACAATCGCAAGGTTCGGCTCAGACACCTGCGTTTGTTGCATAATCTCACCTGAGCGAAGCATTGGAATTGTGGTCACCACTACGCCGCCAGCTCGAAGTACCGCCAACCAGGCAATTGTTAACCAGCCATTATTGGGTGAGCGAAGTAGCACTCGGTTGCCAGATTGCAGCCCCGCATCAATCAATACGTGGGCGGTCCGACACACATCATCAAGTAACTCCCCATAAGTCCAGACTCCGTCGTCAGCGATAACAGCAGTCTTATCGCGGCCCACAAGCTTAATACTCGAATCCAGCAGTTCCACACTTGCATTAATGCGGTCTGGATATTGAACCGCAGGTAGATCTCGAATAAATGTGGGCCACTGATCACGGGAAGGCAGCCCATCTGAGGTAAACGAGTCGAGATAACTGCTGGTCTCAGTCACGCAGCAAAGCCCTTTCAACTTTTAGCACCAGTTGTTGTCCGAAACCTGCGTTTATTCCACTACTGCGATTGCTTCGATCTCCACCAGGCAGA
>JBIIOU010000147.1:0-5569 GCA_044336815.1 Candidatus Nanopelagicales bacterium | reverse complement strand
CCCGGGCCTTGATATGTGACCCCGTATTGCCACATAAGGCGCGCACAGGTAAGACCGATGAAATCCGACTTTGTATTGGCTGCAATCAAGCATGCATCGGTCACTTCCATCTCGGCGTGCCAATCTCTTGTATCCAGTATCCGGAGAGCGGCCGCGAACTTGAGTTCACCGATCCGTCAGTCGCCAAGAACCCGAAGCGTATTCTCGTAATTGGAGGCGGCCCAGCAGGTCTAAAGGCCGCGGCAGTTTTCGCCGCACGCGGGCATGATGTTGAACTTTGGGAGCGAGCGCCACGCCTGGGTGGGCAGGCCCTATTGGCGCAGTTGCTGCCGGGCCGGGCCGAGTTTGGCGGCATTGTGACAAATCTTGTTGGCGAGGCGACGCGTGCCGGCGCGCGGATCTCCACCAACAAGACCGCGGACGTCAACTCAATCGCGGGCCATAACGCAGATCTAGTGGTTATCGCAACCGGAGCTTTGCCCTACGCACCGCTAATCGAAACCCTCGCTGGTGAAGTAGATAGCCCGATCGTAAATTCTTGGGATGTACTCAATGGCGCCCATTTACCCGCCGGCGAAATCCTCGTCGCTGATTGGCGAGGGGATTGGATCGGGCTTGGGGTTGCCACGCTGATCGCGCAGCGAGGCCATCGAGTGACGCTAGCGGTTCAAGGCTGGGCCGCAGGTCATGCACTTCAGCAATATGTTCGCAACGAGATGTTGGCCGATGCCATCAGACATAAGGTCAGCGTGCGAACCGATTTACGTATACGAGGCATCGCCGGCAACACGGTGCTATTGGGCCATACGTTGACCGGCGCAGTAGTTGAATTACCCGAGGTGTCGGCCATAGTGCTGGCAACCGGCCACACCTCAAATGATTCGTTATTCGCTGAACTTGTCGGCCGCGTAGCACAGGTCAAAATCATCGGAGATGCACTCGCGCCCCGAACAGCCGAGGAGGCTGTACTTGACGGGCTCAGAGTGGCCGCAGAGTTTTAGCTAGGCGACATTGATATTGGACTGGCGCCCCGCCGTCTTCAGGAGCCTGGCTCGCTCTTTGTTCCAAGACTTTTGTGCACGATCTGTCGCCTCACCAACAATCGAAACCATGCGGTCAAGTGCCTGAGCATCGGCAACCAACGGGGGCGAGAGTTGAATAACGGGTTCACCGCGATCATCTAATCTACATAACAGCCCAAGTTCGTCCATGTGGCCGGATAGTTCGTCGCGAAGCAGCCACTGGGCTTCAACTTCATTGAACATCTCGCGGGTTTCACGATCTTTTACGAGTTCAACGGCCCAGAAGAATCCAGCGCCTCGGATATCACCCACGAGTGGATTGGAGCGAAGTTCTTGCAGCCGACTTTCGAAGTGCCCCTCGAGGGAGCGCACATTCTCGAAAACATTTTCGCGGTCATAAATATCCAGGACCTTGAGGGCGATAGCGGTAGAAAGTGGGTGCCCGCTAAATGTCAGCCCATGCATGTAGGTGACCGCGCCAGATGCAAAAGGCTCGGCTACCCGATCATTCATGAGGACACCACCGAGTGGCGCGTGGCCGGCGGTTGCGCCTTTAGCAAAGGTGATGATGTCGGGCCGGGCATCAAATCGCATCGACCCAAACCATTCGCCAACGCGGCCAAATGCACTGATGGTTTCATCAGCAACGAGTAAAATGCCGTAGCGATCACATAGTTCGCGTAGCCCCGCCCAGTAACCAGCGGGGGGTACAAATGCTCCGCCAGAGTTTTGAATCGGCTCTGCAATCAGAATCGCGACTTCGTCGGTACCTTCACGAATTATTGTTCGGTGAATTTCGTCCAGAAGGGCCTTGGTAAAGGCGGCTTCATCGCCACCATCAGCATGCCTATAAGCGTTTGTGTTACTGACAAATGACACCGGGATTGGAAGCGGCATGAACGGTTCACGGCAATCATCGAGGCCCGTAAAGCTCAACGCCCCGAGAGAAGTGCCGTGATAGGCGAGGTCGCGTGCGATTGCCTTGTGTCGTTGCGGTTGCCCATTGGCGAGGTGCCACTGGCGAACAAGTTTCCATGCGGCTTCGACTGCCTCGCCACCGCCGCTAGTTAAGAAGAGCCTGGTCATGCCAAGTGGCTCAGCGGCCGTCGTTAATCGCTCCGCCAGGTGAACCGCTGATGGGTGAGTAAGTGACCAATTTGGCGAGAAAACCATTTCAGAAAGTTGACGCTGGGCCGCCTCACCTACTTCAGCCCCAAACCCATGCCCCAGGTTTGTGCAAAACAACCCGGAGAGGCCATCTAGGTAGCGGCGCCCATTCGAATCAATTACTTCGCAGCCATCACCGCGAACCATCATCGGTATGGGACGGTCTTCGAAGTTACTGAAATCAGTGAAATTCAATAACAGGTGTGCCCGCGCTGAAGCTTGGTCAGCACTGGCGCCTATGCGCTTTTCCGCGAACATCTCCCACACCCTTTTATCCTGAACGCTCGTTCAGGATGTCTGCAGCATAACATCCTGACTGGCCATTCAGCAAGTACCTAGGGTGCGAGTTTAATTCTTCTTCGGGCCCCCCTTCGAACCATGCGTGGCATTTACCGGGGAAATCCCAAGTTCCAGTACCGCAGATTTCCACCACAATTCGGTGAATTTCCCCGTGGTCATGCCCGGGTCGGCCAAAGCCAACTGGATAGCTAGGCCATCCATTAGGGCGGCCAGGCGCAGCACCGAGGCTTTTGGATCGGTAGCGGCAAATACCCCCGCGGCCAAGCCTTCGTCAACGACCTGGCGCAGTGCCCCTCGCCACCGGGTATCCAAAGATTCACGAGCCGCACGGGCATCATCATCGCGAATAGCCCGCACCCATAGCTCAAGCCAAAGCCGCCAATCCCCCACCGCCGGGCCGTACCCGGCCCCGAGCTCGGCTATGTGCCGCAGTCGCGGTACCGGGCCAACTACTTCACTGAGATTGCGCTCGAGCTCCTCGTAAAACTCATCCTCAAGCAGGGTCAGGCTCGCCGCAAATGCCCCCGCCAATGATCCAAAATGATAAAGCACCAGGCCCTGGGAAGTACCCGCCTCCACGGCAATATCAGTGACCCGGGCGCCGGCGAACCCACGTTCACGCACGACGGCGATGGTGGCACGCAGGATTCGCTCGCGCCGCTCCTCGGGCGCCTTTGCCGCCAAGGCCGCTTTCGTCACCGAGCTCCTCACCAATATGGGTCGCACCGCGAAAAATCTCGCCGTCGGAGGTTCTTGAACGGTCATTCAGGATAGGCTGCTGTCTAAACCTCGTCCCAGTGTAGAAGAGAGAGCCCGATGGCTATGGCCCCCGACCCGAGTGACCCAAGGCACCTTGCTGAGTTAAGTGAGCGCGCGGCAACTTTCGTGAATGAAATTCTGATCCCACATGAAGTTACCGCCGAACTCGCCGGGGGTCCGTTGCCGGTGGCTACCCAGCTTGAGATAGCCCAGCGAGCGCTCGAACTTCGTTTACAAGGTGGCTTGCACTTAGCAGAGCACGGTGGCAATAGTTGGACCGCCACCGAGTGGTTTCTCGTCGAAGAACAATTTGGACGCTCCACCAACGGGGTCTCGTGGTACATCCCCAACGCCTACAACGTTTGGAAGGCCGGCTCACCAGAACAGATCGAGCGCTGGCTCAAACCCGCCCTTCGGGGTGAACTCCACGATGCCTATGCCGTAACCGAAATTGATGCCGGGAGTGACCCCTCAGGTATAACGACAGGAGCGGTAAAGGTAGGTGCCGGTAAATGGATACTTAACGGCGAGAAATGGTTTGTGACTTTTGGTTCGGTCGCGAAAGTAATCGTCGTCATGGCCATGGCAGAAGAAGGCGGTCAACTACTGCCTACGCTTTTCGCTGTACCTGCTGATGCGCCAGGGGTTGAAATAATCGCTGACGTACCTTTCACCCACAACTACCCCCACGGCCACCCCAGCATGAGATTCACCGATGTTGAACTTACCGATTCTGACATCCTCGGCGGCTTGGGTAACGGCGAAGATTTGCAGCGGCTTTGGTTCACGGAGGAAAGATTGGGAATTGCTGCCCGCTGCATTGGAGCGATGCAGCGACTCATCGAAGAGTCAGTTGATTGGGCTGTCAACAGAGAACAAGGTGGTGCCAGACTCATTGATCACCAAGGGGTGAGCTTCCCGCTGGCTGACAGTGCAGCTGATGCGGCCGCAGGGCGTCTCCTCGGCCTAGAAGTTGCCCGATTAACCGATGCCGGCGCCGACCCCAAACTTGTCCATGGCAAAGCATCGATGGCCAAACTGTTTTGCTCGGAGGCGGCCGGACGCTGCGCCGACCGCGCAGTGCAGATCTTCGGCGGTCGTGGATACATGCGTACCACCCCTGCCGAAAGATTCTGGCGCGAACTTAGAGTCGATCGAATCTGGGAGGGCACGTCTGAGATCCAGCGACTGGTGGTAGCCCGCTCACTCGAGCGCCGCGGCGTCAAATCAATGCTCACCTAATCGGACTTAAACCCAACATGGATATATCTCGGCTTGTTAACCCCCGCTCAATTGCCGTTGTCGGCGCAACCGATCGCCTCGGCTCGTATGCGCACAACACTTTGCTGAACCTAATTCGTAATGGCTATGCCGGCACCGTCATCGGGGTGCATCCAAATCGGAAAGAAGTCTTGAGTTTTGATTGTGTACCTAGCATCGGTGAATTAGATGAGCCCGTCGATGTTGTTGTCATCGCGACGCCAGCCGACTCGGTACCCGGATACCTAACGGCCGCAAGACAACTTGGCTGCGGTGGGGCGGTTGTCTTTGCCGCCGGATTCGCAGAAATAGGGAATATTGAGGCGCAGGCAGCCCTGGTGGCTGCCGCTGGTGACCTCCCGGTCATCGGTCCCAATGGCAACGGCTACGTGTCAGTGCCAGCACGGGCCGCCGTCTGGGGAGATTCAGCCGTACTACCTGAGGTTGCCGGGCCAATCGCACTAATCACCCAGAGTGGCAATGTTGGGGTGGTGTTGCTTGCCCATCGTCAAGGCCTCGGACTTCATTCAATTTTCTCAGTTGGTAATTCTGCTGTTGTTGATGCCGCCGCACTCATATCGTCACTTGCCACCACAGACGGTGTTCGAGTTATCGGCGCCTACCTCGAAAACGATGGTGACGGGGTCCGGCTCACCCAGGCTTTGGCTGCTTGCGCAAGTAACGACGTGCGCGTGGTCGTCCTAAAGGCAGGGCGAAGTGAGCGAGGCTTGGCGGCCGGGGCCGCACACACCGCAGCGGTTGCCGGTGATCAACAGGTCTTTGAGGCACTTATCCAAGAAGCCGGCGGGATTTTAGTTAGGCAGCCCGCAGAGCTAATTGAAACTTCGCGGGCGCTGACCGTTGGTCGACGTGACCGACGCGGCGCCGCGGTTGTCACCTGCTCCGGTGGTGACGCCACCCTAGCGGCAGACCTGGCCGATGATGCCGGCGCGATACTTGCTGATTTCAGTGCGGAGACAATGCAGGAACTTGCCGTACTTCTTCCCATAACGGCGACCGCAACCAATCCACTTGATCACACCAATTCGGTCTGGGCGGAC
>JBIIOU010000146.1:0-5600 GCA_044336815.1 Candidatus Nanopelagicales bacterium | reverse complement strand
GGCTTCCTTGCATTACATATGCAAGTGCATCGGCTCGAGTAAGGACGCGAAGCCCATTGGACTCAGCGGCCGACCGCTCTGGATTTTCGGGAGGGATTGCTGTCGAGTAAACCAACGTGTCGATGCCCGCGACAAACTTCGCATCGTGACCAACGTGAGTTTGCACGCCAATAGCCTGCAAGGCTTGCAGCCGACGTGAGTCTTTGGCATCGCTGCCCGAAACTTGCACGCCCTGGGCCACCATGATGCGCGCGATACCTGACATGCCAGCACCTCCGATGCCAACAATGTGCACCCTGCCAAGGTCAGCAACCGCCTGCGGAGCCGTCATTTTTGCTCTCCTTTACTCGCATGTGCGACTTGCAAAATAACTTCGGCGAACTGCCGACCAGCACCGCGGTTTCCCAACGCTCTCGCTGCCCCACCCATATCGGCTAGCCTGCCCGAGTCGTGCATGAGCGGTGGCACCATCGCCGCCAGCCACCCCGCCGTGCAATCCGCATCGGATACCAAAAGCCCACCACCTGCGTCAACAATTGGCAAGGCATTGAGCCGCTGTTCACCATTACCTATAGGCAGCGGAACGTAGATTGCTGGCATCCCGACTGCCGTCAGCTCAGCGCAGGTCATCGCACCCGCGCGAGTAACTGCAAGGTCAGCCGCCGCGTACGCTAGATCCATCCGATTGATGTACGGAATTGGCACGTATCCCGGTGAAGCGTTCGGCGCTAGGTTCCGCGAACCATAGGCGTGAAGTACCTGAATACCAGAAGCTAAAAGGTCTGGTAGCGCTCCGGAAATTGCCTGATTCAAGTGCTGCGCACCCTGCGAGCCGCCAAATACCAAAAGTACGGGTTGGTCGACGCGTAAGCCAAAATTTGCCAATGCGTTCGACTTCGAATCGGCTTGTTGTGGGCCGGCTATTTCAGGTCGTAAAGGCAGTCCCATAACTTTTGCTGCCGGCAACGAACCTGGAACGCAGACATAAACCAGCGAGGTGAACCGCGCGGCAACCCGATTGGCTAGTCCAGCCCGGGCATTTGCTTCATGGATCACCACCGGGATTCGAAGCTCGCGTGCTGCAAGATAGGTGGGAAGTGCTGCGTAGCCACCGAATCCCACCACTACATCTGCCTTCAAATCGCGTAAATGGGCCTTCGCTAGGCGTTTTGCCGCCCTTTGCCTAGGCCAAACCAGCAACATATCCAAACTGGCCCGCCTTGGCATTGGGACCGCCGGCACACTGAGCAGCCGATAGCCCCGCTCCGGCACCAGAGTCGACTCAAGACCCAGGTAGCCTCCGATCACGGTAATGACGACATTCGGATCAAGTGCAATTAGTTCGTCCGCAAGATTAAGTGCCGGCTCGATATGACCGGCGGTGCCACCGGCGGCGAGTACGACGCGCAGTGGGGGCGCAGACACTGGCTACCTTCGTCGCAGTGACATTGCCGTTGACTTGCGACGAAGCGCAGTTCTGGCTGCAGGTTCTTGACGAGTGAAGGCAAGGAGCATGCCGATGGCTGCGAGTATCGGTAGCAGTGAGGAGCCTCCGTATGAGACAAGTGGTAGCGGCACCCCAGTTATCGGCAGTAAACCAAGGACCGAGCCAATATTCAAGATGGCCTGAACCACGATCCACGATCCAACTCCGGCAGCGGCCACTCGCACAAATGCGTCGCTGGTAGTCCGGCTAAGTCGGAAAATCGCAAAAGCCAAAACCGCGAATAGCCCAAGAACGGCCAAGGTGCCGACTAATCCAAGTTCTTCGCCAATAACCGGGAAAATAAAATCGGTGTGGGCTTCAGGCAAAGCCCCCCATTTCTCACGGCTGGCACCTAGTCCCACTCCCCAGAAACCACCGGTACCTAGGGCGTATTGGCCTTGAGTAACCTGCCAGTCCGCGCCCAAACGATCATTACCCGGGCTCAGCCAAGCCGAGAACCTGTCCATCCGATAAGGCGCAGCGATGGTGAGGAGCCAAACACCTAATGCGCCCAGCCCGGCAAAAAGCGCAAAGAGTCGGAGTGGGGCACCAATTGCAAAGAGCATGCCGCAGGTGATGGCCACCAGCATGAATGCGTTTCCGAAATCTCCTTCTAGCAGCACCAGCACCATCATGAGACCGGCAACCGGAAGCAGTGGGATGAGAAGGTGCTTCCAGTTACTTAGCAGGTTGATCTTGCGGGATAACAGGTCAGCGCCCCACACGATCAGTGCAAATTTTGCGAACTCACTTGGCTGCAGGCGAAACGGCCCGAAGAGATCTATCCAGTTACGTTGCCCGGCAACCTCAACGCCGATAATCAACACAGTGATTAGCAGTAGCAACGTAATGATCAGCAGGAGCCACGCAATTTTCCGCCATAACACTATTGCGGTACGCGCCGCGAGGATCATGACGATCACACCGATGACCGCAAACATCGCCTGCCGCTGTGCCAAGGTGTACGCCGAGCCAAATACCCGATAACTTTCAATACTTGATGCCGACAACACCATGATGACACCGAGAACGAGCAGCAACATCGAGGCGCCGATGAGCAGGTAATAAGTACTTAGCGGGTGGGCAAGCAACACTTTGATCCGGCCCGAAAGACGCCGGGCTAAAATCTCACGGTCATCGGTGATCTGCTCGCTGCCATGATCGATTGCGGTCACCGCTGATCACCGGCGCTAATTGCCACCAACTCGAGCACCGCATCGGCGAAGGTAGTACCACGATGGCCGTAATCAGTGAACATATCCCAGGAAGCACACCCGGGGGCCAGCAGCACGGTATCGCCTGGTTTCGCGAAGCCCATGGCCGCCTTGACGACCTCTTGCATAACACCAGTGTCGGTCCGATCCATGCTCAAGATGGGGACATCCGGGGCGTGTCGGGATACCGATTCGGCAATAATCGCCCGGTCCACGCCGATGACAATGACCGCGCGTAAATGCGCCCGCGACTGCTGAACGAGGTCAGCGAATTCCTGACCCTTGGCCATGCCGCCGGCCAACCAAACCACCTGCTGGTATGCCAAAAGTGAAGTCAGCGCCGCATGAGTATTTGTTGCTTTTGAATCATCCACAAAATCCACGCCATCCACCGTCGCCACATGTGCAATGCGGTGTGCCGCGGGCACAAAAGCCCGAAGGCCCGCTTGAATTTCCTTTGCGGGCACCCCAAATGCCCGAGCCAAAGCGGCCGCGGCCAGTGCGTTGGCCACATTATGTGGCGCATTCGGTTGCACATCAGTTACCAGAGCTAACTCCTGGGCCGCATCTTGGCGATTTGGGATGAACGCACGGTCGACTAAAGCCCCGTCGACAACCCCAAGCATCGATAGCCCCGGAACCCCGAGCGTAAAGCCGATGGCCCGACACCCCTCAATCACATCTGCTTCTTCAACTAGGCGCTGGGTCGCCACATCATCGGCGTTGTACACGGCGGCGACCTGCGTGCGCTCAAAAATCTTTGCCTTTGCGGCCACATATGCGGCTTTAGACCCAAAATGGTCGAGGTGATCATCTGCGATGTTCAAGCAGACTGCTGAATGCGGGCTCATTGAATGCACAAAAGGTAACTGCGGTGCGCCAACCTCTACGGCAATGACCTCATAGGAGTCATGCATGACTACATCCACCAGCGAGGTGCCGATATTGCCGGCAGCCACCGCATTGAATCCGCCTGCACTAAGCATTGACTCCAACATCATGGTGGTGGTCGTTTTACCGTTGGTGCCAGTAACTACCAACCACGGTGCAGGTGACTTACTTGGTCGCAGCCGCCAGGCTAGCTCCAATTCTCCCCACACCCAGATGCCAGCCGCAAGCGCGGAGGTAATCAATTGATGTGTGGGGCGTATGCCAGGCGAAACCACTAACAGGTCACAGGCTGGGACATCACCAACATATCCAAGTTCGACGTTAACCTCAAGAGTGCGCAAGATTTCTGCACGTTCTTGTTGCATAGGTCCATCTCCGCTATCAACAACTGTTACGCGCGCGCCCAATTGCATTAACGCATCGGCACATGCATAGCCAGCAATACCGATACCCGCAACCACAACGTGATACTTGGACCAATCAGAATCACGGTTCAAGGATTCGATCACGCGCGCACCCATTCAGCGTAAAAAAGCGTTAGGCCGGCGCCAATGCAAAGCCCTTGGATAATCCAGAACCGAACAACAATCTGAATCTCTGGCCAACCAAGCATTTCAAAATGATGATGCAAGGGTGCCATGCGCAAAATGCGTCGCCCAGTGAGCTTAAAAGATCCCACCTGGCCGATCACTGACAGCGCGGTGATCAAGAATAGGCCAGCGAGCAAAGGAAGGAGCAACTCAGTTCTCGAAAGGACCGCTAACCCTGCGATGCCACCGCCAAGGGCTAATGAGCCCGTGTCGCCCATGAAAATACGCGCCGGAGCGGTATTCCACCACAAAAAACCAAAACAAGCCCCGGCTGCTGAGGCCGCCACGATTGATAAATCCAGCGGATTCAAAGTGGAATAGCACGTCGAGGTCGCAGCAAATGCACAGTTTTGGCCGTACTGCCAAATACTTATGAAAACATACGCGAGAAATGTCATCGTTGAGGCACCGATGGCTAAACCATCAAGCCCATCGGTGAGATTCACCCCGTTTGTCGTAGCAGTAACCAGGAACCAGATCCAGAGTAAAAACAGCCCGAGCGGAAGCACCAACGAGGTATCGCGGACAAATGACACCGCCATCGATGCAGGGGTGCTGCCGTCGACCGGAAATTGCAGTGACAGCCAGGCGAAGGCCAGAGCCACAATCGCCTGGCCAATCAATTTTGTGCGTGCCCGTAGGCCGGTACTGCGTTGTTTGAAAATCTTCAGGTAGTCATCGGCCAGACCAACCAACCCCAGGCCAACCATCAAGAACAAAATAAGTAGTCCGGATGCGGTCACCGGCCGCCAAGTAACCAAATGGGTTATGAAGTAGCCGGCAAGAACACCGGCCAAGATTGCGACCCCGCCCATGGACGGAGTACCGCGCTTACCCTCGTGAGCAGGATATCTACCGGTCTCGGTCGTCACCCGGATGGCTTGCGCGTAGCCGCGGCGGCTCAATAACTTGATCAAGATAGGAGTGCCGATAAGTGAAATAATCGTGGCTATCGCCCCTGCTATTACGACAAGTCTCATGCGGCACCTAGTTGCATGAGTGCCGATGCCACAGCATCCAAGCCAACACTCCGCGAGGCCTTTATCAAGACCACGTCACCAGGTGCGAGGCCACTTTCAAGTGCACTAATCGCACCACTTGAATCTGCGAACCAGGTGGTGTTGATCGCAGCCCCCTCACTCACCCCCAAAAGCACTGGACGGGCGCCCTCCCCGATGCACATGAGCTCATCAACCCCACGTTCGGCTGCATAGGCGCCAATCGTTGTGTGCTCGACCTCAGACCTAACACCAAGTTCGCGCATTTCACCAAGAACAATCCAGGTGCGTCTTCCCGCGGCCATTGCCGCAAGTGTATCGATGGCTGCACGTACCGACTCCGGATTAGCGTTATATGCATCATTGATAAGGGTAATACCGCGAGGCAATTGATGAACTTCCATTCGCCATTTACTTGCTG
>JBIIOU010000017.1:0-21600 GCA_044336815.1 Candidatus Nanopelagicales bacterium | reverse complement strand
AAGTGATGCCGGCGATTTACGACTTAGCGAATCGCGGTCTACTACCTCCTGGTTTTGCTTTGGTTGGTTTCGCGCGGCGCGATTGGGCCGATGAGGATTTCGCGAAAATTGTGCACGACGCTGTCCGCGAACATTCGCGGACCCCATTTCGCGAATCCACCTGGAAACAATTGTCAGAAGGTATTCGATTCGTGGCCGGCGACCTGGCCGACCCCGCCGCCTACCAAGAATTAAGCGCGGCGGTTGCCGATTTAGATGCCACTCGTGGCACCAGAGGTAACCATGCGTTCTATTTGTCGATTCCGCCCGGTTTATTTCCGGTAGTCCTTGAACACCTAAAAGCGTCGGGGCTGGCGGATAGTCATGAGGATGCTTGGCGCCGAGTGGTGATCGAAAAGCCGTTCGGTCATGACCTAACCAGCGCGACCGCACTAAATAACTTGGTAGGAGAAGTCTTTCCTGCCGGGTCAGTTTTTCGTATTGACCATTATTTGGGCAAAGAGACCGTGCAGAATATTTTGGCCGTCCGCTTTGCTAACGCGATGTACGAGCCGCTATGGAACTCAAACTATGTCGATAATGTGCAGATCACGATGGCGGAAGATATCGGCATTGCCGGGCGTGCCGGCTACTACGACGGTATTGGCGCTGCACGCGATGTAATCCAAAACCACCTACTGCAACTCCTCGCGCTAACGGCCATGGAGGAGCCACTGTCCTTCACCCCGCGTGATGTGCGGTTGGAGAAAGAAAAAGTCCTATCGGCGATCAAGTTACCGAAACAGATTGATCTCCACACCTGCCGAGGGCAGTACACCTCCGGCTGGCAAGGTGGAATACCGGTAAAAGGTTATTTGGAGGAAGACGGGATTTCACCCACATCAATCACCGATACCTACGCTGCGGTTCGTTTGAATGTTGAAAACCGGCGCTGGGCGGGTGTCCCATTTTATCTTCGAACAGGTAAACGACTAGGGCGTCGCGTCACCGAGGTCGCCGTTGTATTTAAACGTGCCCCACACCTGCCATTCGCAAATTCGGCCGTTGAAGAACTCAGCAATAACGCCTTCGTCTTCCGTATCCAACCTGATGAAGGCATCACCGTTAAGTTCGGATCCAAGGTGCCGAACACAGCGTCGGTGGAAGTTCGCGATGTGACGATGGATTTCCAGTACGGTGATTCATTCGTTGATTCAAGCCCTGAAGCCTACGAACGCCTGATCCTTGATGTGCTATTGGGCGATCCTCCGCTGTTCCCGCGGCCCCGCGAAGTTGAGCTGGCCTGGACAATCTTGGATCCAGTCCTAGATCGCTGGGCGGAGCAAGGCAAACCTGACCAGTACGTTGCAGGTGGGTGGGGGCCGCACTCTGCAGACGAGATGATCAAGCGCGACGGCCGCACTTGGCGGCGGCCATGATCAGGCTTGAAGACACCAGCGGTGGCGCCGTTGCCGCGACCATAAATCAAGAGCGGAACCGCTTAGGTTCTTCGCCCACCGGAATGGTCCTGACCTTGTTAATCATGGCCACCGAGGAGACACAGGCCGATGCCACCGCGGCTGCGGTGGCCGCTGCGCGTCTACATCCAATGCGCATAATCACTATGGTTCCAAGACCTACGGACCCAAATACTCGACTGGACGCCGATATCTCTGTCGGTGGTGATGATGGCCCGGGCGAAGTCGCGATCCTGCGCCTGCGGGGCCTGCTAGCCGAACACGCAAATTCCGTAGCCGTTCCACTGCTGCTCTCAGACACCCCGGTGGTCGCCTACTGGCCAGGTATCGCGCCCAAGGTGCCCGCCGATGATCCAATTGGTCGGCATGCGCAGCGTCGAATCACCGATGCAGCCGGCGCCCTTGACCCTCTACGGGAATTACTAACCCGACGGCAGGGCTACCGGCCTGGCGATACCGACTTAGCGTGGACCCGCCTCACCCCATGGAGATCAGCACTGGCTTCGGCGCTCGATCAGCCATTTGGGATCATCACGGGTGCACGAGTCTCGGGTGAGCGCGGGAATCCGAGTGTGCCGTTATTGACCTCGTGGCTGCAACTTCGCCTTGGGGTGCCCGTACTTCGCAACAGTACTAAGGGTCCAGGGCTAACTGAAGTGACGCTTATATCCGAGGCAGATGAAATTTCAATCATTCGCGGTGACAGCGGAGTTGCGAAACTCAGCTGTTCAGGACAGCCGGACACCACCGTGGTGCTGCCCCGCCGCGACCTTTCCGCCCTGCTATCAGAAGAACTTAGGCGCCTTGACCCCGATTTGCCTTATGAAGAAGCAATTGCGGGGGTTAGTGATTCGGATTGCAAGTCGTGAGTGCTGTGGAGGTCATGCGGCACCTAAATGCCAAATCCCTTGCTGAGGCGGCGGCAGCACAACTGATCACCCATATCGTCGAAAAGCAATCTTCTGGGGTGCGCCCACACATTGTCTTAACCGGTGGCGGTATCGGCACCGCTGTCCTAGCCTCCATAGCGAACGGTACTGGGGTAAACGCCGTGGATTGGCAGATGATCGAGATTTGGTGGGGAGATGAGAGATACCTACCCACTGGCGATCCAGAACGTAATGAAACCGCGGCTCGCTCCGCGTTATTAGATTTAGTGCCTATCTCTCCGCGGAATTTACACGCAATTGCCGGCCCCGACACCACCGCGGACGCCGAAAGCTCGGCCGCGGCTTATGCCGAAGAACTCGAAGGGTACCGCCGCCCAGAAGACCATGCCCAAGTGCCAAGTTTTGAGGTGGTGCTTCTTGGAATCGGGCCCGATGGTCACATAGCATCACTCTTCCCGGAGCACCCGGCGCTGCGTGATGACCGGGCAGTCACCGCAGTGCACGGCTCACCAAAGCCGCCGTCAACGCGAATCACAATGACGCTGCCAACAATTGGTGCGGCGCGCGAGGTTTGGGTCTTGGCAAGTGGCATTGAGAAGGCTGACGCTATTCGATTGGCGCTTGAACCCGCAGCCGGCGTCTTGCAGGTTCCGGCAGCTGGTGTCAGGGGCCGCGAGCGCACCTTATTCCTGATCGATGAGCAAGCTGCCGTGAAATTGCCTTCGGGCCTTGGTCGAACTACCGCCTAGATATCGCCTAATTTCCGCGAGCCCGTGAACACTATGGGCGGATTTTCTCCATGGCCTCGGCCAAGATGGCGGCGCCATCTTTATCCGATCGCCGCTCTTTCACATAGGCCAAGTGGGTCTTATATGGCTCTACCTTTGGTGGCAATGGTGGATTGGCCTCATCTGGCCCAGCAGGTAGGCCACACCGTGGACAGTCCCACTCCTCAGGGATCACCGCGTCGGTGGCGAAACTGGGCTTTGACTCATGCCCACGGCAGCACCAAAAAGACACCCAGATGCGCGGAGCAGCCTCGCCACGTTCGGCTTCACCCATTGGGCCCGCACCGACACGGCTACCGCGAATTGCACTGCCACCCGCCACAAGAATTCCCTTCGAAGTTGCTTTAACTACCGGTTCGAACAAGTAGCCCAACGGCGATAACGCTCGCCGCCCAGACTAGGCCTAACCCAACGGTCAAACGGTCCAGGTTGCGCTCAGCAACGCTAGACCCGCCAATTGACGAGCTCACTCCCCCGCCGAATAGATCAGAGAGCCCACCACCTTTGCCACGGTGCAGCAAAATTAGGACAATCAGCAAGACGCTGGTGATCACTAAAATTACGGCAAGGACAATGGTGAGGATCGCAATCATGGCTTGAGGATACGCGGTGGGTTAAGCCGCCGGTTCGGCTGGGTGCAGCCGATACCGAATGATGCCGACAAAGTCATCGGGGTCAATACTCGCCCCGCCAACCAAGGCGCCATCGACATCTGGGTGGGCCATGATCCCGACGATATTGCTCGATTTAACTGATCCACCGTAGAGGACCCTAACTTCAGCGGCTGGCTGCTTACCCCAATTTTCGGCGATCCGGCCCCTGATCGCCCCACAGACCTCCTGGGCGTCCTCCGGGCTGGCGATCTCCCCGGTGCCAATTGCCCAAACCGGTTCGTAGGCGATCACTATGGAAGCTACCTGTTCGGCGGTTAGACCCGCCAAGGAGCCATCAAGTTGCTCGAGCACATGTGAAACTGCACTACCGGTTTGCCGCACTTCGAGGTGCTCTCCCATGCAGACAATGGGAATGATGCCGTTTCGCAGGGCGGCCTTAGCTTTGGCGTTAACCACGCCATCGGTTTCACCGTGGTACTGACGGCGCTCACTGTGCCCTACGACGGCAAATGAACATCCCAGTTTCGCCAGCATTGCACCGGAAATCTCACCGGTGAAGGCACCTAAATCATTAGCTGAAATATCCTGGGAGCCATACAAGAGGTCGTATTTATCTCCATCAATTAATGTTTGCACCGACCGAATATCTGTAAACGGTGGCAGTACAACAACGTCAACCGCCGCGAAGTCCTGATCATTTAGCGCGTAGGCCAACTTCTGCACCAGTGCGATCGCCTCGAAGTGGTTCATATTCATTTTCCAGTTGCCAGCCATCATTGGCTTGCGGTCTGCCACGGCTATTGCCCTTCGTCGAGAACGGTGATCCCAGGCAAGATTTTGCCCTCGAGAAACTCCAAACTGGCACCACCACCGGTGCTGATGTGGCTAAAAGATGACTCATCAAGTCCAAGGATACGAATTGCCGCGGCCGAGTCGCCACCACCGACAACGCTCATGCCCGGTGAACCAGCGATGGCCTCGGCCACCGCTTTGGTACCGGCCGCGAATGGAGCCAGTTCAAAAACCCCCATCGGCCCGTTCCAGACCACGGTGCCGGCATCGGCGATCTTTTCGGCAAATAGCGCCGCGGACTTTGGCCCGATATCCAGGCCCCGCCAGCCACTTGGTATCAACTCACTGGAAACGCATTCAGCCTTGGCATCTGCACTGAAGGCATCCGCTATCACCACATCAACCGGGAGTAGCAGTTCAACACCAGATGACTCTGCCTGCGCCATAAATCCTTTGACTGTTTCGAGCTGATCTTTTTCCAGCAGCGAATCTCCGACCTCGTAGCCCAAAGCAGCCAAGAAAGTGAACGCCATTCCGCCGCCAATGAGTAGTCGATCAACGCGAGAAATCAAGCTGCCGATTATGGCAAGCTTGTCACTTACTTTTGAGCCGCCAAGAACTACTACGTATGGTCGAGTCGGGTTATCAAGCAAACCGCGGAATACTTTTGTTTCGGACACCACTAAACGCCCACCGGCGCATGGCATCAGTCGGGCAATATCGGTTACCGAAGCCTGTTCGCGATGCACCACTCCAAAGCCATCTGAGACATAAATATCACCGAGTGCGGCTAACTCACGAGCAAGCTCTTGTCGTTCAGCGACATTCTTGCTCGTTTCACGCGCATCAAACCGAATGTTCTCCAAAAGCACTACGGCACCAGGTCTCATCGCCGCGATAAGGGATTTGGTTTCTGGGCCGGCTATATCGGTACCAAGTGGCACCGTGCAGCCAAGTAGTTCACCTAGCCGGGCTGCCACCGGCGCGAGGCTGAGTTCAGGCTGGGCCACCCCTTTGGGGCGTCCAAGATGGGCAATTACTGCCACCTTGGCGCCGGCCGCTTGGAGGTCGCCAATTGTTGGCAAACTGGCACGGATTCGTCCGTCATCGGTGATTAGCCGTTGGCCAGTTTCTCCTGTTGCGAGTGGAACATTTAGATCTGACCGAACAAGAACAACTTTCCCGGCGACGTCTAAGTCGTCGAGGGTGCGCATATCTACCCGCCTAGAGGGAGGAGCCGACGAACGCGGTGAGGTCGACCAAACGATTGCTGTAGCCCCACTCGTTGTCGTACCATCCGACAACCTTGGCCAAGTTGCCATTGACATGTGTCAAACCTGAATCAAAAATACAAGATGCTGGATCTGTAACAATATCGCTCGACACTATTGGGTCCTCGGTGTAAACCAAAATGCCTTTGAGTGGGCCATCTGCTGCTGCCTTAATGGCAGCGTTGATCTCCTCCTTCGTGGCCGCGGTCTTCAATTCAACAGTCAAGTCGGTCGCTGAGCCCGTTGGCACCGGCACCCGCATCGCATACCCGTCAAGCTTGCCCTTCAACTGTGGCAGTACCAAACTGATGGCTTTGGCCGCCCCGGTACTAGTTGGGATCATGTTGATCGCGGCCGCACGAGCACGGCGCAGATCACTGTGTGGGTAGTCGAGAATGCTTTGGTCATTTGTGTAGGCGTGAATGGTTGTCATCAAGCCGCGCTCAATTCCGAATGAGTCATCGAGAACCTTCGCCATGGGTGCTAGGCAATTGGTTGTACACGAAGCATTCGAAATGATGTTATCGGTAGTTGGATTGTACTTATCTTCATTAACGCCCATCACAATCGTGATATCCTCACCTTTGGCTGGCGCGCTGATGATTACCTTCTTGGCCCCAGCGACGAGGTGTTTGCCAGCTGCCGCTGAGTCAGTGAAGAACCCGGTTGATTCAATAACGATATCCGCCCCAACTTTGGCCCACGGCAATGCGGCAGGGTCGCGCTCGGCAAAGACTGGGATGGTTGTGCCATCGACGATTATGGCACCGTCAACCGCGCCAACCTCAACGCCGATTCGCCCCAAGATGCTGTCGTACTTCAATAGGTGAGCAAGTGTCTTGGTGTCGGTCAGGTCATTGATGCCGACTATTTGAATATCGGCCCCGCTAGCACGCATTGCTCGAAAGTAGTTTCGCCCTATGCGTCCGAATCCGTTAATGCCAACCTTGATGGTCACTAGCACTCCTCAGTCGATTAACCTTGAGACAGGAACCTTAAGACAGGAACCTTGATGTACACGGTGTAACGTGAATGCTACCGGCTCTCAAGCGTCGTCATCATCTGGGCCGAGTGCCGATTCGGTGTCCGGGATCCCAAGTTCACTAGCCCGCTTATCGGCCAGTGCCAAGAGCCGGCGAATGCGACCAGCGATGGCATCCTTGGTCATTGGCGGGTTGGCCAAGGCTCCTAACTCCTCCAAGCTGGCCTGCTGGTGTTCAAGGCGCAACCGGCCGGCAACAGCCAAATGATCGGGAACCTCATTGCCGAGAATCTCCAAAGCCCGCTGCACTCGGGCCCCTGCTGCCACCGCAGCACGCGCCGACCGGCGAAGGTTCGCATCATCAAAATTTGCCAGCCTGTTTGCAGTTGCTCGCACCTCACGGCGCATGCGACGTTCCTCCCAGGCCATCATTGATTCATGGGCACCCAGTCGGGTCAACATCGCCCCGATCGCATCGCCATCGCGGATCACCACACGGTCGACCCCACGCACCTCGCGCGACTTAGCGGGGATCCCCAGCCGCCTGGCCGCACCAACTAATGCTAGGGCGGCTTCCGGCCCTGGGCAGGTTATTTCAAGTGACGAAGACCGGCCCGGCTCAGTTAACGAGCCGTGCGCCAAGAAGGCCCCCCGCCATGCAGCTTCGCACTCACCTACCCCACCGGAGACGATGACCGGGGGCAGCCCACGTACTGGACGGCCGCTGGCATCAACGATGCCGGTCTGCCTCGCAAGTGCTTCGCCACCTTCAACCACCCGTACCAAATAGCGCGAGCCTTTGCGTAAACCGCTTGGTTGCACGACGACGATTTCGCTCTCGTGGCCGTAGATATCGAACAGGTCTTTCTTAAGGCGACGAGCGGTCGCTCCGGTGTCAAGATCGGCTTCTATAACAATATGACCCGCTACTAGATGCAAGCCGCCCGCGAACCGCAAGATGGTTGCAACCTCGGCCTTGCGGCAACTTGCCTTATTGATCTCGACACGGCTGAGTTCATCCTTTACCGCCGCAGTCATTGCCATGGTAGGTATCTTGCCATGTAACGCAAGCACCCTTGATCGGTACCGACTCTCACCATCAAAGCACCGATCCCATCGCCACTGCTAGGCGGTCAGGATCATGCTCACCGAGGCGGGTGCCGCGTGGGTAGGTGAGGGTATTCAATATCAGTTCAGCTCCAATTCGTTCGCAACTTCTGGTGAGGGCACCTAGGTCGTCGACGTGTCCAGGATCCGCGATCACCGCATCAATGGTTAAATCTGGGACTAGATCAGCGAGAACCCCCAAGTGAGTGGCCACTGAGAGTCCCGACATTTCGGTGTCACTCTTTGGATCCAAATTCAGCACAATAATTTTCTTGGCCATACTTTCAGTTATCGCAACGGCCAATTCTGGAAGCAGTAGATGCGGTAGTACCGACGTGTACCAAGAGCCAGGCCCCAGCACAATGACGTCAGCGCGTGTCACCGCTTCAATCGCCTCCTCGCAAACAGGCGCATTTGCGGGCTCAATCCGGATACCCACGATGGTGCCTGGCGTGGTAGCGACCGCCACCTGGCCACGCACGATCACAATATGTTCTGGATTGGTCGGGTTCAGGCCTTGTACATCGGCAATGATCTGAATGGGCGCAGTGCTACAGGGCAGAACCCTTCCCTGCGCTTCTAGTAGTGCGCCAACCCAGTCCAACCCGATAACGGGATCATTTGTCTGCTCCCATAATGCGCAAATCAGCAAATTGCCTAGGGAGTGCCCACCCAAATCGCCTTCACCGCTAAATCGATGTTGAACCACTTGGCTCCACGTGCGGCCCCAAGTGTCGTCCCCACAAAGTGCAGCAAGAGCCATCCGCAAATCTCCCGGGGGGAGCACTCCGAATTGCTCGCGAAGACGGCCACTGGAGCCACCATCATCGGCCACGCCGACCACCGCCGTAATTTGGTCAGTGACTCGGCGAAGAGCTCTTAACGTGGCGGCCAACCCGTGGCCACCACCGAGGGCGACAACACGCGGGCCTCCCCCCTTAAACTCCAAGGCACCTCGCTTACTCACTCGCGGCCTAGGTCCCGGTGGACGACCAGAGTCGCAATCCCATCAGTACGCAATCGGGTGGCCAGCTCTTCAGACATCGCGACACTTCGATGCTTGCCCCCGGTGCATCCAACAGCGATAGTCACATAGCGTTTACCCTCTTCAACGTATCCAGGAGCAATCACCTCAACCAGCCGCGTGTAGAGATCCAGAAAAGCCTGAGCTGCTGGTTGTGCCAACACCGTGTTTGAGACCGGTTCGTCAAGTCCGCTAAGGGGCCTTAACTCCGCAGTCCAGTGCGGGTTGGGTAAAAATCGCACATCGGCAACCAAATCTGCATCCACCGGTATTCCGTACTTAAACCCAAATGACATGACTGTGGAATGCAGAGCCATAACATCTTCATGTCCGAATGCCGCTTCAATCTTCCGGCGCAAATCATGAACATTTAGCGCGGTGGTGTCAATTACCACGTCTGCGATCGCCCTCATATCTCCCAGCGCGATGCGCTCAGCTGTCAGTCCGTCAGTTATTCGCAGGCTGCCTTGAAGTGGATGTGGACGCCTGGAGCTTTCGAAGCGGCGCACCAAAGACTCATCTGATGATTCCAGAAAAAGGGTTCGAACTTTAATTCCTTCGCGACCGAGTGATTCAAGGGTACGGTTAAGTTCGCGGAAAAAGGATTTACCGCGCACGTCTACGACAACCGCGATCCTTGAAATATCTTCACTTCCACGGGCCAACTCAACAGCCTGCTGCAGCATTGAAGGCGGGAGATTGTCGATGACAAACCAACCAAGATCTTCAAGCACATGTGCTGCCGTGGACCTACCAGCACCAGACATCCCGGTAACCAGAACCACATCGAAAATCCCTGAGTCCGCACTAACCATCAGCAATCACTTCCCCTCCTTGGACCTCAAGATGCTTCAGATCATTTAGTGCCGACACAATTGTCTCAGCAAGAACGGGACCAATGCCAGCAACCGTGCTTAATTCAGCGCTAGACGCCGCCCGTAGCGCACGTACGCTGCCAAAATGTCGCAGCAGGGCCTTAGCTCTAACCGGGCCTAACCCCGCTATATCGTCAAGGGCGCTGACCGTTGAGCGCTTACCGCGGCGTTTTCGGTGCAGCCCGATCGCGGTGCGGTGGGCCTCATCGCGCACCCGCTGAAGTAGATACAAGGCCTCGCTGGTGCGCGGCAAGATAACCGGGTCGGGGTCATCAGGTAGCCACACCTCTTCGAGTCGTTTGGCCAAGCCAATAACTGGCACATCGGTTATACCCGCCGCCATCAACGCATCCTGGGCTGCCCGGACCTGTGGTTGACCACCATCGATAACCAATAACCCAGGCGGGTAAGCGAAACGACGCTTCTGGTCGTCAGCCGGTTCGTCCGTGATTTCATCACCACGTGGCCTAAATCGCCGCGCTACAACCTCTGCCACCGCGCCGGTATCATCCGCCGTGACAGTTTTAATGATGAAGCTTCTGTAGTCACGCTTTTTCGGCAACGCGTCTTCGAATACCACCAAAGACGCAACCGTGTCTTGGCCTTGCAAAGTCGAGATGTCAATGCACTCAATCCGTAAGGGCGCATCGGCCAAACCCAGAGCCTCCCTTAATTCCTGCAATGCCTTGCTCCGCGCGGAAATATCAGATGATCTTTTCAACTTATGGAGTGTCAGAGTATGTTGGGCGTTAGCGGAAGCCGTCTCCATCAACGCTCGCTTATCGCCGCGCTGCGGTACGCGCACAGACACTGCTGAACCACGCTTTTGAGTAAGCCATGTCTCCCAAACGCCATTGGATTCCAAAGCTACCGAAATTAGAACTTCACGCGGGATATCTATTTCATCGTTGTAAATTCTCTGCAGCACTCTCTCGAGGTAGCCACTGCTCGTGAGCTCCTCCGACTTTTCAAGAATGAAGCCCCGCTCCCCACGAATCCTGCCGTCTCGCACATGGAAGATTTGAACGCCGGCTTCAAGTGTGTCTTCAACCATTGCGATGACATCCGCATCAGTGCTATCCGCGAAGACAACGGCATTGCGCTCCATTACTGCACGAAGTGCGCCAACTCTGTCTCGCAAGCGGCCGGCCTCCTCATAACTTTGAGATTTCGCGGCAGCGAGCATTGATCGCTCGAGGTCTCTGATGAATGACTCCCCCTGCCCAGCCATGAATGAACAGAAGTCGTTGACCAGAACTCGATAGTCCGCAGGGCTGATTCTCTCTACGCAGGGAGCACTGCACTTGCCGATGTATCCGAGTAGGCATGGGCGGCCAACCTGCTTAGCTCTTCGATAAACCCCGTCACGGCAGGATCTAATTGGAAATACTTTCAATACCTGATCAAGGGTGTCGCGGATTGCCCAAGCGTGAGCGTAAGGGCCGAAGTACCTCGTGCCTTTTCTCTTCGCCTCCCGGACGACTGAAACCCGCGGGTACTCTTCACCAACGGTCACCGCTAAATATGGGTAGGTCTTGTCATCACGAAAACGCACATTGAAGCGCGGGTCAAATTCTTTAATCCAGGCAAACTCAAGTGTCAGTGCCTCAACTTCGGTGCCAACTACCACCCAGTCAACACTTATTGCAGTTTCAACCAGTGAGCGAGTTCTGTGGTGAAGTGTTACCGGATCGGCGAAGTAACTACCCAACCGCGACCGCAAGTTTGTGGCCTTACCAACGTAGATGACCCGCCCATGGGCGTCACGGAAGCGATAAACCCCAGGGACAGTGGGGATATCTCGCGGGCGCTGTGGGGTCACAAGGCTTGACGTTAGACCAACAACAAATTAAGCCAGGACGATGCTGTCACCATTCACCTCGATAGAGGCAGCCGTGAGCCCTTGTTCAGCCGGACCTTGCACCACGGCGCCGTCTTCGGCCGAAAACAGTGACCCGTGGCACGGACAAACAATTTGGTTCTCCGCCACCTCGGAAACTAGGCAGCCCTGATGCGGGCAGATTGCGGTAAAAGCCTTGAAAGTTCCGGCGACCGGCTGGGTAATTACGATCGGTGGCTCGGGCACAATAACTCCCCCACCAACGGGGATCTGGTTTACCGATGCCAAAGCGCCTGTTATTGGAGGGGTCGCCGCAGCCGTGATCGGTGCGGGAGCGGCCGGCGCCGCAGTAGCCGCTGCGCCAGTGGTCGCTTCAGTTGTAGCTGAGCCTGCACCTCCACAGGCTGCCAGGGCCCCACCCGCAAGAACCAAGCCACCCGCCGTCAAAACCGCCCGACGTTGCAGGTCAACCTGATCGGTTTCCATGATCTCTCCTTCATAGTTAACTGGCCTTGGACCTCTTAAGTTTAGGTGAAGGGATACCAAGTCGCTCGCGGAGAAAGTCACCGGTGAAACTACCCGCGGTCTTGGCCACGGTTTCCGGGGTCCCGGTTGCTATCACCTGCCCACCGCCTGAGCCACCTTCGGGCCCCATGTCGATTACCCAGTCGGCCGTCTTGATGACATCGAGATTATGTTCAATCACAACCACGGTGTTGCCCTTATCAACAAGTGAATGCAGTACACCAAGTAATTTTCGAATATCCTCGAAGTGCAATCCGGTGGTTGGCTCGTCGAGCACGTATATGGTGCGCCCGGTCGAGCGCTTTTGGAGTTCAGCTGCCAACTTCACGCGCTGTGCCTCACCACCGGAAAGAGTGGGAGCTGATTGCCCCATGCGCACATAGCCCAACCCAACATCGACCAGAGTTGAAAGGTGCCGAGCGATCGGAGGCACAGCGGCAAAAAACTCAAGAGCTTCTTCGATTGGCATATTGAGTACATCAGAGATGGTCTTGCCCTTGAAATGCACCTCGAGTGTTTCGCGGTTATAACGCGACCCGAGGCATACCTCACAGGGAACATAAACATCGGGCAGAAAATTCATCTCGATCTTGATGGTGCCATCACCAGAACAGGCCTCGCACCGCCCGCCTTTGACGTTGAAACTAAAACGTCCCTGCAAGTACCCACGAACTTTGGCCTCTGGAGTCTCTGCAAATATCTTGCGCACGTGATCGAAAACCCCTGTGTAAGTTGCTGGGTTGCTGCGTGGGGTACGACCGATCGGGCTCTGGTCTACATGCACCACCTTGTCAATATGCTCGAGCCCGGTGACCTTCTTGTGCTTACCCGGAACCAACCTGGCTCCATTTAGATCTCGGGCCATCACGTTGAATAGCACGTCATTGACAAGCGTCGATTTACCCGACCCGCTGACCCCGGTTACAGCAATCATGGTCCCGAGCGGGAAGTCAACTGTCACATTGCGCAGATTGTGCTCAGCCGCCCCATGCACGGTAATTACCCGATCGGAGACCGGCCGCCGGACCATTGGTACGTCGATAGCCCGAGCACCCGTTAAGTATTGTCCGGTGATTGACGCCGGCTCGGCGAGTAAATCCGAGAGGGTGCCGCTGACCACGATTTCACCACCGTGCTCACCGGCGCCCGGCCCGATGTCAACGATCCAGTCAGCCGTACGAATTGTGTCCTCATCATGCTCGACAACGATGAGCGTGTTACCCAAATCTCTAAGCCTGATCAGAGTTTCAATCAAACGGTGATTATCACGCTGGTGCAACCCGATACTTGGTTCATCCAGCACATATAGAACTCCAACCAGCCCTGAGCCGATTTGCGTTGCTAGACGAATTCGCTGGGCCTCGCCACCGGCCAAGGTGCCCGCCGGGCGATCAAGCGAAAGGTAATGTAAACCGACATCCATTAGAAATTGCAAACGCTCATTGACCTCTTTGAGCACCCGCGTGGCAATGGTGGCATCGCGCTTGGAGAGCTTTAAGCTGATGAGGAGATCAGCCATCTTGCCAATTGGGAGGCCGGCTATCTCGGCAATCGAGTGCCCACTGATTGTCACTGCAAGCGATAAAGGCTTGAGCCTGGCCCCATCGCATGCGGCACAGGGTACTTCGCGCATGAATCCCTCGAAGCGTTCTCGAGCAGCGTCGCTGTCGGATTCGGAGTGGCGCCGCTTAATAAACGGGATGACGCCTTCATAGGTTGTGTAATAGGAGCGCTGGCGGCCGTACCTATTTCGATACTTGACATGAACTTCGGTGTCGTGGCCATAGAGCAGCGCCTTCTTTGCGCGGGCTGGTAATTTCTGCCACGGGCAGTCCATATCGATGCCTAGTTCTTCACACAAAGTCTCGACAAGTCGCTTGAAATAATCGGACACATTGCCGCCCGCCCATGGTGCTATGGCTCCTTCACGCACACTCAATTCACTATTTGGCACCACTAAATCAGGCTCTACCTCGCGCCTAGTGCCCAGACCGGTGCACTCGGGGCAGGCCCCGAATGGTGAATTGAAAGAGAAGGACCGTGGCTCAAGCTCTTCGAATGAGACACCGCATTTCATGCAGGCAAGGTGCTCACTAAATACTCGCTCGCGGTTAGGATCCTTCTCGGGTAGATCAATGAAGTCAAGAACAACAATCCCACTTGATAGGCGCAGCGCCGTCTCCACAGAATCTGTAAGGCGCCGACGCGACTCGGCTTTCACCGTGAGGCGGTCCACCACGACATCAATACTGTGTTTTTCCTGCTTCTTTAAAACCGGTACTTCATCCAAGCCGACGACTACGCCGTCAACGCGTACTCGCGAGTACCCCTGCGACTGCAGTTGCCGGAACATCTCACTGTATTCACCCTTGCGCTCACGCACTACCGGCGCAAGAACCTGAAACTTGGCGTTCGCGGTTAATTCAAGAACTTGATCGACGATTTGCTGGGGAGCCTGCCTCGCGATTGCTGATCCGCAATCTGGACAATGAGGCTTGCCGATACGCGCATAAAGCAGGCGCAAGTAGTCATAGACCTCGGTTATGGTTCCGACGGTTGATCTGGGGTTACGCGATGTTGACTTCTGGTCAATTGAGACGGCCGGCGATAATCCTTCAATGAAATCCACGTCAGGCTTGTCCATCTGGCCCAAAAACTGGCGTGCGTAAGCCGAAAGGCTTTCGACATATCTACGCTGGCCTTCAGCAAAGATCGTGTCGAAGGCAAGGCTGGATTTCCCGGACCCTGATAGGCCGGTGAAGACAATTAGGGAGTCGCGCGGCAGCGTCAGGGAGACATCTTTAAGGTTGTGCTCGCGGGCACCGCGAACTACCAACTGGTCTGGCACTAGGAAGCCTCCGGGGAATTGGGTTTCCGCCTTGAATTGGACGGGGTCTTAAATGTATACCGGAAACGTAAAAGTTGGTGGCCGTGCCGATGTCCACGAGCTTTACAACCTCAGTATCAGCAAGCTTGCTGTGGGACCCTTCAACAACAACGCGTACCTCCTTCGCTGTCGGCGAACAGGGGTTCAGCTCCTAATTGACGCCCCGAGTGAACCAGTGCAGCTTCTTGCACTAATTGGAGCCGACGGCGTCCAGACCGTGATTACCACCCATAGCCACCATGACCACTGGGGAGCACTCGTGGAGGTGATTGCAGCCACTGGCGCTCAAACGGCTGCGCACTTCCTTGATGCACCCGATATCCCGGTACCAACCGACCGCCTTCTGGCAGATCAAGATGAAGTGGCTTTTGGAGACTGCACCTTGACCGCCATCCACTTGGTCGGGCATACCCCTGGATCGATTGCCATTCTTTATCGGGATCCCGATGGCCCCCCACACCTATTCACCGGTGACTGTCTATTCCCCGGCGGTGTTGGCAATACCGAGCAAGATGCCGCCCGCTTTACGTCTCTCCTGGGTGATGTGACGACAAAACTTTTCGACCGCCTGCCCGATGAAACCTGGGTTTATCCAGGGCACGGCCATGACACCAATATTGGTAGCGAGAGGCCGAATTTAGCCACTTGGCGAGAGCGCGGCTGGTAGCTACTCCTGGCTCGTCGACGGAGGATCCTTTTTATCCCCTGTGAGACGCCCAGGGTGCGCAATCGCCGTAGGGTCACGTCGCACCTTTAGATATGACCCAACCGCCACGACCAACAGCACTGCTCCGATGAAGATCAAGCTGGCGTTCGTGGAGATCTTTGGCACCTGTTCCGGAAATTGCTCATGGAAGTAGGTCAGGGCCAATTTGACGCCGATGAAGATCAAAATCACCGCGAGGCCAGTTGACAGGTAGACGAGTTTGTCCAGCAAACCCTTCAAAAGGAAGTAAAGCGCGCGTAGTCCAAGGAGGGCGAAAGCATTAGCAGCGAAAACCAGATAAGGCTCCTGGGTTACGCCGAAAGTCGCTGGAATCGAATCTAAGGCAAACAGCAGGTCGGTGGCCCCGATGGAGACCATCACCAAGAACAGTGGGGTGGCCAATCGCTTGCCATTAATGGAGGTGAACATGCGGGTACCGTCATATTCCTGCGATACGGGAACTCGCTTACGCACCACCTTGACGATGACACTATCCATTGGGTTTGGATCCTCATTGCGATGTCGCGCTAGTTGAATTCCTGTCCAAATTAAAATCGCGCCAAAAATTACGAAAGTAAAGGCAAAAGCCGAAAGCGCAGCCGCACCAATCGCGATGAAGACGGCTCGCATAGCGAGGGCTAACACTACGCCGAAAAGCAGCACCCGCTGATGAAGAACACTTGGCACATTGAATGACGTCAAAATAATGATGAAGACAAAAAGGTTGTCAACACTTAGTGATTTTTCCACTAAATAGGCCGCAAAGTACTCCGACCCGAAGGTTCCGCCCTGCGATACCAAAATCCACCAACCGAATGCGACCGCGATACCAATATAGAAAACCGACCAGAGGACCGCCTCTTTAAACATCACATCATGGGGCTTGCGGCTGACCGTAATGAAATCTAGGCTCACTAAAACAAAAATTCCAACAATTGTTAGAGCCCATATCAACAGGGATATTTCCATGCCGAGACCCTAGATGAACACTCCCCGTGCCCTACTCTCGGGGGTTGGTGCGAAGGCTCGCTACAATCGTGATGCTGAGCACTGAAACTATAAACACCAACGAAAACCAAACAGGTATTAGTGGAACTGGTACTTCGGTGGTTGCATGAATAGCCTCAAGAACTAACTTGATGCCGATGAACGCCAAGATAATCGCCAAGCCCTTATTCAAGTGATGTAGCTTGGTGAGGAATCCCTTGAGCAGGAAAAACAACTGGCGTAGGCCCATCAAGGCAAAGGCATTAGCTGCAAATACGAGATACGCCTCACTGGTGATACCGAATACCGCTGGGATACTGTCCAGTGCAAAAAGTAGATCGGTGGTCCCGATGGCAATCATCACCATCGCCATCGGCGTAAGCATTCTTTTACCCGCAATACGAACAGTTAGTGCCGTGCCATGATACTCAGTGGTGGTCGGAAACCTTCGGCCGACAAAGCGCACAAATCCATTGCCTTCGGGGTCAGGATCACCACCCTTATCCGTCCAGACCTTGTATGCCGTATAAAACAAGAAGGCACCAAAAAGGAAAAATACGCCGGTGAATCGGGCAATAAGTTCAGCGCCAATGACGATAAGAACGGCCCGCAAGATCAGCGCAATTACAATTCCAACAAGCAATACCCGATGCTGGTGCACGTCTGGTACCGCGAAGGCCGTCATGATGACCAAGAAGACGAAAAGGTTGTCAACACTGAGTGAATACTCGGTCAGGTATCCGGCGGTGAACTGCCCAGCGAAAGACCACCCAAAGTAGAAGCCCACGAATATCGCGAAAAGGACCGCCAGCGAGATGTAGAAAACTACCCAGCGTCCCGCATCCGTCGAGCCAAAATGGTGCGGGCGTCGATCAACAATTATTAGGTCAATCGTGATCACCCCGATAAGTCCAACCACGGTCACAACCCACAGCCACATCGGCACGTCCATCAGGTAGCCTCCCTCATCCCGCGCAACTCACGCTTTAGGTCGCCGACTTCATCCCGCAAACGGGCGGCGAGTTCGAAATGCAAATCGGCCGCGGCCTGATGCATCTGCTTGGTCAAATCGTCGATCAGTGAAACTAATTCGGTTTCGGGCGCACCCGCCATTCGAGAACCCTTGCGTTTGGTCGTTGATTCTTGCATGAGTGCCGCAGTATCTGCATCCTCCCTGGCCAAAAGATCGGTTATGTCAGCGATCTTCTTTCGGAGAGGTTGCGGATCAACACCATGTGACTCATTGAAGGCAACTTGAATTGCTCTTCGTCGATTGGTCTCATCTATTGCTTTTCGCATAGACGGAGTGATTTTATCGGCGTACATGTGCACTTGACCTGAAACATTTCGTGCGGCTCGCCCAATCGTCTGGATCAAAGACGTTTCAGATCTCAAAAACCCTTCCTTGTCGGCATCAAGGATGGCAACGAGGGAGACTTCTGGCAGGTCAAGGCCCTCCCGTAAGAGGTTGATGCCCACTAGTACATCGAAGACTCCAAGTCTTAACTCTCTGAGCAGTTCAACTCGTCGTAACGTGTCGACCTCCGAGTGGAGATACTGCACCCGAACTCCATTTTCAAGCAAATAATCAGTTAGATCCTCGGCCATTCGCTTGGTTAAAGTAGTGACAAGCACGCGTTCACTTCGAAGGGCGCGCTGTCTGATCTCATCCATCAGATCATCAATCTGCCCTTGGGTCGGCTTAACCACGACCTCCGGGTCAACTAACCCTGTGGGCCGAATCACTTGCTGCACCACGTCGCCCTCGACCTTGCCAAGCTCGTATGATCCGGGAGTCGCCGACAGGTAGACCGTCTGGCCGATGCGCTCCGAGAACTCGGTGAACCGAAGCGGCCGGTTATCCATGGCGCTCGGAAGCCTGAATCCATGCTCCACCAGGGTGCGTTTACGGCTCATGTCACCTTCATACATGGCACCAATCTGCGGCACCGTGACGTGCGACTCATCTATCACCATCAGAAAATCATCGGGAAAATAGTCGATCAGGCAGTTAGGTGGGCTACCAGGCTCGCGACCATCTATATGGCGTGAGTAGTTCTCAATACCCGCACAGCTACCAACTTGGCGCATCATCTCGATGTCATAGGTGGTTCGCATTCGCAGCCGCTGCGCCTCTAGGAGCTTTCCTTGGCCTTCGAATTCAGCTAAGCGCAGTTCCAACTCAGCTTCGATACCGGCCACAGCGCGATCCATCCGTTCAGGGCCGGCCACGTAGTGAGTTGCCGGGAATATATAGATCTCTTGGTCCTCTGTCAGGATCTCACCCGTAACCGGATGTAGGGACATCAACCGCTCAACCTCATCGCCAAACATCTCGATGCGCACGGGGTGCTCTTCGTAAACCGGATAAACCTCAACTGTGTCACCGCGGACCCTGAATGTGCCGCGCTGAAATGCGATGTCATTTCGCGTATATTGAATGTCAACGAACGCCCGAAGCAATTTATCGCGCTCCATGGTCTCACCTACGCGTAGCCGCACCATGCGATCGACGTACTCCTGCGGAGTTCCGAGACCATAAATTGCTGACACCGTTGCAACGACCAAAACATCACGGCGCGTTAACAAACTATTGGTGGCCGAATGACGCAGCCGCTGGACCTCTTCATTCAGCGAAGAGTCCTTTTCAATATAGGTGTCACTTTGCGGCAGGTATGCCTCAGGTTGGTAGTAGTCGTAATACGAAACGAAATACTCAACCGCATTATTCGGCAATAACTCTCGAAATTCAGTGGCCAATTGGGCGGCCAAGGTCTTATTAGGGGCCATTACCAACGCTGGCCGCTGCAGTGCTTCGACCAGCCAAGCGGTCGTCGCGCTTTTGCCGGTACCGGTGGCTCCCAGCAGCACATTGTCACGCTCACCGGCCAGGATCCGCTTGGTTAGCTCAGCGATAGCGGTCGGCTGATCACCGGAAGGCTGAAAAGGTGCGATGACCTCAAACGGAGCGACCCGTCGCTGCAGATCAGTCACCGGCCGCGTCATGGCCCAAACCTACCCGGCTCCTGATGGGCGCGTTTATCGCAACTTGAGATCTGCCCAAAGGCCAGCCACGCTAGCCTTGAGTTCTTCTACTGATCCGCTGTTATCGATAACGTAATCGGCGATGGCCAGGCGCTCATCTCGTGATACTTGCGCCTGCATCCGGCGTTCGACGTCCTCTCGTTCCAAACCCCGCAATGACACGGCACGCTCAATTTGCACTTGCTCGGGGACATCGACCACGACAACAAGGTCCACCAGGTCGCGTTGGTTGGTTTCAACAAGCAGAGGCATGTCATAGACCACCACTGCAGACTCAGGGGCAGCCTGTATGCGCCTGGCCGACTCCTCACCTATCAGTGGATGCATGATCGCGTTTAGGCGCTTAGTGGCTTCAGGATCACTAAAAGCCAGTTTTGCCAGTTCACCACGACTGAGCGTGCCGGCCGGGGTCAAGATACTTGGTCCGAACTCGGCAACTAGAGCTTCTAAGGCGGGTTGGCCTGGCTCGACGAGTTCACGCGAAATCGCATCAGCGTCAATGACAATGGCGCCGTGCTCGAGGAGCAGCGACGCCACTGACGACTTACCAGATCCGATCCCGCCCGTGAGCCCGATGCGCTTCATGCACCCAGCCTAGGCGAGCCACACTTACTTCCGCGAAAGCGAAAGGCTACTCCCCCGTCAACTTGTCACGAAGTGCCTGCAGGGCCTCATCCGAGGCGAATGTGCCTTCTTCGGCACTGGACTCCGTGGAGTACGAAGACGCCCCCTCGCCAGACTCGATTACCGCCGCCTGATCAGCAACCCGTGCTTCGTCAATCTGCTTACGGTGAGCCTCCCAGCGCTGATGCGCGTCTGAGTACTCCTTCTCCCAATCGGTGCGCTGGGTTTCAAAGCCCGCTTTCCACTCACCGGTCTCGGGATCGAAGCCATCTGGGCCGATGTAGGCGCCTGCCTCATCGAATGCCGGTGCCATTCCGTACAGATAAGGGTCAAATTCTTCTACTGCTACGCCATCACTTGAGTCATTTGCCTGCTTGAGCGACAGCGAGATGCGACGACGCTCAAGGTCAATGTCGATAACCTTGACGTAGATGTCATCGCCAACCTGCACGATCTGTTCTGGCATTTCAATGTGACGCTCAGCCAACTCGGAGATATGGACCAAACCTTCGATGCCTTCTTCGACCCGGACAAAGGCACCGAATGGCACCAACTTGGTGACCTTGCCTGGGGCAACCTGCCCGATGGTGTGGGTGCGTGCAAAGTGCTGCCACGGATCTTCTTGAGTTGCCTTCAAGGACAGTGAAACCCGCTCGCGATCCATATCAACCTCGAGTACCTCAACGGTTACCTCTTGGCCGACTTCGACAACCTCGCCCGGGTGATCAATATGCTTCCACGAAAGCTCTGACACGTGAACTAGGCCGTCAACGCCACCTAGGTCAACGAAGGCACCGAAGTTGACGATGGAAGAAACCACACCACTTCGGATCTGGCCCTTTTGCAGCTGGGTCAAGAAGGTTTGGCGAGTCTCACTCTGAGTCTGCTCAAGCCATGCGCGGCGCGACAGAACGACGTTATTGCGGTTCTTATCTAGCTCAATAATCTTCGCTTCAAGAGTCTTGCCAACATAGGGCAGCAGGTCGCGAACGCGACGCATTTCCACCAAGGAAGCTGGCAGGAAACCTCGTAGCCCGATGTCTACGATCAAACCACCCTTGACGACCTCAATCACGAGGCCTTCTACGACACCATCTTCCTCTTTGATCTTTTCGATCGTGCCCCAGGCGCGTTCATACTGAGCGCGCTTCTTGGACAAAATCAGGCGACCTTCCTTATCTTCCTT
>JBIIOU010000144.1:0-5642 GCA_044336815.1 Candidatus Nanopelagicales bacterium | reverse complement strand
CCGCCGATGAAGTCAGTATCCAAGGCGTCGCTAGCGGCACCGCGCGGGTACGCGAAGTCACCCGATGGGCTGGTCTCTGGCAAGCCGAGACCGCGGTTTGGAGTGGCTCCCACGCCCCGGCCAGCACTGTTTGGGTTTCACATCTTGATGACTCGGAACTCGCGGCGGTCGCGCGCACAGCCGACGAACTTGTTATTCGTGCGCGCATCGGCACCCGTCTTTGGCTCGGCCAGCGGTCTGCGCTTGCCGCTGCTGGCACCGTGTTGGCTGTTCACCCCCTACCCAATGGCACCCATGTGGGTTACCGTCAGCGCACCGGCCCCAAAGACAGCACCCTTGTCGTCGTGTCAGGGGGCACCGCGCATGGCATTGGCTTAACTGCACCAACACCCGCAACATCAATGAAGCAACGCGCCGTTACCGCCGGCACCGGAGTCCTCGACGCAGCCGGACGAGCTCTTTCTCCATTTACCTGGGCCGGTAAGCAGCGCTGGTTTGCCGAGCCACCACATCAACATCACTCGATGCTTTGGTTGCCGCGCGGGTGTGTTATCCCCGCTGTCGGAGATTTTGTCACGGCTGAAGTGCGCTTTACCACTTCTAGATTTGACGCGGTGCTCGGACTTGACTGATTAACTCGCGCGGTTAAAAGTGAAGACGTCAGCGGCACGGTCATACGGGCCACCACCTGGATCATCTGCGTCCTCGGCAAAGCCATCATTTCTGATTGGATCATTTTCAGGTTTAACAATGTCGCGAATTACCATCACTGCGAAGAAAACCGTGGCCGCTATATGCACGATGATCGCGGTCGCATACCACTGCTGCGTTAGACCCTTCACGCCTTCGTTACCGTACCCGACTAAGAACCACCAGACCGCAACGAAGTAAATTAGCTCACCTACTTGCCAAATAATGAAGTCTCGCCACCTGGGCCTAGCCATCACCGCGAGGGGTATCAACCAGAGCACGTATTGCGGAGAGTAGACCTTATTCGTTACGGCAAATGCTGCGATAATCAAAAAGAGCAATTGAGCCAATCGTGGCCGCTGCTTGGCTCGCAAGGCAAGTATGGCAATTGCAACGCACAAAATTAGGAAGCAACCGGTGGCCACCGTGTTGAGCTTGTCACTTGGCACCGTTGGCAGTTCAAATTCAGCGAGTGCGAACCAAAGGGATCCGAAATCCTGACCTCGATTTTGGCTGAAGGTGTAGAAGAATGCCCAACCGTCGAAGTTTCCGACCATGAATGGCAGATTCACCATTAACCAAGTGAGCACCGTGCCACCAACTAGTGCTACTAATGGTCGCCATTTACCCGAGCGAATTGTCAACACCAAGAAGGCGCCGAGAAATAACACGGGATAAAACTTTGCAGCGACTGCAAGGCCAAGTAGGAGGCCCGCGGCAAATGGTCGATTGCGCGACCAGAGCAATAAGGCAACTCCGGCGAATGCGAGCGGCAGTAGATCCCAATTTATCGTTGCCGCAAAAAGCACACCCGGGGCCAGGGCGAACATTGCCGCATCCCATGGGCGCCGCCGAACAGTAAGTGCAGTCGCAATTACCGCAATTACTAGCGGGATGAAAAGAAGTATGACGTTGACGTCGAAGAAGACCGTGCTGGCTGGAGCTTGAGGCATGATCCCCGTTATAACCCGGGTTATCATCGCCGCGATCTGCATGAAAACCCCGGTTAGTACCGGGTATTCAAGTGGGGTTTGACCCGGTGCTGTTTGCAGGTAGGGCAGGAAGCCGTCGGCAAACCCGCGGAATGAAAATAGGGGTGGGATATCCGAGTAGCACAGGTGTTCGTAGTTCTCTGGGGATACCCAACCCGTACTGCGGCACGATAAATCAAGGAAGTACCCGAGTGCGTAGATAAATGCCGAAAGCGCGACTAAAACCCGCAGCGGATTCCACCAGGTGCTTCCACTTTTAAAGCGCCCGATTGGGCCGCCTAATGCATTACTTCCGCCGGCCGCAATCGAGTCGGCATTTGATGGCTCGACAACCTGCCTACTCACCCAGGCACCGCCTCTTCAGTTGGCGGGGCTGGTGGGGCAGCAGTTGGTGCCGGTGCCACCTCGGGTTCCGGTGCACTCTCATCACCTGGTTGTAGCGGTTCAGGGGCCTCGACACTTGGCACAGGTACGCCAACAGCCGACGCGTCGGCGCTGGGCTCGGGGCCGAATTCAATAACACTAGGTGTTGGGCAACCTAGAGGGATTTTGGTTCCGTCGACCGGCATGATCAACGGGCAATCAGGTGCCACGGTGAGATCACCGGTCGGCGGGGCGAAGTCAACGACCGGTTCATTTGCGAGCGCAGCGGTCATGAATGCGGTCCAAATAGCCGCCGGATAAGACCCGCCGGTGACCGTTTCTAGCCCACCGGTACCAGAGAGGGAAACCGGCATTCCGCTGGCATCTTCCTTTGCCATTAACACCGCCGTAGCTAGTTGAGGGGTGTACCCAACAAACCACGCACTTTTATTATCGTCGGTGGTACCGGTCTTTGCCGCAGCTGGCCGACCGAGCTTCTGCGCCGCAAAAGCGGTGCCATCGGTGACAACTTTATTCAATGTGTAACTAACACTATCCGCAATATTGGGTTCGAATGCCACCATCTTTTTGGGTTCATATTCAAACAACAAACCGCCGTTTAGACCCATAACCGACTTGATGTAAGTCGTCTCAGATCGGATACCTCCTGAGGCGAAAGTTGCGTAAGCATTTGCCATGCTCAATCCTGACGGTGAAGCCGTCCCGAGCACGAAAGTTAGATCGAGGTTATCGAGATTTAAGCCCGGTGTGGTGTCAGGAACACCTGCCCGAATCGCCGATTCCGCGACTACGTCAACACCGACTTCAGACTCCAACTGCACATACGCCGAGTTGATGCTGAACTCCGTTGCTTGAAGCAATGAAACTGGACCATATGACTTATCCCCGTAGTTCGCGAACGTGTAACCATTGACGGTGGAAGGTGAATCTCCATTTAGTTCAGTGCCAAGGGGTACACCCTGCTCAAATGCAGCAGCTAGCGCGAAGGGTTTAAATGTTGACCCCGCCTGGGCAAACTCCCTGGTCGCATTGTTGATTTGATCATCGATGAAGTTTTTTCCCGCGTACATGGCAACAACTTCTCCGGTACCCGGGCGTACCGCAACTAACCCAATCCGCAGGCCCTCGGTATTGGCATCAGGGCCCACCTTGCGCACCGCTGCGGTTGCACCTTTTTGCGCGGCCTTTTCGAATGTTGATGTTATGCGTAAACCACCGCGTTGAATCTCGGTTTCATCAAAACCCAGAGTAACTAACTGGTCGGTCACCGCCTGAAGCAAGAAACCAGTTTGCCCGCCCAAGCGATTAACGGCTTTTTGTGCATTGATGTCTGGGAAGTTGGCGGTTTTGCGCTGCTGTGGTGTCATCCAGCCCTGCTCAACCATTGAATCGAGGACATAGGCCCATCGAGCCTTAAGAGCTGGAAGGTTTTCCTCCGGGGCCAGGCCATTTGGGGACTTGATAACAGAGGCGAGCACCGCCGCCTGTGCGACGTCAAGGTTTTCGACAGATTTACCGAAGTACGCGATCGACGCCGCCTCGATTCCGTAGGCCCCACGACCAAAGTAGATCGTGTTGAGATAGTCCTCCAGGATTTGATCCTTAGAGACGACTGTTTCCAATTTGAACGCGAGTAAAAGCTCTTTGGCCTTTCGGCTCCAAGAACGATCTTGCGTCAAGTAAGCATTCTTGGCGTATTGCTGGGTGATAGTTGATCCACCCTGTGTCGAGCCGCCCTGTAAATTGTTTATGACTGCGCGCCCAATACCAAGTGGTGATACACCACCGTGTTCGTAGAAGGATCGGTCTTCGGCGGCAAGTACCGCATGCTGCGCATCGAGCGGTACATCAACCAGTGCCACGCTTCGGCGGGTGGCCTCGCCCAGTCTTCCGAGTTCAGTGGTGCCGTCAGCCCAATAGACGATGGTCGCCTCACTGGTTGAAACTTCGTTTGGTGTTGGCACATCGGTACGTGAAACCGCCAGTGCGAATGCCCCTACCCCAAGCGCGACTAAGACCACGAAGATTATTACGATCCCGCGCACCCAACGACGTTTCGGTTTCGGTTTCGGTTTCGATTTGCGCGCACTTGACCCAGCAGTCGCGCTCGGATTAGCGACGCGTTTTGCTGGCCTACGAGGGGTGCTCACCATGACCTCACTGACGGGGAAGGCTCAAGTCGGCCAAATGAGGGCTGACCTAGTCCTCCATGAGATCACGGGAGGCGGGTAAAGCACGCCTCGGCACACCGTCACCGAGGACATATGACTTCGTGAGGTAGTTCCAGTGGCACCGCTGGCAGACCTCAACAACATAAACCTTGAAGCGGCCAAACTGGGTGGACATAGCACCCAAGTCGCCACTTTGCCGGACTCGGCCGGAGTACGGCCCGAGCTCATCGCCGTATACATAAGTGACCGTGACAAAGCCCAAATCCCGGCATACCGGGCACGGTAAGGGCGCTGGCTCACCGTGGAATTTGGCCGCCCGAAGCAGGTAGGTGTCGGCATCGCAGAACTCACTGCTCAGCGCACCACCGTTGAAAAAGGTATACAAAGCACTACGGCGCTGGAGTGCGAAGTCCACGACCGAACGAGGTAGCGCCGGGTCGTCTACGTCTTCGGGCTCGGCGAGCGGCTCAGGCCTGCTCGATTTAGTGCCTTTGCCGGATTCGCCCCGGACGACGCTTCCCCGAACACCGGAGCGTCGGGGCACAGCCATGGACCAAATCCTACGGGAAGTTCCCGCAACTAGCAGCGGCCCGCCGATTCACTCTCCCATACTTGCCGGCAAATGCTAGGGGGCTCTGCGGGGGTGAAACGAATTGAAGATTCCTGGACATTTTTCAGGCTCTTACCTCTTTTTTCAGCCTCGCTGTGTTCTCATGAGAGGGCATGAATTTCACCTCAACTTTTTTGGGGGCACCTGATGACGAACTTCAATATTGCCTTACCGGTTATTTCGGCGCCAACCGATCGGCTAGTACTTGGCGTTGGTTGGGTGCGCCCAGGGGTGGCCAGTTTCGGCGGAGCCTTAAACCCCGCCGGGGCCGGCGGGTGCGCCGGGTGTTTCAACGGATGCATAACGTGCTTCGAGGGCGGTGACGAGTAAAAATCTTTCCGGCCTTTAGGTGGGGTGTTTAAACCCTGTTGCTGGCCCCTGACCGCTCAACGAAGAGAAGTTCACACCTACCAACGAAGTAATAGATCACAACGAGAGGAACGGAGCATGAAATGCCAAGTATTGATATTTCTGTCCCAGTAAGTTCAGCGCCAACTGATCGGCTTGCACTCGGTGTTGGTTGGGTGCGGCCTGGTGTGGCCGGTATCGGCGGCACCCTAAATCCCTCCGCTACGGCACCCCTGTATGGAACTGGCCGTACTAGTTGCTTCGAGGGTAATGACGAGTAGGGACAGTCCCTTTCCACATTTACTGACGCAGAGGACGTAAACCTGATGCCAAATATTGATATTGCTACCCCAGTAAGTTCAGCGCCAACTGATCGGCTTGCACTTGGTGTTGGTTGGGTGCGGCCTGGTGTGGCCGGTATCGGCGGCACCCTAAACCCCTCCTTAA
>JBIIOU010000143.1:0-5644 GCA_044336815.1 Candidatus Nanopelagicales bacterium | reverse complement strand
GGTGGCTGCGGACTGGCGAATTGAATCCCATGCCATTCCAGAGCCGGGCCCCGGCGAGTTCCTTGTTCGCATCACCATGATCTCCTTGGACCCAGCGATGCGCGGGTGGCTCGATGACCGCCCCTCGTACCTGCCACCGGTGGCAATTGATGAGGTGATGCGCGCCGGTGCCGTTGGCGAAGTTGTCACCTCCAACCATCCTAGGTTCAAAGTCGGTGACCTAGTGTTCGGCACTTTTGGTGTTCAGGAGTATGCGATTTCAGGCGGCACCGGTGTCACACGAATTGACCCGAAACTCGGCACTCCATCGATGTATCTAGGAGTGCTTGGCATGACCGGAATGACCGCGTATTTCGGTTTCTTTGAATACGGCCGCCCGCGGGCCGGCGATACCGTTGTCGTTTCGGCCGCAGCCGGCGCCGTTGGCTCCATCGTGGGTCAACTCGCCAAGATCAACGGTTGCCGCACCATCGGCTTGGCCGGTGGGCCGGCTAAGTGTCACTATGTCGTCGATGAACTCGGCTTCGACGCCGCGATCGATTACAAAAACGAGTCGCTACGCGAGAGTTTCCAGCAACACTGCCCCGCCGGTGTCGACGTCTATTTCGACAATGTTGGCGGCGAAATTCTAAATACGGCACTTGGCCATTTGGCGATGCACGCGCGCATTGTAATTTGCGGTGCTATTTCCCAGTACAACGCTGAGTCTTCGACGCCAGGGCCGTCTAACTATCTGGCGCTTCTCGTGCGACGCGGCACAATGCAGGGCTTCTTGGTCTTTGATCATGCCGACGAATACCCGCTCGCACGAAAGCGTTTGGCCCAATGGGTGAAGGAGGGCAAGATTATCGCCCCCGAGACCATCGTGCCCGGCAAGATCATCGACTTCAACGAGGTGTTCTTGCGCCTTTTTAGTGGAGACAACACCGGTAAATTGATCCTGGATATTACAGCCAGCTAGTACCGCACTGAGTGACCTCCACCGGCCCGCCGGCGGCAAGTTGCCACGAAATAGCCCAAGGTGGCCACCAGGTGAACTAGCCTTAGCTTGTCACCACTCCTACCGACTTATCGCACCGTGAGGAACACATGGCCGCAATCAAACTTTGCGCGAAGGTGATGCTCGCCAGCGCCTTGGTAGCAGTCCCGGCAATACTGCTTGCGCCCGCTGGATTGGCTCTCACTGACGACAACGTGGTTGACTGCACCCCTTCACCAGCTAACAACCCCCTACCGGCCCCCTGCACCACGCCGCTTGAGGATCAGTCGAGCAGCTTTGACATATCCAACCTGCCGACCTTCACTGTCACCCCGGGTGCAGCAAAGAGTCGCACTACATTCAACTTCTCGGCCATCGTTTCGGCATTGGGTGCGTATGCAGCTGCTCCGTTCTTTTATGTAACTTACGGCGATGGCACCGGATTCGGCAGCCCAACGGACTTGCGCGCTATCAACTCCTTCCCGACTTCACATACCTACAGCAAATCTGGTGAGTACACCTTGACCGGTTACGGGGTATACGGCGGGCAAGTTGAGCAAGCCTCGGTAACGTTCACCGTAGATAAAGCGATTGAGACAGAGCCGACCACCGCACCGTTACAAAGCGCAATTTGGGAGCCGGTCGCCACTCCACCTTCTACTAATAACGCCAGTACGCAGGTAGAATCGCCAAGCCAAGTCAATGTTACCAAAACAGTTTTGAAGGCGGCACCTTCGCCGACTATTGCAAATGCGCCAAAAATTGCTGCCGCGGCCGGGACAGCGACCGCGATCCGAGTAGGTGCGTTGCCTGATAGAGCTTCAGTTTTAGCAGCAATTCGTATCGGCGGTAAATGGACCACACTTCCCGACCTCACAACACGCGCAAATGGCACAACGACTCTGGCACCACTCACTTTTACTAAGCCGGGCTCTTATCCGGTGCGCCTAACCTTGCCTGACGGCTCTCTTCGTTACCTCAAGGTCATTAGCCGCAAAGAGTGAGGGCCTCAAATTTCCGAATTAGGCTGAGCGTCTGGGGTTTACGAGTTTCGCTGGATATGTTCGACTATTAAGTCAGTGAAACGCTGCGGATCTTGAACATGTGGCTCATGTGTTGCGCCGGGGAAGATCACCAACCGGCTACCCGGGAGTAATTCATGGGCATTAACCCCATGCTCCATCGGAATCATCGGGTCGCTATCGCCCCAAATAATCAGCACACTGCTGCCGTTAAGCAGATGCAGTTTTCCAAGCGCGGAGACCCGCTGGCCTTTTACGTTGACCACGCTGCGCAAGGTTGAAAGAAAAGCCGTGCGGCGATCCTCATCGGCTAGCCAACTTGCTGTCTCGATTGCCCCCGGGCTAAGTGCATTTGGTGTCAATCCGATGCGGCGTAGTTGCCTGCCGGCCCATGACGCTGCGGCCAAAGTACGGTCATTCAGCGCCCAGCGAATTGCCAGCTCAGACCCAGGGAGCGCAGCCGCGCGTAACCCGGTGAATGCTTCGACCCCGAGGCCACCGCTGGAGACCAGCACAATGCTTTGCACCCGCTCGGGGAATTGATAGGAAAATTGCAGCGATACCCCACCCCCGAGGGAGTGCCCAACCAGGTGCACGCGCGCAATATCAAGATGATCTATTAGGTCGCGCAAGGAACTAGCAAGGGAGCCCAAGCTGTAATCCCCCGGCTGTTTGGAGGACTGCCCGTGCCCGGGTAGATCTACCACAATTACATGCGCTCCCGTGGCCGCGAGCCGATCTGGGATATCCCCCCAGGTCGCCGAACTGGACCCAATTCCGTGAATCAACATGATGGGAATACCCGTGCCGGCGATCTCACGATAAGCAAGTTCGCGGCCATGCTGCACGAGCACCGCAGCGGTTGCCACTTCGGTCATTGCCTTCGACCTCCTGAAGATTAAACTCCGAGTCCATCGTTACCAGTCAGTAACTTACTATACCGTAACTTACTATACCGTAGGTTACGCTGCCACCGCGCGTCAAGCATGCAACAATCGGCCAGATGACCGGCTGGTATGCAACTTCAATCATTGTCATTGCCCTTATTTTTGCCTGCTGGGGCCTAATACTCATTCTCCGGAACCGGCGCCCCGATCTATTCTTAGCAGCGGGCGGAGTGCTAATCGAACTCTTAGTCATCGGGTTCTTGGTGGGCGGGATAGTCCAAATGATCAACAGCGATCGCGATTTCGCCCGCGCTGAATTTGTCTGTTACCTCATCACTTGCACCGCAATTTTGCCCGCCGCCTTCATCTGGGCTCGCAGCGAGAAAAGCCGCGCCGGCTTGGCGGTAATCATTGTCGCTTACTTGGTTCTGCCAATTCTTATCGTCCGCGTACAGCAGGTCTGGACCGGATCAAATGTCTAGCCCCGAGCAGCCGCCGGCCGGGCCCGTAACCGGGCGCGGTTTTGGTCGAGTATTGATTGCTGTCTACGCGATATTCGCCGTCGCCGCCACGGCCAGGTCAGCACTGCAGATTGCGACGAAATTTGCGGAGGCGCCACTGGCCTATCTGCTTTCTGCACTAGCCGCAGTTATCTACCTGGTGGCCACCGTGGCACTTGCCCGCGGGGATAAAACGTCAAGACGCGTAGCAACTATCTCCATCAGCATCGAACTTATCGGGGTGCTAGTTGTCGGTGCTGCCAGTTTGTTTTTTCCAGATGCATTCACCGTCACGTCAGTTTGGACTGGATTCGGCAGCGGCTACGGGTTCATCCCACTCGTGCTGCCCATTGTTGGGCTTTGGTGGCTGCGACATACGCGACCGCAGAGCCTTACGGCCAAGTAGCTAACGACGTTACTAATAATCAGCGCGCATTATGCGGGGTTACTCTTTCAACGATTTCTAAAAGCCGCCATTATCAGACCGTTGAGCAGTCGGAGGAGATCTCGTTGTAGGCAGTCACCCCGGCTGCGCCCCCTCGCGCAGTTTTATCAAGTTCATCGAAAAGCGCTAGACCCCACTTGGTCTGCCAAAGTGCGTAGTCAATACCACTGCCCGCCCCTATGAGAGTCAACGCCCAAGATAAGGACTCAGCACCAAAGCCGAACCTAGTAAGACCTTAAGAGGAGCCGCTTCACTGCCTTATCCCAGCATTTATTGGGCCGGCCCCTGTCGGCCTTGCCGAGCTTTGCTTCGAAAAGACGAGTGCCGAACCACAAGAGTCAAAAGCCAACCAAGGTTGACAAAATGATTTACACGTGGGAAGAAAAGCGTGCCGGGTGGCTGCCGCACAACCGGTACGACGGCGTGCCAAATCGTTATGGACAGCACGCTATTCCAGAAGTTCGCCGGCGTTGAACCTGCGCAGCGTCTCCTTGAAGCCGTCCGCTTCAATCGCAGCCTTGACGATGTTTACCTCGTCGCTGTGATGGACTACGACGTCGGTTTCGGCCCCCATATAGGCGGTTAGGCGGAATCCCTGGAGCTCAAGTACGCGGTTGATTGCGATCTTCTTCATGCGCAGCACGCTCAGCGGCGTTTGAGCGATGCTCATGGCGAGCAGGCGCACGCGCTCGTGTAATGCTTCGGCAGGCACCGACTCGACCTGGGTATGCCATCTCTAAGGACGACAATTCTTCGGGGGTCGCCAACGGGTACTCGACACCGGCGGGCCGGTTTTGCCCTTCACCGGCACACGAATCGACCGCAACAACGCTATAACCCTGCCCATACAAGATGTCTACCGTGGCGCGCCCGCTATCGCGAGCGGCCCCGGTGACCAGCGCCACGCGGTGCACTGGAGGCGCCACCGTGTCCATCACGTCGCGCCAACCGAAGATGCCACCAGGTGCCCCCTCTCATCGAGGCGGGAAAGGCGAATGCGAGCGGCGCCATCGACAACGAGCCACTCCATCAATTCCGCGCCTTGCGCCGAACTTGCGGCCGTCGGGTCGCCAAGAACTCCCGATTCCGACACCGCCCTGACACCATTTGATTGTAGAGCCGCCATCAAGTCCGCGAGGGGCGCGAGTTGGCCTGGGGCCGCCCTCGACATGTCAACTCGAGAGGGGGCGAGGTGCAGCATCACCGAGGTTTCGGCCGCTCCCGCATGGGCGTCGGAAGTGGTTTCGAACGCGCAGGCGAGCCAAGATACGTCGTGCTGTTCATCGCGCATCTGAACAACGGCGGAAGCGAGCGTCGGCACATTACCCCCGTGCCCGTTGATGAAAATAACTCGGCCCGCCCAGTTAGACAGCGAGCGCACCAGTTCTATCACCTGGACGCGAAGTGCCTCGTGGCCGATCGACATCGTCCCCGGGAAACCCTGATGCTCGCCGCTCGCACCGTATGCGATCGCCGGTGCGACGAGGGCATGGATATCGTGATTGGCAAGGACCGTCGCGATCCCTTCGGCGGTCGCCACGGCGATCACGGTGTCGGTGTCCAACGGCAGGTGCGGTCCGTGCTGCTCCGTCGACCCAACCGGGACTAGGACAAGTGGCCTGGAAGGAACATCCACCCAGGCGATTTGTGCGAGTTGCCGCGAAGTGACCACTACCCGGATACCGGGGAGCCGAGTGTGCGAGCAAAACCCTCCGGTATCACGACATCCGCGGGTGAGAGGTCGTGGATCGATCGGTGTCCGAGTCCGTACACGGTCGAGTCGATGCCGCCGCGGAGGATGTCCAGTACGT
>JBIIOU010000142.1:0-5651 GCA_044336815.1 Candidatus Nanopelagicales bacterium | reverse complement strand
GCAACCGTGGTGCCGTGGCTAAATAGCACCACGTCCTTTAGGTCAACACCAACCGAAGCTGCCGCTTGCAGCACTGCGCGCCCGGGATCATCAGGGGTGGAGGCAACTTTGCCGACCCGGATCTGGCCCGTGTCATCGTCCAGAACGAAAATATCGGTAAAGGTGCCGCCGGTGTCAACAGCAACGCGAAGCGATCCCAACGCAAATCCCCTAACAAGAGATGAACAAGAGGCGAAATAGGGCTATTAGATGATGGCAAAGTAGCCCCAGCCGCACCGGGAAGCAATTGACTAAAACACGTATTTTTTGCGAAGACTTTGGAGTTTCTCCAAATGCTGATACCCTCAGGCGCTTTCATGAGGGGAAAAGTGATAGAAACTAGACGGCTGAATAGAAAGGTTAGGTTAGCTTCTTGTGGCTGTTACAAAATCGTTACCGTCATCCGGGCTGGAGATTAACCTGACCATTGGCGACCTAATAGCCCTAACCGGCCTCACCCCGCTTCCGGGGCCTACCCCCGACACACTCGAAACCGACCTCCTGGGAGTTGTCACGGGGGCTTGCATAATCGAGCGCCCCGGGGCGGTGGAGCAACTCGAAGCTGGGTGGCTGGCGGTAACCGAGGGCAGTGGATTTCCCATCGCCGGGTTTACCGACCCAATTTCCCGGGATTTCATTCGGCAACTAGATATTCGCGGAGCCGCTGGCCTCGTGGTCAGACTGGGTCACGGCTGGGATGCCGTGCCGGTCGCGATGGTCGATGAGGCCCAGCACCTATTCCTGCCCATCTTCACCCTGCCAGGCGATGAAACCCCCGCCACGCTCCTAAGGCTGGTACACCAGGCGGTGGGGCAGCAGGAAATTGCAGTTCTCAGCCGGGCCTTGAGTGTGCAAACCGAGCTGATCGATGCGCTTACCTACCCAGATGTTGAACGTGAACTCATCAACCGACTGTCAACTCGCCTCGGGGTATCGGCAATTTTGTATGACTCAACCAGAAATGTGCTGGCAAGTCAGGGGGAAGCACCCGTACACCTAATTCGAGATCGAATTAGGTCCGATACTGATACCGAGACGAATTTCGTGGTGGGGCGCTGGGAAGTATCAGTAGCTCCGATTACGGTTCCTGTCGGAACCTACTGGCTGGCACTTGCCTGGCACGAGTCAATTGAACTCTCCCATGAAATCATCCGCTCCACCCGATACGCACTGCAGCAGCTACTCAGGGCTCACTTGACAACGCAACAAAACTCAAAGCGCCATGACTTGATTCAAAGAGCTGAGTTATTAGCGGAAATTATTGACGGCGTAACCGTTGCCAGGCTTTCGCGCCTGGGAGATCGACTCGTGCTGCTTCATTTTCCCCGAGATGGTTCATTCCAAATCCATGCGATGCAGCACAAGCCTTCAATATCCAACAACTACGCAGAACCCAACAAAGCTACCCCCGACATTGACTCCACGCTCGGAATCATTCAGGACACGGCCGAAGCTTGCGGAATATCAGTACTCCTAGCCGAAGTGAACGACCGATACTTGATTCTGCTGCCTCGGAGCGAGGTATTCACCCGCGAACTGCTGCTGCGGACAAGTGAATTTGATCATGGAACCAGTTCGGCTTTTTCTGATCTGACCGAGACGCGACTTGCTCTCCGGCAGGCCGAGATGTCCCTGCACACCAGCGTCCGCAATGGTGCACTCACGCCCTTCGACCAGGTTGGATTCATAAACTTCATCCTGGCACAAGTTCCCGCCGAAACTTTCGATGAAAAAGTTGATGAGGTTATGTCGGGGCTGCTTTCTAGTGAGCCCATGGAGGAGACAGTTATTGCTTTCCTGCGCAACGGTATGGATATCCAGGCCACGGCTCGGTCAATGCACCTACACCCGAATTCGATCCGGTATCGACTATCGCGAGTAGAGAACTACCTCGGGCGATCGATGTCAGATCCCGAGACCGTTACTTTGTTGTTCTTAGCATTACATGACCGGCTAGACCGTGCACCTGCACTCAAGCCTGGAGTTGAAATAGATGGCTAAGAATGAGAACGTGGTGCGATTTCGCTTGTCAATTGATGTGGGAGGAACTTTCACCGACGTCTGCGCGATCGATGAAGTGACATCGCAGCTGCGCACAGCAAAAGTCCCATCATCTCCATCCGACCCGCTGACGTCGGTGTTAAATGCCATTTCAGCATTAGAAATTGATCTTGCGAAGGTGCACCTTGTTATCCACAGCACCACCATCACGACTAACGCACTAGTCACCAGAAACTTCCCTCCGGCCGCAATGATCACAACCAGTGGATTTCGTGATGTGATTGAGATGCGTGATGGCACCCAAGAAGATGTCTGGGATTCATTTCGCGAGGTTGGTAAGCCCTACATCCCTAGACGGGATAGGTACGAGATATCTGAGCGGATCGACTATTCGGGTCGCGTTCTCACGCCGATAAATAAGGATCAGGCTCACGACCTAGCCCAACTGCTTACGAAGCGTGGAATAAAGACTGTTGCCATTTGTTTCCTAAATTCCTATGCCAACGCATCCCATGAAAGAGCCATGCGCGAATCGCTATTGGCTGTTGCTCCCGAGATGGAAATCAGTATCTCTAGCGAGATTCTTCCCGGGATTAACGAATATGAGAGGTTCTCAACTACTGTTGCGAATGCTTTACTGGCCGCATTGGTGAGTTCGTATATCGGCCGACTTGACGAGGCCCTGCGCAATCAAGGCTACTGCGGTGACCTGCTCATGATGCATTCCGGCGGGGGCTCGATGACAGCTGCGCTAGCGCAACGATTACCCCTCAGGCTGGCAGCATCCAGTATTGCCGGCGGCGCAATGGCGGCAAAGTACATAGCGAATCAGTGTGGATTCCAAGATGCAATAGCCATTGACATGGGCGGCACCAGCACGGACATCACTTTGATCATGAACGGCGAGGTTCGGGTGGTTCAACAGTGGTGTGTTGAATATGGCCACCCCATCTCCTTCCCCAGCGTCGAACTTGCCACCATTGGTTCGGGAGGCGGAACCATAGCCTGGGTTGACAAGGCCGATGCCTTGCGCAGCGGCCCACACTCAGCCGGTGCCGATCCTGGGCCCGCGGCGTATGGCCGAGGGGGAAGGAATGCAACCAACACTGATGCCAACTTCTACCTAGGCCGGCTCGGCAACGTCTTGGCCGGAGGTGCAATTACCCTCAATGCGAAGGACGCAGAGCGCGCAATCACTGACAATGTGGCAGATGCACTCGAACTAAGTGTTCTTGATGCCGCCCTCGCGATAGTGCAGGTAGCCGATGCCTCCACGGCCAGCGCCGTGCGACTGTTGCGAGAGGCCCGCAGATCGCTCTCAGCGAGCGCGCCATTAATCGTCTTCGGAGGGGCCGGACCGCTGCACGCCGTGGCGGTCGCGAAAGAGTTGAATGCGCCGCTGGTGATAGTGCCACCGCACCCCGGTAATACCTCAGCCCTGGGATGCCTCTTGGTCAATATCCGACATGACTTCACCGCAATGTTCCAAAGTCTGGTCTCCGGCATTGATCCAGGGGCTCTTGAAGATCAATTCGCGAGCTTGGAACGCGAGGCTCGTGAGCGCTTGGCCTTCGAAGGTATACCCGATCAGCAAATACTTCTAGAGAGGGCCGTAAATATGCGTTACGCGGGCCAGTGGCGATCACTGACAATCGCGATCGGCAAGGGACAGGACTCGATCCCCGACGCTGTTAAGCGTTTCCAATCCGAATACCAGTCGCAGTACGCCTATTTGAATCCGACCGCTCCCATCGAGGTCTACCAATTGGCACTGACGGCAACCGGTCAGCTACCGGAAGTTCAGTTCCGAAAACACGAAGTTATCGGAGGAGTCCCTGTTCGCCAGAGCCAACGGCCGGTGGCGTTCGATGAGACCGGGGATTTCATCGCCACCAATATCTACTCGCGGAGTTCACTCTCCGCGGGAACGGTTGTTACCGGCCCGGCCGTGATCGAACAACTTGATACCACGGTGCTCATTCCACCCGGGTTCAAGGCGCAGGTCGACGAATGGCTCAATTTGCGGATTAGTGAGGTTCCGTGACAGTGACTCCGGCCAAGCAACGTAAGGGTAAAGTTAAGAATGTACGCGAGCTTGACCCTGTCACATTCGAGGTGCTTCGAAATTCATTCTCCAACGCCGTTGAGCTAATGGCGCAACAATTTAGGCTCACCTGTCACTCGTTTGTAATCTACGCTCAAGATTTCTCTTGCGCACTTGCTGACGCAAATGGAGATACTGTTTCGCAGGGCGAACAAGACATAGCGGTTCAAGTTGGAACCCAGCACCTGGTTTGCAAGAACATTATTGAGCAGTTCAAGGATGATATTCACCCTGGCGATGTGTTCGTTTCTAACGACCCATATGCGGGAGGCAGCCACTTCAACGATGTTCGCGTACTTCGGCCTATCTTTGTTGATCAGGAACTCATCGCTTGGGCGATGGCCAATGGCCACTGGAGTGACGTGGGCGGCAGCGTTCCGGGCTCATTCGACGTTAAGGCACGTGAGCATTTTGGTGAAGGCCTTCGCATTAGCCCTGTGCGCATTTGGTCGCGTGGTGAATTCAGAAGCGATGTAGCGAAACTTATTGTGGGCAATACCAGAGCCCCGGAAGACAATATGAGCGATCTAAATGCTCAGTCAGAGGCAACTCGGGTCTGCGAACGTGAAATTCTTCGCCTCGTTGGCCGCTACGGCAAGGATATTGTCACCTTGGCTTTTGCTGAAGTTATTTCGCATGTCGCCAATTTGTTCAGAGCCAGAATTTCAGAGCTCGATGATGGCACCTGGACAACATCGGACTATCTGGACTCAGACCCAGCCCATGGCGAAGGGATGATCCCGATCACTGTTTCGCTCACAATTAAGGGCGACCAACTAAGTTACGACCTATCTAAATCCGCACCGGCGGTCTCATCATTCATGAATTCAGCGGCGGGTGCGACCCTCTCGGGAATAATCGCCGGTACTAAAAGATTCTTCCCTGACATACCAATCAATGCCGGTTTGATCAACTCAATCGAAGTCGAGCTCGGGCCCACTGGATCAGTTATTAATGCCGCGTGGCCGACCGCGGTTTCTGGTTTCGTTTCAGGGTCTTTCGAAAAAGTGATAAACGCGATCTTTGAACTTTGGTCCGAGATAATGCCCGAGCGGGCAATCGCTTGTTCCTTCAACCTCGAGTACCTCCTTATTGGCGGCCGCGATGTCAGGTTCAACCATCGCCCGATTTTCATGTGGTACGACTGGATGGTTGGGGGCTGGGGGGCCCGCAACGGCTACGATGGAGCATCGGCAGCATCGCCCCTTTTCGGTGCCGGTTTCGCCTCTCAGCCAATAGAAGGCCAGGAGCGCCTAAATCCTGTCGTTACCACCCACTGTCGCATCGTTGTCGATTCCGGCGGCCCGGGCGAGTTCAGGGGTGGGTGCGGTGTCGAAAAAGGTGGCCAACTCACCGATGCCGAATTGCCGGTGATGTCTTATTGCTGTGATCGCTCCCGATCAATCCCGTGGGGAACCAAGGGGGGATTACCATCCACCCCACAAGGCCTTTGGCTGAACCCTGAATCTTCGCGGTCCGAGTATCTAGGCTCCGTGTTTTCAAATGT
>JBIIOU010000141.1:0-5653 GCA_044336815.1 Candidatus Nanopelagicales bacterium | reverse complement strand
AAATTGACCGCGACGTACCAGATGATGGCAATCACGGCGACCCACCAGGTGGAAACACTCGGAGTTTGATGCGCTGCTGAGATCTTGCCGAAGTAACTCGGGATCGCCTGATTGCGCGCCATTGACAGTGCGGTGCGTGATGCCGGGATTATCGTCGTCTGAGTTGATGCCAATGCCGATGTAGCCACCGCGGCCAACACAATCCACTTCCAGCCGCCGAGGGCGTCACCGGCCACAGTTGCGAAAATCATTTCCTGTTGATCTGCTTGGGCAACTAAAACAAGCGGCCCAAGAAATGCGAGCACCGCTATTGCGGTGCCCACGTAGGTGATTAGCAAAATAACAGTTGACGCAAGCCCAGCCAGGCCCGGAATGCGCGAAGAATCCTTAGTTTCTTCACTTAGGTTGAATGCTGACTCCCAGCCCCAGTATGCAAAAACCCCGAGAAGTAATCCGCCGGTCAATGCGCCTGGGGTCTGGCTGAACGGGTTTAACCAGGACCACTCTGGGGTTGGAGCACCTGGAGTACCCGACCCCGTGAAGGCTCGGGCCAGAGCCACCGCCACCAGAATCAGTAAGCCGGCGATCTGTGCAAGCACTAGTACGTTCTGGACTTTCGATGTCGCCTGGGTGCCAATCACACAGATCCAGGTCATGAAGATGATGACCAGCACCGCGATGGCCATCACTAGATAACGATTTTCGGCCATTTCGTTTTGGCCCAACATCAGCAAGGTGAAACGAACTGCGACATCGGCCAATGATCCGACAACGAGCACCCCGGTCATCGCGATGGCCCAGCCTCCAAGCCAGCCCATCCACGGACCCATAGCCCGCCCAACCCAGGAGAAGGTGGTTCCGCAATCTTGATCCACCTTGTTTAGATAGTTAAAAGCCGACGCGATCAAGAGCATCGGCACGAATGAGGCGATTAACACTCCCGGGGCATTAACGCCGACCAGCACCACAATTGGCCCGAGCACGGCGGCTAACGAGTAGGCCGGCGAGGTTGAATTTAGGCCGATGGCTAGGGCATCGACGAAAGTCAGTGAATTCGCCTTGAGCCCCGGCTCATTCGGTGTTAACACAGGGTCACTTGCGGTTGCGGATTCCACGATGGAACGCTATCCCCATGGCGGGCAATATTTGGCTGATTCGACATGGTGAAACCAGTTGGAGTCGCGACCTGCTACATACCGGGCGCACAGACATCCCGCTCACCGCGCTCGGCGAAGATCAAGCTCAAGCAGCCGGCAGAAAATTTGCCGGTATCACCCCCCAATTGGTGCTATGCAGCCCTCTCACCCGGAGTCGGCGTACCGCTGAACTTGCCGGCCTGCAGCCAGGCAGCTTTACCGACGATCTTCTGGAATGGGATTACGGTGCATGGGAAGGCCGAACCACTAAAGAAATCCGCGCAGAACTTGATGATCCAAATTGGGTGGTGTGGCAACATTTGATACCACCGGGCAATACACCTGGTGAGCAACTGACCGACGTTGCCATCAGGGTAACGCGCGTTATCGAGAGGTGCCTGCCCGAAGTTTTGGCGGGTCACGATTGTGTGCTGGTAGCACACGGTCATGTCCTTAGAATCCTGACCGCTACTTGGCTGGGCTTACCGCCAATCGATGGGCGACTATTTGCGCTCGACCCGGCCCGCCTGTCTGCACTCGGGTTCGAACATGAGCAACAGGTGATCAAACAGTGGAACACCTGACGCACCGGCAAAGTCAGCACAGTGATACCAAAGAAGTACACTTTTCCTATGGATCCGGTACTGCGGAGGCAATTGCGCTTCTCGCTATTCCTGCAGGGCTTCGCCGCTATCATGATCGCCTTAGCACTAGGTGTGCGACTTGCGAACCAGATGTTTGATATTTGGAGCATCGTGTTCACCGTCGTACTGGTCTTGGTTGTCGCCGCTTTTCTCTTCACCCAACGCAAGTTGCGGAGCCCATAGCATGGAGAACAATCGCGCATTAAATTTGATCTCAGGGCCGTGGGATGAGGCCTCAGTTCGGCAATTTATAGAGTCGACAATCATCCCGATTCGGCTGGCGACTAACGGCAAGACCAACCCGCTAGTTCAATCTCTGTGGTTCTTATTCGACGATGACGCCATTTGGTGCTGCACCCAACATGATGCCGTCGTGGCTAAACGCCTGCGCAAGGACCCGAATTGCGCATTTGAAATCTCCGCCGACCAACCGCCTTACCGGGGTATTCGGGGCAGCGGTCGCGCTGAACTCATCGCGCCCGCTGCAGGTGAGCTGCTTCCGAAGTTACTCGATCGCTATTCGATCTCCCGTAATTCTCAGTTGGCCACCTGGCTGCTCGCACGCGTCGACCACGAGGTTGCAGTCCGGATTGACAACCTGTCGATTACCTCCTGGGATTACTCAAGCCGCATGTGAGCCGCGGTGGGCGAGGCTATGTTCGAGCGCTCTGCCCGCCGTCAAGTACAAGTACCTGCCCGGTCATAAATGAGGATGCATCACTGGCTAAGAAGAGCGCGCCCTGCGCGATCTCATCAGACCTGCCCCAGCGCCCCATCGGCACCTGGCTGAGCAACCCTTGCTCTACGGTGTCTTCTGCTCTCAAGAAATCGGTGAGATCAGTCTCAATCCACCCTGGTACCAACGCGTTGACTCGCACCCCCTGGGTCGCGACTTCAATTGCCAGGCTCTGCGTGAGTGAGATCAATGCGGCTTTAGCTGCGCCGTAATGCGACATCAAAGGTGCGCCACGCAGCCCAGCAACTGAGGACACATTAATGATTGAGGCATTGCCGCTTTGAAGCAAGGCAGGGAGCGCAGCTTGAATCAAAAGCACAATGGAATCCAGATTTAGCGCCATAGTTTTTTGCCAACCACTGAATTTCATCGACTGCAAGGCGACTGAAAAACTATTGCCACCGGCGTTATTAACCAAGATGTCGAGGCCTCCAAGGCCACTTTCCGCCTGCTCAATTATTTTCGTGGCAGCACCCTCTGCTGTTACGTCGGTGGTGATGACAATGCATTTTCGTCCGAGCGCCAGAATCTCAACTTGGAGGGCCAGCAGTGCTTCCGTGTTGCGAGCCGCAATGGCTACATCGGCTCCGGCGCTCGCGAAATGCAAGGCAATATCGCGACCGATACCACGTGAGGCACCCGTCACGATGGCGCGCTTACCGCGCAGGCTTTCGGCTGCTGAATTCATGCGGCCCCTCCTGATAGGTACTTGAGCAGTATTGACTCTACCTCGCTGAGCTGCCCACGTGGCATTCACAGCGCGCACTAGCCGGGTAACCCTCGAGCGCCTGCTCTATATGCTCACCACAGCCCGAGTACGTCATCTTCTTGCAGGTTGGGCAAGTTGCTGGGCTACACACCGGCGTGCTCCATTTCGGTTGTTGGGCGGGCTTCATCTAATTTAACATCTAACACATATGCAGGTGAATGACTCCAGGTCTGATAACCGCCATCAAGATTTACCGCATTTATCCCTTGCTCCCGCAAGAACATCGTGGCGGTATGGCCACGCTGGCCGACTTGGCAGGTGACCAAGACATTCGGTGCGCTGATCTCAGTAAACCTTGTTCGAATTTCATCAACCGGGATATTAACTGCGCCCAAAATCGCCCCGGCTGCGAACTCACTTGCCGAGCGCACATCGATGATCTTGTATCCGCTAGCGCATAACCCCGCTACGTCACTCCACTGAGCGTTTACGGTCAGCGCTGACAAAAGGTTCTCGGCTATGTACCCGAGCATGTTCACCGGGTCTTTTGCCGATCCAAATGGTGGCGCGTAGGCCAGCTCGAGATCAGCAAGCTCTGGGGCAGTGACTCCGCCGCGAATCGCCGTGGCAATAACATCAATACGTTTATCTACACCATCGCGCCCAACCCCTTGCGCTCCGAGAATCGAACCGGTCGTGGGATCCATGATCAATTTAAGTGCCATGGTTTCAGCCCCGGGGTAATAACCGGCGTGCGAACCTGGATGAGTGTGGATTATTTGAAACGGACGCCCGGCAGCTTTAAGCCGTTTCTCGTTCCAGCCGGTCGTGGCGATGGCTAGATCGAACACTTTCACTATGGCGGTTCCGATTGTCGGTACCGAACGAACCGGGCGCCCCATGATGTGGTCGGCTGCGACCCGACCTTGGCGATTGGCAATATTGGCCAAAGGCACTAGTGCGGACTCCCCGTCGAGCGCATCACTTTTTTCAGCGGCATCGCCCACGGCATAGATAGCCGGGTCACTCGTTCGGTTCATCTCATCAACATGAATACCGCCGCGTGGGCCAATCTCTAGACCTGCATCGCGAGCCAAGGTGACATCCGGTCGAACCCCGATTGCCAAAATAACCATTTCAGCTGCCACTATGGAGCCATCCGAAAGCTCAACACCGCCATCACGGATTGCTGCTACTGAAACCCCTAAGCGCAAATCAACACCATTACGGCGGATCTCATTTGCTACCGGGATTGCCATTTCAGGATCCAGTGGAGCAAGTACTTGGTCCATTGCTTCGATGATGGTGGTGGGGATACCGCGGTGCGCAAGATTTTCAGCGGTCTCGACTCCGATAAAGCCACCGCCAATCACCACCGCGCACTTTGGTGCCGCATTGACGGCAGTGACTATGCGTTCGACATCTTCAACGGTGCGAAGTGTCAATGCGCGCTCAATACCCGGTATTGGTGGCACTACCGGTTGCGCCCCTGGGCTCAAAATCAGGGCATCGTACTCAAGTTCATAGTTATGATCTGCTAAAAGATCGCGGACAAAAACCTTTTTAGCGCCACGATCAATACTCATTACCTCATTCATGACCCTCACATCCAGATCAAATCTTGCGTGCAGACTAGCCGGTGTCTGCAGCAGTAAATCGCTCTGCTGGGCAATGACACCGCCGACGAAGTAGGGCAGGCCGCAGTTGGCATAAGAAACGTATGAGCTGCGCTCGAGCACCACGATTGATGCGGTCGCATCTAGTCGGCGCAGCCGAGTCGCCGCAGACATCCCGCCCGCGACTCCACCTACGATCACAATTTTTCGCACTTACTGCTCCTTAGGCCAAAATTAGAAAGAGGCGTTGAAGTTGAGCCGACACTGCCTCGGCATCTGAGCGACCCTCTTGAATACATTCCTTAAGACTCGCAGAGATCAAGGTGAAGGCTGCCGTGTCTATTGCCTTCCCAACGGCCGCTATTTGGGTAATGACTTCATCGCAGTTACGCCCCGTTTCCAGCATTTTGACGATTCCGCCGAGTTGGCCCTGCGCCCGATTCAACCGCTTAATGATCTCGTCGAGCCGAACTGGGTCTGCTAATACGTGAGCTATCGGTGCAGTTGCCTTCTTCGCAACAACCGTTTTCGTCGGCATTGAACCTCCCGGAGTATGTAGGTGGTTTCCCTCTGGAAGTATACCCCATGGGGTATACAGATTACAATTCAAGGGTCCGTTGAAGTTATGAAACGGATAAATCCACGAACCGTTTGTGGGAGTATCGACATATGACACGCCTACTTAGCGATCGAATCCGCATAGTCGCAGTAATCGCCGGCGTTATCGCCGCCTCGCTGACCACCTTGGCTCCGGCTCATGCCGCCACCTACCCACCTGCTATCCCCATAGTCCTAAGGACCACCGTCACGAG
>JBIIOU010000190.1:0-3896 GCA_044336815.1 Candidatus Nanopelagicales bacterium | reverse complement strand
GGCCAAGGAAGAAGGCGGTGCACAGTTCAACCCGGGTGCCAAAGCTCTCGCTGCCGGCGTTGCAGTCGTCACGGTCACTAATCCTGATAGCAGCACGCGCGATGTCACCGTCACTATCGCGGAGTAATTAAACGAATATCTAAAATGGCAAACCAGAATTGGGTATTCCCGAACGTAATCGGCAGGGATCTGCTCGGCACAGAGTTTAAGTTGCCGCTGCAGTTCCCTGCCGATGTCAATGTGAGCGTTATTGCGTTCAAGCAGTGGCAGCAGTCTCAAGTTGATGCGTGGATCACCGCCCTAGCAGCGAGTGGCATCCCCGAATCCCCGTTCAATACGCGGGAGATGAAGTCTTGCATCTTGGAGCTGCCAGTGCTGTCGGGCAAGTTCAAGTTAGCGCGCCGATTTATTGACGGCGGTATGGCGGCCAGCATCAAGAACCCACTCGTGCTCGCTCGCACGATCACCATCTACGGCGCCGTTGGTGACTTCCGGCAGAGCCTGGGCATTACCTCAATAAGTGATGTGTCAGTGCGCGTAGTTGCTCGAACTGGCGAAGTCATTTGGGGCACGACCGGCGGAGCAAACGCCGTCGACGTAGGCGCGATCTGCGACCTAGTGGCGACAAATCCGCGGTGACCTTGCCAAGTAGTTCACCGGTGAACTAGGCTTCCTTCACTTCAATCTTGGAGGCAAAATGAGCCGGTTGGTGCGCTCGGTTTTGGTTGCGGTCGCAAGTTCAGCACTGGTGTTGGGCGGGGTGGCTACTGCGCGGGCGACGGGGCCCCTGTCGGCTAGTCCGACGACGATCGCCGGGGCGACGCTCGAGGTCACGGCTCCGACTGCAAGTTCACCCCCCGGTGTCTCACCTGAGGTCTACTACGACTCTGCTTCGGGCACGTACTACCTCTACACAACCAACAATCCGACCGGTGTCTATACCAGCACCGATGGCAGCAATTGGACGGCTGTCGCCGGTGCGACTATGCCCCAGGGGTTCGACTGGTCGATCGTGAAAATGGGTCCAAGTGATTACCGGCTCTACTACTCATCGATGAATCCGAATGTCCCGGCAACGGTTTCTTGCACAAAGCAGCGCAAGGACTTCCACTATGCGACGTCTTCGGATCTGTTGCATTGGACAGCACAACCACAGATCCTGCTTGATGACATCGGCTGTGGGGTGCCGCATGTGCTTCGCAAGACTGATGGCAGTTACCTTCTCTACTGGAATACGATCACCGACCAGCACGGTATTCACATCGCGACCTCGCCAGATGGTCTCACCTGGACGAAGCTAGGCGGGATCATCGCGGGTGATCCGGATCTAGTTGATCCGGCGCCCCTGCAGATGCCGGATGGCACCTTTTTGATGATCGGGTCGACCACCGGTGGAGGTGGCTCCAACCAGCAATTGCGCATTTTGAGTTCGGCGGACGGTTTGACCTGGAGCCTGCGTAACACTGCGCTTTATGCGCCCGCTGGCATCAGTGTGCTGGATCCATCGGTTGAATTGATCGGCGATCAACTTCGGGTTTGGTTTGGCTATACGCAGGGCCGAGACCATTCGGCTTCACAGATCGCCAGCGGCCTGTTGAATCTGAAGGCAGGGAAAGTAGACACCGCTAAGCCAACTACCTCAGGTAAGACCCTTGGGCCATGTAAAAAGGCTGGTGCGAAAGTCACAAAGAAGGGCGTGACGGCGGTTTGCACCAAGGTCAAAGGCAAGCTGATCTGGGTTAGAACATAGCCTTCCTCGGGGGCTAGAACACTTCATCGTGTGCGACGCTTGAGAATAAGAGGCGCTCGTGGCACCGGCGAATTTCGAGCTGGGCACAGCGAGTTAATGGCGGCCTAGGCGGTGCCGTTTGCGGGCGAACGCTCTACTGCGACGGCGGTCTTGAAAGGTGGGGGATCCGCTCCTAAAACTTTTTGGCCGAAGGTGCCACCCCCATTACTTCTAAGTGAATTTACTTAGGTCTGGGTATCCGGTAATTTCCCAGCCACCATCGACAACCAAACTGGTGCCGGTGATGTAACGGGCGGCGTCACTTGCCAAGAACAAGGTTGGTTCTGCAACATCTGCAGGGAGGCCAGGTCTGCCCAGTGGAATTCGAGTCATCCACACTTCCATCAAGGGCAGGTTCGTTATGCGGCGCTGGGTCAGTGGTGTGTCGATTAGCCCCGGAAGAACAGCGTTTACGCGAATGCCATATTTCGCGAGCTCAAGAGCAGAGCTCTTAGTGAACATTTCTACCCCAGCTTTGGCTGAGGCATAGCCGCTACCGGTGTGCATAGGTACATGCGCGTTCAGCGACGCGATATTGACAATGACGCCGCCATCTTTGTTGTCTTTCATCGCTCTGGCTTCGTGCTTAGTGCTGAGAAATACGCCCTTTAGCACTGTATCGACGGTGAAATCCCATGCCGACTCCTCAAGATCAATGATTGGTGCACCACGTGATACTCCAGCGGTGATAACAATTAGCGGGGTCGAACCCAGGTCAGGGCCACCATCAGTTGCTCGCTCGCTCGCTGCCATATCTATTGAAGTACCGCCCTCATGCCATGGGCTCTTGTATGAAGATAGAAATGTTCGATGGATACCTGGGTATACAGCGTCTAGTAAGAGCATGCCTGCCACCTCAACAGGTGTTTGTGCCGCGAATGCACGAACTATCAAGCCCGCGTACGAATGGCCCATGAGAATGAATGGGCCGGATTCACCGGCGGCGATCAGCAGTGACTTAAGTTCCTTCGCGTGCTCACCCGCATCGGTAGCTTTCGCCCCATTGCGCTTCGGGCTTTTGCCGAGCCCGGGCCGGTCATATATACAGGTGCGGGTCATCGTGCGCAGTTTGGGCAGCACCCTTGACCACATGCTGCTGTCCGCTCGAAGGCCAGATGAGATGACCAAAGTCGGTGAACCGCTACCTTCGCAATCAATCCACTGGCGCTGCCCACCGGCGGTGAGCACACCGACCACCGGATCGGCTGCAGGTGCACCGCTGGCACCTGGCGCGAAGCTAAACAGGGCCGCGACCGTGATTAACGAGGCTAGCGGCATTCGCCATGTGAAGTTCACGTAAGGAAGGTACGTCATGATGTTTCACCACCTGATTTTGCGGGTATGGTTTAACGACATCCCGGGGAAAGCCCCGGCAAGAATAGGAGTAAACATGTTTGGCAATCGGCGTTTCGTAGCTATCAGTGCCACTGCTCTTTTGGGTGCGGCAGTGCTCGCGGGCTGCTCATCGTCAACCGAACCAGCGGCTTCGAGTGCCGCTGGCGCAGGCGCCGAGGTTATTGCCCCGATCATGGTCGCCCCTGATCAGACCGAAGCTAGCGCCAAGGTCGGCAACTTCATCGTCTTCAATGTTGAGTCTCTTGCCGGCACCACAATCTCAACCGATAAGCCTGAGTTACTCGAACTTACTCAGGCCAAGGAAGAAGGCGGCGCACAGTTCAACCCGGGTGCCAAAGCTCTCGCTGCCGGCGTTGCAGTCGTCACGGTCACTAATCCTGATAGCAGCACGCGCGATGTCACTATCACTATCGCGGAGTAATTAAACGAGTTTCTAAAATGGCAAACCAGAATTGGGTATTCCCGAACGTAATCGGCAGGGATCTGCTCGGCACAGAATTTAAGTTGCCGCTGCAGTTCCCTGCCGATGTCAATGTGAGCGTTATTGCGTTCAAGCAGTGGCAGCAGTCACAAGTTGATGCGTGGATCACCGCCCTAGCAGCAAGTGGCATCCCCGAATCCCCGTTCAATACGCGGGAGATGAAGTCTTGCATCTTGGAGCTGCCAGTGCTGTCGGGCAAGTTCAAGTTAGCGCGCCGATTTATTGACGGCGGTATGGCCGCGAGCATCAAGAACCCACTCGTGCTCGCTC
>JBIIOU010000139.1:0-5689 GCA_044336815.1 Candidatus Nanopelagicales bacterium | reverse complement strand
CCGCGATATCTGGTGCATTAACGACGGGGGTAGTGCTAGCTGTTGATCCGATGGCAACTACTTCAGCATCGAGCAGCCTGGTGGTTTTCAGTGTCGAAGTCAGTATGGATTCGGTACCTGCCGGAGTTCAGCCTGGGATGTCTGCCTCGATATCGATTACCACCGACGAAGTCAGCGATGTATTGGCCGTGCCGCAAAGCGCCATAGCTACCATCGGTGAGGTGAGTACCGTCGAAGTGCTACAGCCCGACAACACCTCGCTCACCTCCGAAGTCACTCTTGGACTAAAGGGTGATTCGCTAACCGAGATCACCAGCGGGGTGACCGCGGGTCAGATCTTGGTATTTCCGACCGGTGGCACTTCAGTGTTCCCGACCGGCGGGGTTCCTGGCGGCGGCCAATTTAGTCGCCCTCGGAACTGACACCCATGATCCCGGTCCTGGAGTTAGTCGATATCACGAAGGTGTACGGAGATGGAGATTCCATCGTGCGTGCCCTCGACGGAGTTTCACTCACCGTAAACACGGGCGACTATTTAGCGATTATGGGTGCTTCAGGTTCTGGTAAGTCAACTTTGATGAACATCATCGGCGCCCTTGATGTGGCAACGGCAGGGCAGTATCACCTTGACGGAATCGATATCAACACCTTGGATGAAGACGCACTGTCAATTGTGCGAAATCGCAAGATCGGATTCATCTTCCAGTCGTTTAATCTGATCCCCAGAACTACGGCACTGGCAAACGTCGAATTGCCCCTTTCTTACCGTGGAGTAAAACGCGGGGAGCGGCGCGAGCGCGCGAAGGAGGCGTTGGCGGCCGTCGGCCTGAGCGATCGAATGCACCACCGGCCTAATGAACTCTCAGGTGGACAGCAGCAGCGGGTGGCGGTGGCACGCGCATTAGTTGCGCAGCCGTCCCTTTTGCTAGCTGATGAGCCGACCGGTAACTTGGATTCTCGGGCAACGGCTGACGTGCTGAAACTTCTTGATGAGATGCATGACCAGGGCCGCACCATCGTGATGATTACCCACGAGACCGAAGTAGCCCAGCATGCCGATCGCGTGATTGTGCTAATGGATGGGCAGATTTCTGAGGATCGGCTTAACAGGTGAACCTCCTCGAATCTTTCCGTAGCGGGCTTCAGGCGATCTTGGCCAATCGGCTTCGATCCGGGCTAACGATGCTCGGCATCATGATTGGCGTTGCGGCGGTCATCGTGCTGGTGGCCTTTGGGCAGGGCGCCTCAAATGCTGTCACCGGGAGCATCGAAGGGTTGGGCACCAACTTGATTACCGTCTTTCCTGGGGCGGCAGGTGGTTCTCAGGCTGATGACAGTCTCGCGGTGAAAGACCTCACCGTTGATGATGCGGTGGCATTAAATGATCAAGTGCTGTCGCCGGATATCAGCGCAGCGGCGCCCACTAAGCGGGCGCGCGTGACATGCACCTTTGGGGCATTAAGTCACAGCACGGCGATGGTCGGAAGTTGGCCGGCCTATTTCGAAATTTCTAACTCGGCAGTATCAGAAGGCGGCTACTTCACCAATGCAGATGAAGTTGATGGTCGTCGGGTTGCGGTGATTGGTAAGACCGTGGCCGATGACTTATTTACGGATACTGACCCAATAGGCAAGGAGATGATCTGCGATGGGGTCCCATTCACGGTTTTAGGAGTGCTGGTAGAAAAGGGAGCTTCTGGATTCGGTGATCAAGACGACACGATCATTGCTCCGCTCACGACCGTTCGAAATCACCTAACCGGTAATGGCAGCCTCGACACCATCGCGGTGCAGGCATCCTCATCTCAAACTCAAGCCCAGGCCCAAGTGCAACTAACCTCGGTACTTGATGACCGCCATGGTGTTGATGAGGCGACGAGGGATTACCAGATTTTTAATCAAGCGAGCCTACTAGCCACGGTGAATCAAGCGGTTGGTATTTTCACAGCTTTACTAGGTGCTGTGGCAGGTATTAGTTTGCTGGTCGGTGGCATCGGTATCACGAACATCATGTTGGTCTCTGTTACTGAGCGCACCCGTGAAATCGGCATCCGTAAGGCGATCGGAGCAAGTAGGCGGGTGATATTGCTGCAGTTCCTAATTGAGTCAACAGTGTTATCGCTGATCGGAGCCTTCTTCGGGCTAGTGCTCGCATTTCTAGTTACTCGGGTAGAAGTAGCAGGTATTCAACCGACGATCGTCCCAGCATCTGTGCTTGGAGCCTTCGCTATCTCCGTTGGTATCGGCTTGTTCTTCGGCAGTTACCCGGCTAACCGCGCTGCATCACTTAGACCCATTGAGGCACTTCGCCATGAATAGCGACAAGACGATGAGGGAGAAATCATGAGCGACGAAAACTTGAACGAGCTACTTGCTAAGCGTGCGCCCAGGAAACGGTCCAAGCTCACGACCGCGTTAGCGGCTTTCTTGATCTTACTTATCGGGATATTTATCGGTGCCACCATAGGTAAAGTGGCAGCCACCAGCCCGGCCGTCGCTCCAACACCGGTCAATGCACCCCCCACACCACCGATGGCCCAGTAGCACCCAAAGGCCAATTAGCGGGGACATCCCCACATTTTTTGGTATCTGCTGAAGATAAATCGCGAAAAACGCTTGCTCGTGGCACCGCTTGGCCCAGGAAAAGCTACGCTGATTTTAAACGTCAATGAAAGGGTGCCCAAATGCTAGTTTCTGATTTTTCGCCGCGGAGAACACGTGGCCGATTCATCTCGCTAGTTGCCACAGCTGCTCTCGCCGTAGGAGTATTGGGCCTAGGGGCCGCTCCTGCATCGGCGGCTAGTGGTTGCACCCTCACCGGCGCGTACAGTGGCTCAGTTGGTGTCGCTCAAAATTTGACTTTCACCGGTTGCTTAGGTGCCACGACACTCACCGCCACTTACCCTAGCAACAGTAATTCAGTGTTGACTTCTTCGATTTCCGTTGACTCAAGTGGAGCAGGAACTCACTCGTGGACTCCGCAAAACTCCGGAGTTGCAAATCTCTCCTTGAATGCATCAAACGATAATGGCGGAATCCTTGCCTCAGTAAATATCGCTGCGAGTTCCTCGCCCATTGCCACCACTATAAGTTTGGTGGCAGCAACTACTTTGTCAGTAAAAGCTACAGCGACTTTGGCGGCTATGGTATTTGCCGCAAGCGGTCCGAATGCGGCAGCTGGCACTGTTACCTTCACGGACTCTAGTAACAACGTTCTCGCGACGGGGACGCTATCAGAAGCAGCCACCCGTGGGATCGCGTTTCACTCGGAAGCAATTGTTGAATGGTCTCCCACCGTTGTTGGGCCCATCACAATCACAGCGACTTACAACCCCTTCGCAGGGTGGACTACTTCATCTTCGACAAAGACGTACGTTGTCACAGCTAACCAAACACCTGCGGCAACACCAACGCCTTGGCCCCAATCCGCGAAGTACACCCCTCGTGCTTCGGGCCCGGTTAACAAAGGGCAGACTTTGAAGTTGGAACTGGGCAGTGAAGCTGGTACAGACACAGGACAGAAAATCACCTGGAAGATCACTTCGAGTAAGAAGAAGTGCTCACTTGAGTTTCCGTCAAATGGTGACGTTAAATTGAAAATCAAAAAGAAGGGCGTTTGCGCCGTCACCGGCACCGCCCCCCAGTTTGGTGGTCTATGGGCGCCATACAGCATTTCACTCAGGTACCACGCCAAGTAGATGATCTTGGCGGCGTAAATCGCACAATCGGCGGGTGTCATCTATTGTGCAGCCATGACCTCAAAATTGACCTCACCTCTGTTGGCCGTTGTCGCGATTGCAGCTGTAGCGTCGGCAGGTTTTCTTGCCGCTCCCGCAATTGCAGCCCCGCAATCAATTGTGATCGCCTACGAAGGTCCGCTAACCGGCTCACAGGCGAACAACGGCATAGACATGTATCGCGGCGTGAAACTTGCGGTCGACCAAGTAAATGCCAAGGGCGGGGTACTCGGGCGCAAGGTGGTCTTGATCAAGGCCGATGATCAGGCGAACCCTGATCTTGCGTTGACGGTGGCCCAGCAGGTCAAGGATGCGGGAGCAGTTGCAGTTGTTGGCCCGTACAACTCGTCGGTGGGAGTCATCAACCTGCCTTTCTACATCGCAAATGGCATAACCCCCGTGCAGATGACGTCAACCAATGACACCAAGGGCGAAGGCGTCACGGTGCAGCCGAAGAACAGCCAGATCTCACCCGTTGAGGTCACCTATATGTCCAAGTCGAGTGGCTGCCCCAAGGTCGTAATGCTTGTTGATCCATCCACTTACACACAGGGGATGGCCAACCGCACGGGAGCGGCAATGGTCTGCGGTGATGGTGTGCCGGTTGCCAGCATCCCTGTCGTCGAAGGTAAAGCGAGTTACACGGCCGAGGTTAGTCAGGCTCTGGCATTGTCACCAGACATCATCTATGTGAGTACTTACTATCCTGAAGGAAGCAAGATCGCCAAGGCCATCAATGCGGCGAACACTAAGGTGAGTTGCTTAATGAACCTTGCCAATGTTGACCCTGCGTTCGTCACGGAAGCCGGTATCCCCGCCTCGCAGCGCTGCGTATTCAGCGGTGTTCCGGCGGCCGAGCAAATGCCAGATGCTGCGAGCTACGTTAATGCCTACAAGATCAAGTTCAAGGCGACCCCGGGAGTATGGGGCACCTTTACATATGACTCGGCGAATATTTTGTTTGCGGCTATGGCTAAGTCAGGCAAAACAACTTACGGGCCGGTCCTAAAGAAACTGCTTAGCACCAAAGACTATGCAGGTCAGACAGGTACCATCACGATAAATCCGAATAATGGATACCGGAAGAACGTCCCGGTCTATATCTTGAAGGTCAATAAGAGCGGTGCCTTCGTTATCGACACAGAGGCAATGGCACCCTCAGTCCCTGACTAATCAGCGCTTAGCTCTTCGCTCACTAATCGGTGCAAGAAAGCTGGTGGTGCGGGTTGTTCACCCGCAACATAGGTCAACCCTTTTTGGCCACTAGGTTTATATATGCGGCCTTACCCTTGCTCGGCTGAATCCGAATTGGATAGGTGCCCGGCTTACTCATGCGAATCGCTGGCAGCGCAAGATTGCCGCTGCGGTTTGAGGTTGTGGTGCCGAGTTTCACCCATGAGCCGTTGATGCGAATGAACGAGGTTGCCTTGTAATTGCTTGGTAGGCCAGGCAGTACGGGGGTTATCCAGCGATCTACTCGATTGATTAAGTCGGGTGCAGTTGCACTCGTGCCTCCGTCGAGGGAGTCTAGAACCACGCGCAGTGGCTTCACAGTGAGCCCACCGGCTGTTTGCACACCGCCGCCGAGGTTTGTTGGCCTCAAGATTGGCGCCGCGATAGTTACAGGAGTAATGGGTACAGCTGTAGGTGTTGAGGTGGCCGATGGAGTGGCCGATGGAGTTGGCGTAGTCGATCCTGATGAACTTGGCGATGATGATGAAGTATTGCGCGCGATAAGTAAGTTCGCCAAGGTGTTGAAGTTCGGTACGCCCATGCCCGTTGTCATGTCAAAGCCAGGCAGTGCACTCCAGTAACCCAGGCTCATGATGTCGTTATCGCCAATGGTGACATCGGTCATGGCCGAGGAGTTGGCCGTGTCGTAGAAGATGTTGTGAACATCCATCGTGCCGCCGGCATTGTCGATGGGGGCCATGCCGCGGGCGCTAAGCACC
>JBIIOU010000138.1:0-5711 GCA_044336815.1 Candidatus Nanopelagicales bacterium | reverse complement strand
GCGAAGCGAGTTGTCCCATGAGGCGGGTTAATGACTTGGGCCGCGGGCTTCTTTGGATTTGGGATCATTCTCTCGGGTGGCCCATAAAGTGGTTAGAGCTTGCAGTTATTCGGGTATACCAACTTGCTATTTCACCGCTGCTACCAGCAAGCTGCCGTTTTCATCCGAGTTGCTCCTCCTATGGATTCGGGGTGATTCGAAGCCACGGGTCCTTAAAAGGAACAGGCTTGGCCACCTGGCGACTACTGAGATGCAATCCGTTTAACGGTGGCGGGTTGGATCCGGTACCGTCAGCAGGTAAATGGCGACCGGAGATACTTCCTGATGGTCGCCCGCGTTCAATCCCGCAACCATCCGATGTTGCAGCCGGTCTTCCGGTTCCGCGAACGCAAACGTAAGGACGTGAGCACAACACATGTTCATTCTTGATTGGCTGCGCACCGGTGTTAGTTGGATCTTGGTGCAGTTCCATCAACTACTTAGTACTTTTATGGATCCAGCAAGTGGGTGGACTTGGGCTTTATCCATCGTTGGGCTTGTCATCGTTATTCGCATTGCATTGATTCCTTTATTCGTGAAACAGATCAAATCACAGCGCAACTTGCAAATTATTCAGCCACAGATGAAAGAGATTCAAAAGAAGTACGCGGGTGATCGCGAAAAGCAGTCGCAAGAGATGATGAAGCTTTATAAGGAGACCGGTACCAATCCGTTAGCGTCATGTCTGCCAATCCTCCTCCAGGCCCCAATTTTCTTTGCGCTATTTAGTGTTTTGCAAGGTATTGCAATGCGCGTGCCCGAAGGTGTCTTCACCTGGCCGCAGTATGCGTATCTACTAGAGGAGGCGCACGGAGCCTCAATTTTCGGTGCCCCGTTGTATGGCACATTTATGGGCGCGGATGAAGTAGCTGCCGATGGATTCATGCCGATCAATACGCGCGTTGTTGCTTTCATCCTGATTATTTTGATGACAACAACAACCTTCTTAACCCAGCGTCAATTGATCGTTAAGAACAGCGCACCTGATAACCCGATGGTCAGGCAGCAGAAAATCATGCTGTATGTGTTCCCGTTAATGTTTGCAATCGGTGGTATCAACTTTCCGATTGGCGTTCTCATTTATTGGTTCACGACCAACCTGTGGTCGATGGGCCAACAGTTCTACGTGATTCGAAACAGCCCGCAACCTGGTACCCCGGCTTTTGAGGCGTTGGAGGCCCGCAAGGCGGCCAAAACCAAAGGGAAAGCCCCAGCAATCGAATCAATTGAGGATCCCGACGCAGCGTCGGAAAACAATACGCCGCGAGTCCAACCCAAAAAAGCTTCGCGCAGCAAGCGCAAGGGTAAGCAGTAGGAGATGACTATGAGCGAAAACACCGAGACCGTTTTAGACGAAGTTGAAACCGTTGTTGAGGTAGATGGTGATTCAAACCCTGAAGAGGGTGAGGGCAAGTTATCTGGCCAGCGCCTTTTGGAGAGTGAGGGCGATGCCGCAGCTGATTACCTAGAGGCTCTCCTGGATATTACCGACCTTGATGGGGATATTGATATTGACGTAGAGGGCAACCGTGCGATGGTCTCGGTAGTCGAGGTTAAATCTGGGGATCTTCACCTTCTTGTTGGTGATGACGGTGAGGTACTTGATGCACTTCAAGAGTTGACCCGATTGGCCGCGGCCCGGGAGACCGGGGAACGCTCACGGTTGATGCTCGACATCGGCGGGCACCGGGCGGCTCGCCGGGCGGCCTTAGTCGAAGAAGCGAAGATTGCAATTGAAGAAGCACGCAGCACTGGCGAGGCAGTGAAAATGGCACCGATGACTGCATTTGAGCGGAAAGTCGTCCATGATGCGGTGGCCGATGCTGGGTTCAGTAGCGAGTCCGAGGGTGAAGACCCCAAGCGCTGTGTAGTCATTCGGACCAGTTAACCGACGTTTCACGTGGAACATTCACCTACTGAATCACTCCCCCAATGGCTCCAACCCGCTTACCCCGGGTTAGTGGCCTTTGCGGAGATCTTGGCTAGCACCGGGGTTGAACAGGGACTGATTGGTCCAAGGGAAGTACCACGGATTTGGTCGCGCCATCTATTGAACTGTGCTGTGGTCGCCGACCCTGCTGAGAGCTTGATTTCAACAGGGGCTTTAGTAGCTGATGTTGGCTCTGGCGCCGGGCTGCCTGGTCTGGTTTGGGCACTTACCAGAGCGGACCTAAACCTAGTGCTCATTGAGCCACTGTTACGAAGGGCCAATTTTTTAACGGCCGTGATCAACGAGTTGGGGCTCGGGGAGCAGGTCACGGTTACCCGCGTTCGGGCGGAGGAGCTAGCGAAGCAAGGGGATTGGTCCGGGGTGGATGTAGTAACTGCCCGAGCGGTAGCACCACTTGTCAAGCTCCTAGGCTGGACGGTCCCACTGTTACGCAATGGCGGATCCCTAGTGGCACTTAAAGGGAGTTCGGTTTCCACCGAGTTGGCGGACGCCGAGCCGGTGGCAGCAGCCTTGGGCATCAAGGATCTTAGAATTGTCGTCTGCGGCCGGGGGGTCGTGGATCCAGTAACCACCGTGGTGCTGGCTACTCGGGGTGCGGCACAATGAAGCCCATGACACCCCAAACCCCAAAAACCGAAAAGATCGGTTCCCTTGAGGCTGGTTTGGGATGGCCCGAATCCCCGAATGCGGATGATGTTTCACGTGAAACCACTGCTATACCCAGTGGCCTTGGCTGGCCAGAGTGACCCGAATCATCACGGTCGCCAATCAAAAAGGCGGCGTGGGTAAAACCACGACTACGGTAAATATGGCGGCTGCCCTAGCCCAAGCCGGTTTTCAGGTCTTAGTAATTGACCTAGACCCGCAAGGCAATGCCTCAACCGCACTGGGGATTTCTCATGCGGAGGGCGTGCTGAGTATTTACGAGGTGTTAAGTGGGGAGGCGGGATTAGCCTCTGCGATTGCTCCATGCCCTGATATTCAAGGGCTTTTCGGGGTGCCGGCCACAGTTGATCTCGCGGGGGCCGAAATTGAACTAGTCAATGCAGAAGAGCGAGAGTTTGCCTTATCCCGGGCCATCGGCACCTACCTTGGTACCGGGCTAGCGGGGGGTAAGCCATTGGACTTCATTCTCATTGATTGCCCTCCCTCCCTAGGGCTACTAACGCTAAATGGATTAGTAGCCGCCGAAGAGGTGTTGTTACCAATCCAATGTGAGTACTACGCCTTGGAAGGTTTATCTCAGTTGCTGCGCACCATCGAGATGGTCCGGGCGAGCCTAAATCCCGAACTTGAAGTCAGTGCCATTTTGTTGACGATGTATGACGGACGCACCAGATTGGCCTCACAGGTGGCCGATGAGGTGCGCAATCACTTCGGCACCAGGGTGCTCTCAACCGTTATCCCCAGGTCGGTGCGGCTTTCCGAAGCACCGTCTTACTCTCAAACCGTCCTCACCTATGACCCATCCTCAGCAGGGGCCCTGTGTTACCGAGAAGCCGCCCTCGAGTTCGCCGCCATAAAGTGATATCCCCAAAGTTATCCACAGGAATAAAGGTACATAATATGACCAAACGGACTCAGAATCGCCAATTTTCCACCACAATTAGGGCCAGTGGCGTCAATGAGTAATCCAACCAAGCGCGGCCTCGGCAAAGGTTTGGGCGCGCTCATCCCAACCGATACCACCGCTCGAGTCACCCCGAATACCAAGAAATTGGCCACCATCCCAGCCGAAAAGGACAACTCAGCCGAGCCCGCTGGCCCGGCGGCGGTTTACGCCGAACTCCCCTTGGATTCAATAGTCCCAAACCCTCGCCAACCGCGCGCGGTGTTTGAAGAAGAAGCACTTGCTGAACTTGTTTACTCAATTAAAGAGATTGGCCTGCTGCAACCAGTTGTGGTGCGCCGGGCAGGTAGCGGCTTTGAACTCGTTGCAGGTGAACGGCGCTTGCGTGCCTGCCGTGAAGCTGGCTTAACCGCGATCCCCGCTATCATCCGCGATACCGAAGACGATGCGTTACTACGCGATGCACTGCTAGAGAATTTACATCGCGCGGATCTAAATGCTTTGGAAGAAGCCGCGGCTTATTCACAAATGCTTGCTGACTTCGGTTGCACCCAAGAAGAGTTAGCTAAACGTATCGGGCGTTCCCGACCACAAGTCTCAAACACGTTGCGGTTATTGAAGTTACCCCCTGATGTGCAACGCAGAGTTGCGGCCGGTGTTCTTAGCGCAGGTCACGCGCGCGCGTTGTTATCACTCGAAGATGAGCAGTCAATGGAAGAAATGGCAAAGCGCATCGTGGCCGAAGGCTTAAGTGTGCGCTCGGTCGAAGAACTCATTCTTGTTGGGGCGGCCGATGGCCGCGAACGCACGAAACGACAACGTAAACCTAAGAGTCGTGAAACGGAAATGGCTGACTTAGTGAATGACGTGCAGCAGCGCATAGCTGATCAACTTGATACCAGGGTGCAAGTTGATGGGTTCATGAAGCATGCGGCGCGGGGCAAGATTGTTATTGAGTGCGCTGATGGTGATGATTTGCGCCGGATCGCGGACCTGATTGATCGTCGCTGATTACTGAGTGCAAGTGGTGGCGGTTTCCTTGATTTGAAGGTCGGGGGTCTTTCACTTCCGCAGCGCGGATGCAAGTACCGGTGCTTGTTCGATGGCATACGACCAGATCAAGTCGGGATCGATGCGGTGGTAGTGGTGGGCCAGCACGATTCGGAGGCGCGCAATGTTGCGCCAGTCGACCACGGGATACTGGTTCATCCCGGCGTCGCTGACATTACTCGCGGCCTCTCCGATGATCTCCAGCAGCCTCTCCGCGGCGCGCAGAAGGACTTCATCAGGCACCTGGCCTTCGGACCGCAGACTGACAACGCCTTCAAGTTCGTCACACGCATCGAGGATGTCAGCGACGCGCTGATCGTCGCTGCGACTCATACGCGAACCGCCTCACGGCGGATGTGCTCGTCGCGGTCCTTCAGACCACCAGCCGACACCACGTCGACACGGCAGGCGAGGAGCGCCTCCAGGTCGTCCTGGATGGCCATGAGATCTAGGAGCGACGCCCCGGGTTCGAACTCAACGAGGAAGTCGATGTCGCTGCCGGGGCTATCCTCACCGCGGGCAACCGAACCGAACACCGACACGGAACGCGCGCGATGCCGGCGCGCTATGTCGTGTATCGCGTCGCTGTGGCGCTCCACGGACTCCATCCTCTCTCCCATGGGGCAAGGATATGGCCGCAGGCGATGACTGGCCGGCCGGACTCGCGATGACGGGTCCTCTCGCGTGCTCGCCACCTGCGGGGGCCGGGTTGAACCGTGATGGTTGGGCACCGTTTTGTTGGCGGATCGCTGACCTGATTGATTTCAGCTAATACCGGCGCACCTCTTGCGCCCAACCCTCTTTAAGTGCTGTGATAGCGGTACCCGATGCCTTTCACTTAGAAGGCGAGACCTATGTACGTACTTCTCGCCTTGTCCAGCGCCGTCCTGTATGGCATCTGGGAATTTGGAATTGGTCGGTACCGCGGGCGAGTGAAGGTCTATGGCATCATTCTCGTGAGCGCGAGCGCAACAACCATCGCGTATCTCCTAAACGGGGTATTTCGCCACGACTTGATGCTGGACAAGAATGATGTTATCCCCGGACTCCTCGGGGGCTCTTTCAATCTCATCGCAACCATCCTCGCGCTCAAGGCTTTTC
>JBIIOU010000137.1:0-5724 GCA_044336815.1 Candidatus Nanopelagicales bacterium | reverse complement strand
CAAGAATCAAGATGAAAATCGAAGAGGAACCGGCGGCTCCAAGAATGTTTGTCACATAGGCCGGATCAAGTAAGAAGTTCACGTCGGTGCTGACGTCCATTGCGCGCGGGGTCAAGAAGACGAGTAGAACGACATTTAGGGCGCTGAAGGCCACGGTGGCGATAGTTAGCCAAAGCAGCACCTTGGTGGTGGTTACTTTACGGAGCTCAGAACGCACCAAGGCCATCATGCGGCACCGCCTGGGTTGCCACCGGCGGTAAGTTGAAGGAAAAGTGCCTCGAGGTCATTGCCAACTGGTGTTAGCTCATGGAGCTCCACCTTTTCGCGGAGGGCAATGTGACCGATCTGAGCCGCTTCGATGCCGACGACCAAAATTTCGTTGTCACTTACGATTTCAACTCGGGTTTCGACTCCGTTATTCGTAACTGCCGTTAACGCCAACCGCAATACTTCAGCATTAGGTGTTCGCACCCGAACCTTTGAGATTCCGGTGCCGGTCAGTTCGTCAAGTGTTCCGGTCTGAACCAACCTACCTTTGCTGATTATGACTACGTCGTCGACGGTTTGTTGCACCTCAGAAAGCACATGGCTGGAAACCAGCACCGTGCGGCCTTCTTGGGCCCGTGCCCGCAGGAAGCTGCGAAGCCAGGCGATGCCTTCGGGGTCGAGCCCGTTGGCCGGCTCATCCAAAATAAGTACCCCAGGGTCACCGACCAAAGCTGCAGCCAGGGCGAGCCGCTGGCGCATGCCAAGGGAGAACCCACCCACTTTGCGGCCGGCGGCCTCGGTCAGGCCCACCAGCGCCAGCACTTCATCGGCGCGGGCCGCGGGTAGCGCTGCGGCATCGGTGATCACCTGAAGATGGCCACGCGCGGTTCGGCCGGGATGAAACCCGCTGGCCTCCAGAGCCGCTCCAACAACCGTGGTCGGGTGCGAAAGCTCTCGGTAGGAATGCTCTCCCACTCGGGCGGACCCACTTGTGGGCTGCACTAGGCCAAGTAGGCAGCGCAAGGTCGTGGTCTTGCCCGACCCGTTGGGTCCGAGGAACCCCGTAACTCGTCCTGGTTGCACCTTGAATGACAAATCAGAAATTGCCTGCACCTTGCCGAACACCTTGGTGAGGCTCGTTACGGTGAGAAGTTGCCCCTGAGGTGACATACCAAAAGTGTATCGGGCTAGATTCTGGCCATGGAACAACTCATCCCAGGAATCCAGGTTACCGAAGTTACCCCCGTCCCATTATGTGGTGAACTGACCGCGGGGTCCGCCGTCATCGAGGTGAAGTCACCATTTGATGGCGCTTTGCTGGGCCAGGTACCAGCACTCACGGCCGCCGATGTTGACGCCGGCGTTGCGTATGCGCGTAAGTCAATGCAGGAGCGCCCGTTGGCCCAATGGCAGCGCGCCGAAATATTGGATAAAGCTGCACTCTTGATGGCAGAGCGCAGAGATGACTTCGCGATTGCTATTGCCCGCGAATCCGCAAAGCCGATCAAGACGGCGCGTGGTGAGGCCGATCGCGCGATTGCGACATTCCAGTTCTCCAGCGCGGTGGCGCGCACGCTAACCGGAGACACGGTGCCGCTAGAGGCAGCAGCTGTCGGAATCGGCAAAATTGGATTCACGCTCAGGGTTCCGGTTGGTGTTGTTGGGGCGATTTCACCGTTCAACTTCCCGCTTAACCTCGTGGTGCACAAAGTTGGCCCGGCAATTGCGGCAGGCTGCGCGGTGGTTTTGAAGCCGGCTTCGCAAACCCCTTTCTCATCGATCCTGCTCGCCCGCTTACTCGCTGATGCAGGCTTACCTGATGGATACCTTCAGATCGTCACCGGCAGTGGTGGCACTGTCGGCAACGCCCTTGTTGATCACCCAGACGTAGCCTTGATCAGTTTCACCGGCTCACCGGATGTGGGCTGGGGGATTCGGGCGCGGGCACCGCGTAAGCGCGTCGGACTCGAACTTGGCAATAACGCTCCGGTGATTATCGAGGCCGATGGTGATTGGGCCACCGCAGCAACCAAGATCAAGTTGGCCGGGTTCGCCCATGCCGGCCAATCCTGTATTTCCACGCAGCGGGTATTGGTGCATCGAAGTATCGCTGAAGATTTTGTTGCCAAGCTCGTTGAGAAGGTAAATGAGTTGGTTGTAGGTGACCCATTGGATGAGGCCACTGATGTTTCGGCCCTGATCTCGCGGGCTGAGCGTGACCGAGTTGTTAGTTGGATAGCAGAGGCTGTGTCAGCCGGCGGAAAGGTGGCTTGCGGCGGGGAACTAGATGCCAACGGCGTCCTACGTCCAACCGTTATCGTCAACGCAAAGCCTGAAATGAATATTTGCGCCCTCGAGGTTTTCGGCCCCGTAGTAGCGGTCCAGACCTATGAGTCCTATGACGAAGCCCTTCGGATCGCCAATGACACCAGATATGGCCTGCAAGCAGCGGTTTTCACGTCAGATATTGCTAAAGGTATGCAAGCGGCTCGAACTTTGGACTTTGGTGGCGTGTTGATCAATGAGGTGCCAACGTGGCGAGCCGATCACATGCCTTATGGCGGGCTCCGCGATTCGGGTAACACTCGCGAAGGTCCGGCGTACTCGGTTCGCGAAATGACCGAGGAACGCTTGGTCATCATTTCGGGGTAGCCGGTGGTTTGCGGCTCGGGAAAAGTGTTTTATGGTAGGGGGGTGCTTCCCCCACGTCGCCTCGCCTTGACCGTAGCCACCAAGTTGGCTGCCGGTGCGCTGGCGGCAGGTGCCATAGCGATTATGGGTGCAACTACCGCTCTAGCGGTCGAGCCATACCCATCAGCCCCAAGCATCACCGCGGTAAATTCCGGCCCGGCCGCCACCGAACTGCAGGTTGTCTACGCCGCACCTTTAGTCGCTGGCGGCTTCCCGATTACGGCCTATCAGGTTTCAATTGACGGCGGCACCACCTGGTTCACCTGCGCTGGTACCACGGGGTTATGCCCACTGGGCAATTTGAGGAGTGGTCAGACCTACTCAGTGATACTGCGTGCGGTAAATGCAACAGGTACCGGAGAGATAAGTAATACCGGGGTCGGGATCCCGGCCGCGGCGGTTACCGAATCGGCCGATAAACCGAAAGTCCTGCCTAAGCCGCGCGTTCGAGTTAGCGCCACATTCAATGCGGCAAGCAACAATCTCGGGGTAACTAGCCCAACGTTCCGGCTAGGGGTTGGCGCTTTACCGAAATTTCGATTTAGTCGCGACATCTCTAATAAGGCTGCCGTCGAAAGAAATCTCGCGGTGACCGCCACCAATCAAGATGGCATCGTGCGTGGGGTTCCGGGCGCATGGGGCTGGATGGACAACCGCAGTGTGGTATTTCGGCCACGCACTTGGTGGCCTGGAAACTCGACCATCAACATCACCTCCACACTTGACAACGCTGTTCTTGGTAAGAGCGGAAGTACATATGTAGTTGGGTCCACTGCGCTGGCCCGCACCTATTCATTCTTGACTGGGAACAGTGTTGTCATAAAGGTTGATGGCAAGACAGACCGAATGAGTGTCTTCATAGATGGTGTGAAGCGAAAGATTTTCCCGGTCTCATTGGGGGCAGCAGATTGGGAAACCTCCAATGGCGTCAAAGTGATCAGCGTCGACAAGGAGCCACTGCACACGTACACGAGCGCGGCGCTAGATATCACTGACCCCGACGAGCAGTACCTCCTGCCTGATATCCCTTGGAACACTCGGCTGACACCCACAGGCGAATTTATCCACGCGGCACCTTGGGCATACTCAAGGATCGGGAAATGGAATGGGTCACATGGGTGCACGAATATGTTTGAGTCCGATGCGAAATGGATTTATGACAACACCGTCCCTGGCGATGTCGTTGTTTACTCGAATACCAACGGTCAAACCGTGGAGCCATGGAATGGGCCCGGGGGGCTCTGGAATATTCCGTGGGCTCGTTGGTTGAAAAAATCCGCTCTTCACAGCGCCGTTCCTGACACTTCGGCAGCAACGGGTTCGGGCACTACTACCCCGGTCGAATCGGCAGGGGTCTAGACACCCGGTAGCGTCGCACCATGCGATTGCTGCACACCTCGGATTGGCACCTTGGGCGTACCCTGCACGGGTATGGGTTGCAGGAGGCGCAGGAGCAGGCACTTAAATTCCTTGTCGATCTGGCTATTAGCCGCTCGGTTGATGCCGTAATCGTCGCCGGCGACGTTTTTGACCGCGCAATCCCACCGGTTGAGTCGCTGCGACTTTTTAACGAAGTCATCGAGAGCCTCGCCGCCGCCGAAATTGTCACGGTAGTAACCGCGGGCAATCACGACAGCGGTGATCGATTAGCAATTTACTCCGGAGTGCTTCAGCCAGGTGTGCACGTGGTCGGCTCATTAAATGACGTTGGCTCAGCAATTGAATTGGAGGATGAGTTCGGGGCAGTACTGCTGTACCCATTGCCCTATCTGGAGCCCGATGTGGCCCGCGAGGTTTTTGGCCAGCCAGAGGCAAAGCTTGAGCGCAGCCATGAGGCGGTAATGAATGCGGCACTTGATCGCATTGCCGCTGATATCGCTGCGCGTGGCACGCCTAGGGCAGTGGCGATCGGCCACGCATTCGTTGCTTCCAGCGGCATAGCGAGTGAAACGTCTGAAAGCGAGCGCGATTTAACTGTTGGGGGAGTTCAAGTTGTCCCTGCGAGCAGTTTCGCGGGCCGGGGCCTAACGTATGTGGCACTTGGCCATCTTCACCGACAGCAACTTGTTAGTTCAGCAGACCCAATGATTTCTTATAGTGGGTCGTTACTGCGGTATTCAATTTCAGAAACACGGCACATCAAGTGTGCGCTAATTGTCGATATCGGTGAGGCCGGGAGCGAGCCGACTTTAGAGCCGGTGGAAGTACCTCAGCCTCGACCAATGAGCCGCCTGCGAGGCCGCATCGAAGACCTTTTAAGTGACAAATATGAAGATGAGCATGAACATTTCGTAGAACTTGTGGTGACCGACGCGCAATCCCCCGATCGGATGCATGCCCGCCTCGATGTCCTATTCCCCTATGCCTTGCGCAAGCTGTATGAACCCGAAGGGCGGGATGAATCCGCTATTACTGAGCGCGGCGATGCTCGCGGCAAGGAGCCGCTGGAACTAATAGGAGACTTCTACTCGAAAGTGACAGGTGTCCCGCCAGCAACGGACGAGGCTAAATTACTGCGTGAGATATATGAACTAGTACGCGACCGGGTTACCTGATGCGAATTCACAAACTGAGCTTTGGCGCCCTTGGGCCGTATCCGGGCGAGCACATCATTGACTTCGATGCCCTAGGAGGGAGTGCGCTATTCATCATCGATGGCCCTACCGGCGCCGGCAAGTCGACGATTTTAGATGCCCTTGTTTTCGCACTCTATGCGGATGTTTCAGGGTCAACTTCAGATAAACAGCGGCTGCGCTCGGCGTTCGCCGACTCAAAGAGCGAGTCATATGCCGAAGTAGAATTCAGCACCGCCGCTGGCAGCTACAAAGTTCGACGCACCCCGGAGTTTGAGCGTTCGAAAATCCGGGGCGAAGGCGTGACAACCGTGCCTGCGACCACCGGAATCTGGCGTGCGACCGGTGAGCACTCTTGGGAGTCAATCTCGGCCCGGCACCGTGAAGCCGATCTTGAGATAAGTCGCGTGATCGGGTTGGATAAGCACCAGTTCCAGCAGACGGTGGTATTGCCGCAAGGGGAGTTCGCAAC
>JBIIOU010000257.1:0-5756 GCA_044336815.1 Candidatus Nanopelagicales bacterium | reverse complement strand
ATATGACCTCAGCAGCCCCGTCGAAGGCCCAGCTACCCGGCCGGGCTCAGGTGGTCATAGTCGGTGGCGGGGTGATCGGCTGTTCGGTGGCCTATCACCTGGCTGAAGCCGGTTGGACCGATGTCGTACTTATTGAGCGCGACAAGTTGACATCCGGCACCACCTGGCATGCCGCAGGGCTCATGACCTGCTTTGGTTCGTTCTCTGAAACTTCGATGCAGATGCGCCTCTACACCAGACAGCTTTATCGTGAGCTTGAAGCCAAGACCGGCCAAGCCACCGGCTTTAATCCAGTTGGATTCATTGAAGCTGCAGCCGATAAAGATCGACTTGAGGAGTACCGACGGGTCGCAGCATTCAATCGTCTCTGCGGGCTCGAAGTACATGAGATTAGCCCGCGCGAGATTGCCGATCGATTTCCAATTGCCGACATCAACGGGCTGGAAGCCGGCTTCTATGTACCAGGTGACGGGCGGGTAAACCCGGTTGACGTCACGATGGCGCTGGCTAAAGGTGCGCGTGCGAATGGGGTCCAGATTTTTGAAGAAGTCACCGCAACCGGGGTGAAGGTGACCGACGAGCGAGTGCAATCAGTGACAACCGCACTCGGTGACATTGAATGTGACTATGTGGTCAACTGCACCGGGATGTGGGCGCGCCAATTCGGCCAAGCCCACGGGGTAAACATTCCGCTACAGGCCGCCGAGCATTATTACTTGATCACCGACACCATCTCAGGTATCGACTCGACACTTCCAGTATTCGAGGACCCATCCGCCCACGCCTACTACCGTGAGGAGGGCGGCGGCTTGATGATCGGCCTCTTTGAGCCGGTGTGTGCGCCGTGGAATGTAGATTCAATTCCGCAGGACTTCTCCTTCGGTGAAATCCCACCGGACTGGGATCGCATGGGTCCTTACCTAGAGCGGGCCATGCAAAGGGTGCCAATTTCACTCGAAGCGGGTATCCGAAAATTCTTCTGCGGGCCTGAATCATTCACCCCAGATTTACAGCCGTTCATCGGTGAGGCACCGGGCATCCGTAACTATTTTGTTGCCGCAGGTATGAACTCCGTTGGTATCCTCACCGGTGGTGGCGTCGGTCGCGTTGTTGCGAGCTGGATCATTAACGGCAAGCCCGATGTTGATGTCACCGGCTTCAATGTCAATCGCGCACTCCCCCACCAACGAAACCCGCAGTACCGCGCCGAGCGCACAGTTGAGACTCTCGGTCTGGTTTACCAAACCCATTACCCCGGCCGCACGGTCACGACCGCCCGCGGAGTCAAGCGCTCACCTATTCATCACCTACTCAAAGAACGCGGGGCTTACTTCCGCGATGTCAGCGGCTGGGAGGGCGCCGATTGGTATGCCCCACCCGGTGAAATCCCCGAGACGGGTGAACTCACTTGGGGCCGGCCCCACTGGTTTGAGTCTTGGGCCACCGAGCACCGCGCCATCCGTGAGGGCGTCGGCTTAATGGACATGAGCTTCATGTCGAAGTTCTTGGTGCAGGGTGAACAAGCCGGAGCCCTTCTTGACTACGTGTCAGCGAACGCTGTCGATGGCGCAGACGGCGTTATCACCTATACCCAGTGGCTCGACGATTCAGGCAAAATCCAAGCCGACCTCACTGTCACCAAACTTGGCGCCAATAAGTTCTTCGTGGTGGCCTCTGATACCGCGCACGGACAGGTTCTTCAGTGGTTAACGCGCCACGGCAAAGACTTTGCCGCCACCGTGACCGACGTAACTTCAGGCTACGCTCAATTCAATATTCACGGCCCACTTTCCCGCGATCTCCTGCAGGCTGCCACAACAGCCGATATGTCGAACAACGCATTTCCGTTTCGCACCGCGCGCGAGATTGACCTTGGCTTCGCCCGCACCCTGTGTATTCGCATCACCTACGTGGGTGAGCTCGGCTATGAGCTTTATGTCCCAACCGAGCAAGCGGTTCACGCCTATGAGCGCCTATGCGAAGTGGGCCAACAAGTCGAACTCGTTCACTGTGGTCTCAAAGCACTCGCGAGCCTCCGAATGGAAAAAGGCTATCGAGACTTTGGTCATGACATCGACAACACCGATTCGGTGCTCGAAGTGGGTCTAGGCTTTGCAGTTGCTTGGGATAAGGCGAGTGACTTCATTGGGCGTGATGCCGCCCTGAAGCAAAAGAACTCCGGCCCACTTCATCGGCGCCTCGTGCAGGTAAAACTCCTCGACCCACTGCCATTGCTGTACCACGGTGAAATCTTGCTGCGCGATGGCGAGGTAGTTGGCTATGTGCGCGCCGCTAGTTACGGTCACACCCTCGGCGGTGCCGTTGGGCTGGCGATGGTGGATGCAACTGAGCCAATCACCGCAGATTACCTCGCAACTGGAACCTGGGAGGTAGAGGTGGCCGGGGTCAAAGTGCCAGCGACTAGTTCACTTCGGCCCATGTATGACCCAACCAACGAAAAGATAACCGGTATTTAAGTCTGCTTACCGATGTCTAATCAACTCGAAGCACCGTCAGGGCCCTACCCAGCTTTACATCTCTCTGAGCAGTACTTCACGTTCTCCCAATCGCGAGCCCATTTCTTACGCCACTCAAATGGAAGATTGCAGCGTTGGCAGATTTTCGGTTCGAAACCGTTTTTGGTTTTAGCTTTCATGGTGTGTTTTTCTGGCGCGGTAGCTAGCCCACGCACCTGTGCTCCAAAGTGCCCAGATAACTAGTAAGGGTTGAAAGAGTAGGCGGATGGCACGTGCTTGATCGGTGTCTAATCCAAATGCATCCGTGCCGTTGATGTATTGGGAGATGTTGCCGGGGAAGACCGCAATAAAGAATACGGCCACGATCCAACCAACGTAGGTGCGGTATTTGAATAAAACAATTAGTGAGATACCAAGAAGAATCTCAACTACACCGGATGCGACGACAACAAAGTCAGCCTGGCTCTGCAAGATGGTGGGGACTTGTGCCTGAAACTCAGTGCGATTAGTTGTTAAGTGAGTGAAGCCAGCGTAGGCAAGGCCTGCGCCCAGAATGATTTGAAATACTTTGCGAAGTAACTCCATAGATCAAAGGCTAGTGGCTTTTAGGGAGAAGTTGTAGGCTCTTTTCTATGAACTACTCAGCACTGCGTACGACTCTCAAAGCTGGATCTATTGTCTTTGGGGCCTCAGCCCTCTTTCTCCTTATCTTTCCCGCTGTCTTTCTAGGTCTGCTCGCTCTTGAGGTAAACGATGGCATGGTGTGGGCTATGCGCATGATTGGCATAACCCTGATCGCCCTTGCTGGGAATATGTGGAACAACTCAAGGAGTAGTTCTGATGCAGGTGTCGGGCAAGTGGCATGGGTGATGTTTGTGAGCGCAAGCGCACTCGGCGTGTTGACTCTGCTGATCCCAGCGCAGCTAACCTGGTTTGCCTATCTCTATGCCGCCATTGGTTTTGGATTTGGGCTGAGTTATTTGATAAATATCGTGCGCAAGCAGTAACGGGTAGCACGGCCAACTAATGGCGCTGACGCTCGGATGAGGGGTTAGCACATCCGTGCTCGTCCTTGTCCGGTCGTTGAGGCAATGCTTGAAATCGCTTTCACCGAGCGCCTATTGGACAGCGCCCCCTCCGTGAAACACGGTATTGACGACGTGGCTCACACCGAAGCAATCTTTGATGCTGAAGGTCTGGTCATTGGGGGCCAACATGCTAGCCGCAGAAATGCCTCCCGGCACCTGTGGGAGCGAACACGGTGAAACTGCCCACGTCGACGAGATCAGTAAAGACACTGGTGCTCAATGCTCCGTCAAGCGTCTTGTTTTAGGGCTTGTGTTTTCTGGTTGTAAAGAAGAGTCGCCCTATAAGCCAGATCCTTGCAGCTTCTAGATTACTTTCGAAAAGATAAGTCTGCTTTTTTCATTTCAGTAGTCAAAATCCGAATCGCATTCGATCCGATGCCATGAAGCTCCTTCAACGCTGCGAGGGATGTCTTTCGAAGGTCAGACAATTCAAATAGGCCCTCGTTGATTAAGGCGCGACGCGCAGGTGCTCCTAGGCCAATATTCACCCATGCTTGATCTACAGATGCGTAATACTCATGACCGACATCGCCATTTGCACCAGGACTTTGGGAGAGTAAATTTAGTTTATTTAACTTCTTCTCTTCGCGACGATCAGCAGCAGCGCGTTTAATTTCAGCAGCTTCTTTTTTAATTTTAGCGGGTGATTTCTTTGCCATATCAAGACTCTACTGACTCGCAATTTCAAGGATCATTTGCAAAGTATAAAGAAGAGTCACCCTATAGGCCGTTCTTCTGCCGAAACACTGCCACAATCGCATTTGCATAGCCATGACCCATTTCAAACTTCTCCTTAAGGTGCGCAACTTGTTCCATGTGAGCTAATTTTGAAACCTTCTTGAGTTCTTTCATCCAATGCTCTATCGGCTTCCCATATTTCTTCTCTATCGAAGGAAAATATGAGGCAGGACCGTTACTTTTTTCTCAGTCACACCAAAAGGATAATAGATGCAAGTCTAAAAAACGACATTTTCCCGCTGCTAAGGTTTTCTCATGGCTCAGAATTTTCTCTATTCGGTCGATCGTGAATATCCCGTTTCGATAGCGGATCTGTGGTCTGCCTGGACAGATGCGTCAAAACTTGAAGCCTGGTATTTCCCAACTGCGCTGAAATCCGTAGAAGGCGCAACTACGTCAGAGCTGCAAGTTGGCGGACTTTGGTCATGCGCCGTAGATGTTTCTGCACATGGGTTTGTCGCTTATTTCTTCGGAACATATACGAAGATCGAACATCACAAAAGAATCGAGCACACTCTGCATTACACCCAGTCAGAAGCAGAGTTTGTTTCGAAAGACCTTGAATCCTCGTCGCATCTAATCCTTCTTGATTTCGAAGGCCGTGGAGATAATTCATGGGTCAAGTTCACCCAATTTGGAGAACTTCCTGAAGGTCAAGTTGAAGAGACGCAAGCAGGTATGGAAAGTTACTTTGATTCACTTTCAAACTTCTTGAGCAAGTAAAGAGTAACCACTTAGGACTAAGAAGACATTAAAGTCTTTTTGTAGATTTTCCCTTTTGCATCATAAGTAATCCATGTTCCCCTTTGCTCACCGTTTTTGAAACTACCTGAGCGCATGATTACCCAAGTTTTTCGAAACCACTTCCAGTCACCATTGAGCTTGCCACCTTTATATTTGCCTTTAGCTTTCAAAACTCCATTTGTATAAAATTCAAGATATTCACCTGATTTTTTCGGATATGTGGAGTTTATCTGAATGATTCGCTCACGAAGAATTTTATTGAGCAGCGGCTTTGGAATGCTCACTCCTACTTCAAAATGAATTGATCCCTTCGTCTGCTCGTATTTCTCTAAATCTTTTTTTAGTCGTGCATTAAACGACCCGCTATATGGGAATATGCTGTTGTGATTTTTGAAACCGTCAAAACCAATAACGGGTACTCCCCCAATTAAAAAGGTGGGAATGCCATATTTAACAACTTGCTCGGCATGCGGAAGTCTTGATGAAATATAGTTTCGTAATTCGGTCAGAATTTTCCTCTGAGCTGGGGCAAATTTCTTTAAATGCGCAGTTACATGCGTATTTGACATAGACAAATCGTACTAGCGCTTCAAACTCTGCCTGAAATGAGTGTAAAGAAGAGTCGCCCTATAAGCCGGAGACGATGTTCCAGTGCTCAACAATTGGAGGCTTAGCGAAATATTCGCCAATAATCGCCCGCCATTTCTTA
>JBIIOU010000136.1:0-5820 GCA_044336815.1 Candidatus Nanopelagicales bacterium | reverse complement strand
CTAACTGCCGGGGCTGAACATATGTCACGTGATCCGTTACCTTTTGCGGAATAGCACCCGAATGCTGTAGACCGAGGGCTTAACATATGCCGATTAACTTTAAATGTCGTCCCCGCGGGTGGCTCCAAAAAGGATCTCGTCCCAACTCGGCACGCTAGCGCGCTTACCCTTGACTTTAGGCTTTGGAACAGGCTTGGCTGCTGGCCGATCTTGCGCCTTTTCGGTTAGCTCACCTATCGGGATGAGTACATCAAGAGTATGAGGTTGTTCCTCTATCGCAAAAATCTCCACCGGTGGTGCATCCGGGACCGCCATCAGGCGAGGGCGGTCAATTTCTACTTCTAACTCGACCTCCACCTTGATCGCCGGTGCCCGATCGTCGGTGATGTAGTCAAAGATCTGATCGTCGCTGACACCCATGAGACGGCGTGCGGTCTCATCAATCGGATGCACGGTGCGACCGACGTTGTCATACGTCCAGGACGCATGTTGGGTGGCGCTGTGGCTGGTGAAGTAAACAAGAACTACCCACTTACCATCTGCGCGCCGGGCCGAATCCCACGAGATATCGGCGGCATCGTCAGCACTTAATGCGAGTGCAACGCTCTCACCGAGGGTTACTGAGTTACCCGTGCGGCGCACCTCGACCAGTTGGGCTCGGCCAGCAACGTACTCGCGCTCAGCAAGGGGTGGCCCGGCGTATCGCTGGACTTTATCCAGTGGCCACCCGGTCTCGGCCGCAACGATCTCCGCAGAGGCTCCGGCGCGAACGCGGGCCTGAATCTCTTTGGCACTGAGCGGTTCCAGGGCGAACTCCGTAGGTTGGTGGCGGGTACTAATGCTCAGAACTTAGCGCGTTACGGGTTGGGGTTGGGGATACAGGCCATAACTTGTGTCTTTACCTGTCGTCGAGATCGAAGCCACCGGGGGCCGGCCCGGGGACTGGCTCGGTATTTAAAGCCGAAGTTGGTGGGATAAACCCATCGGCGCGCACCGAGCGCTTAAGGCGTCCTCGGCCGATAAGAGCTACCAAAAAGGCGCCTGCGGCGGCTCCAGCACCGAGAGCAAAGCCAACCGAGGCCCCCGAAACGTCAATTAGGTAACCACCGGCGGTAATGCCAAGTGCGAGTCCCACCGTGAGCCCTGAATTCATAAAAGTCAGGCCCTCGGTCAATTGGGCGTTGGGGACCAAGCGCTCAGCAAGGCTGAAGATGGTTATCAAAAGCGGTGCCACCAGAGCCCCGGAGGTCATGCTGACAAGTGCCAGAGTCGTCAAGGAATTCAAAAATGGTGTTAGAGCTAGCCCAACCGTCAACGACCCGGTTATGACTACTAACTGGCTCGATAGTGGTGCCCGAAAATGTCTGGAGCCAAACCACAGTCCGCCAAACATTGACGTTAGTGCCCACGCCGCAAGAAGCAGCCCGGATGCCTCGGGCGCGCCTTGCTCGGTGGCGAAAGCGACGATCGATACTTCGAATGAGCCGAAGACCGCCCCGGTGGCGATGGCCGACATGATCATCAGTAGTACGCCCGAGTGTCGAAATGCGGGAACATGCGGCACTCGCGATTTGTGCAGTGGGGCCGGAGTGGGTTCAGTTGATCGCTGTCGTATCAAAACCAAAGTTCCGGCAGCGCCGATGACGATAGCTAAAATAATGGGGGCTGGAAGGGCTAATGAAATGGCCAACCAGGCGGTCATAAGCGGGCCGATGGTAAAAATCAGTTCTTCGAAAATACTTTCGAGGGCAAAGGCCGTACGTAGTTTTGGGGATGAAGCTAAGCCCTCCCGAGCGATAACAAATGTCCAGCGCGATCGAACTGCCGGCCCGATGGCCGGGGAGCAAGCGCCGGCGCCGACCACGATTACAGCCGAGATTGCCAGGGGCCACGCAAACTCCATACTTATGACGAACAGGGCCAGGCCCAAACTCTCGCAGGCTATTAACCAGCCCAAGACTTTGTGCTGCCCGAGGCGATCGACTAAGCGGCTCGAGATAATCATGCCCGCGGCAGCCGAGAGCGAGAAAGCCGCCGACATCACTCCGGCTAGCCCATAGGAGCCGGTGACACCACTGATGAAGAACAAGATCCCCAAACCCACCATGGCCATTGGTAAGCGGGCAACTAGTCCACTCGAGGAAAACGCGAGTGCTCCAGGAAGACGTAACACCTCACGATAGGTACTGAGCACCCTGTGACGTTACCGCGACCACCTTTGCTCGCGGTTATGTGACCCGGCAAAATAGGAAAATGCAACTCAGGCCGGTACCACCACTCGCAGAAGTTCTTGCTACCCACGAGCTGTTACCGCTTGCTTGGGACGCTGCCTGGGAGGCGGCTCGTTTTTTGCGCGATGAACGTCCCGCAGACCTGTTTATCGACACGAAGTCAACACCATCAGATTTGGTCTCGGAGATGGATAAGGGTGCTGAAGAGTTGCTGATCGCAAATTTGTTGGGCGCGCGCCCAGCCGACGGGCTACTCGGTGAGGAGGGTGGCGAGCGCTTTGGCTCCACGGGGGTGCGCTGGGTGGTCGATCCACTCGACGGCACCGTAAATTACCTCCACCACATGCCGACATGGGGAGTTTCGGTTGCGGCCGAGCAAGGCGGCCGATCGGTGATCGGCGTGGTGGTAACCCCAGAGTTTGATGAGGCCTATATCGGCGTCAAAGGTGTTGGCGCTTGGGTCATCAATGGCGCTGTTGCAACTCCAATTCGAGTAAGTGAGTGCGCTCGTTTAAGTGACGCGGTAGTGGCCACCGGTTTTGGTTACGCAGCAGAGCGTAGGCGCGCACAAGGCCGGGTGGTTCATGAGTTGATCTCGCAGGTGAGCGATATCAGAAGGATTGGTGCGGCGGTAATAGATTACTGCTGGTTAGCTCGCGGGCGCCTAGATGCATATTACGAACGCGGTTTGAATGCTTGGGACATTGCCGCTGGAGCTCTAATCGCCGCTGAGGCAGGTGCGGTGGTGACCGGCTTACGTGATGATGATGTTTATGGATCGATGATGATTGCCGCGGTACCAGCAATAGCTCATGAGTTGCGCGAATTCCTATTGAACGCACAAGCCGATCGCGATTGAAATCAAATTAGCAGGCGGAGTTCGGCCGAGTACTGATGGACGTTGCGCACATATGTCGATACCGCTGAAAGAAATGCACCATCTGCGATCACGTCTAGGCTAACTGTTGCGGGCACCCCGAGGGCGCGGGCATTGGGTGGGACGACCCGGTCATTTGGTACCAAAGCACAGGCACCTACCAGCGCATTCGGCCCGATTTGTGCCCGGTGCAAGACCACCGACCCTGACCCAATCAACGAATCGCTATATACCGTGCAGCCCTCTAGGTGGGCATTGTGACCAATGACGCATCGGTCACCCACGATGGTGTCAAGCTCGGCGGTGCAGTGCACAATCGCCCCGTCCTGGATTGAGGTCTGGGCGCCAATGAAAATCGCCCCGTGGTCGCCGCGAAGTACCGCACCGGGCCAGATACTTGATTCTGGCCCCACGGTGACATCGCCGATGATGACTGCTTGGGGGTGGACGAAAGCGCTAACGTCGATATTTGGGGTGCGTTCACCTAGGGCATAAATGGGCATAGGGGGCACGCTATCGGGTGGAGCGCCAGCCCACCCTCGCGCGTCGATACTCAATAAGGCACAATCTGCGCACAAGGCGCCTAGGTCCTGATTGCGGGAATATCAAAGTGGCAGCTTTCGTTATGGCAAGGGAGCTAGGAAGGGAGAGCAGTTACCGTGGCAACAGATTATGACGCCCCGCGCAAAACTGACGAAGAACTCGCTGAAGATAGCCTCGAAGAGCTGAAGGCTCGGCGCGTTGATAAGTCATCCTCGGTCATTGACGTTGATGAGACCGAGTTAGCGGAAAATCACGAACTGCCCGGGGCTGATCTTTCGGAAGAGAGCTTGACCGTACGGGTAGTGCCGCGGCAATCAGATGAGTTCACGTGCGCACGCTGCTACCTCGTGCAGCATCGCAGCCAAGTTGACCATGAAGGCAAATCCGGTCCCATTTGTAAGGACTGCGCTTAAATAGCCGAGTCGGTTGATCCCAAGTGATTGGTAACCCGATAGGCAATAACTTCTACACCCGCTGCGATTGCGGCTGTTGCGGCCGCCCACAATAGAGCTTTACCGAACGGCACAGTGGCGTCGTTAGCTCGTGGGGCTTCCCTCCCCGTAAACCCACGATAACTGGAAGTTATGACTTTGCGGACAATCATCGTGGCCCCAATGGCGACAATGGGTGCGATTAGATGCACGATGGGGTTGACGTTTACTTCGAGGGCGAGTGCCTCTTGCTCAGCCATGTGCTCTCCAGAAGAGTTTGCGGTCATGTATTGATGCTAGCCAATCGATGCGGCCGGCATTAATGCGACCGCAAGTCCGGTTGGGTTCTTGGTGGTGAGCAGCCATCCCGGGTGTGGATCGGCGGCATCTGTCAGGGCGATGAGCACCCCCCCGCGGGCATGCCAAGGGCGCAGCACCATGAACCGCTCAGCCACGTGCTGCGCAGCTCGCATTTGATCACCGTCTAAAACCTGAATCCCTCCAAGAAATTCTCGGGCGATCTGGGCACGACCAACTCCGAGTACTTGATCACTTACTGTGATCACCGGCGACCCAAAGGTCAACCCAGCAATACAAAGGGCACTTAGCCCGATGAAAGCCAGCCAGCCGTAAATAGCTAAATATGCAGCGCCCACGGCGACCGCCAGCATGGCAATGAGCGCCAGCACCACAAGGTAAACCCAAATCGACGGGAGCAGTCTTTCGCGGTAAGTCACGTCGGGGGCTTTCATGCTCCGAGTCTGCCATGTATCACCGGCGGTAGAGTCCGCGTATGCGCTCAACCCAGTTGCCCGATGGCGCCTCGATGCCAGAGCGGCTGGAGAGCGCTCCTGAGCCGGGCGAATCAATTCCCTCGCATTACCGTTGGTGTTTTGGGTGCGGAGTCGATCACCCAACCGGCATGCACCTGCAAATCACCGCCGGTGAGGGGCTTAGTGTCACCGGTAATTTCACGGTGACCGAACATCACCAAGGTGCACCCGGCCTAGCCCACGGCGGGTTGCTATCGGCGGCGATTGACGAAGTCCTCGGATCCTTAAACTGGTTGCTAGGCGAGCCAGTGGTCACCGCCGCCCTAACTATGCAGTTCCTCCGACCAGTGCCCGTTGGTTCGATCTTGCATATTGAGGCCCAAGTTACCGGCGTAGTGCGGCGCAAGGTCTACACCGCCGCGGTCGGGCGACTCTCGGATGCAAACGGTGCGATCGCGGTCGCGGCGTCAGCACTATTTGTGCAAGTGCCAATTGAGCACTTCATGAAGTTTGGCAACAAAGAACAGATCGATCTGGCGATTGCCGACCGGGCGTCCGGTGGCCCATCATGGCGAACCGGCGGCCACGAAGTTGAGGTAAACCCATGAGCCATGACGTTCGTTTACTAATCACCCGGCTTGACCCAGATCTGCCATTACCCGCATATGAGCACCCCGGCGATGCAGGTTTAGACCTTCGCGCGCGTACAGCAGTACGTCTTGATCCGGGCCAGCGGGCTTTGGTGCCAACCGGGGTGGCCATCGCATTGCCCCCGGGTTTCGCTGCGTTCGTGCACGCACGTAGCGGCCTGGCGCTTCGGGTCGGTTTAGGAGTGGTCAACGCCCCGGGCGTAATCGACGCCGGGTATCGCGGTGAGATCGGTGTTATTTTGATCAACCACGACGTTGCTAACGCCATCGAGGTGGCGCGAGGTGACCGCATTGCCCAATTGGTCGTACAACAGG
>JBIIOU010000135.1:0-5831 GCA_044336815.1 Candidatus Nanopelagicales bacterium | reverse complement strand
CAGCCCTAACCGGGTTTACCGATCCCGCTCAGGCGCTCGTGGCACTTGCCGAAGTTGTCGACACGGTGGTCATCAAATGCGGCCCACAGGGTGCCTTAGCCGCCCAGGGGAATCAACGCGCCAAAGTGCCAGCTTCTTGGTCAGCTGGCGGGCGGGAGCGCCCCTAGTAGAGGCCGTTACGGCTGGAGTGCGAGAAGCCACACAGGCAATAAGCCGTGTCGGAGCCGGCCCGGAGGGCCGGTGACCGGCGAGAATCGTGGACACTTAAGGATTTCATCCGCCGGGTCATTCTGCGCCTGGTCTCGGGGCTTGGCAAGAAGGGTTGAGGATGGCTAGGCGCTCGACGAAGGAAAATGCACCCGGTGACGGCCGCATAGTCGATATTGACGTGTCCGATGAAATGCGGGCATCTTTTTTGGAGTACGCCTATTCGGTCATTTACGCGCGAGCCCTACCCGATGCCCGTGACGGCCTCAAGCCAGTCCAACGAAGAATTCTGTTCCAGATGGCACAGATGGGCCTTCGACCTGAACGCGGGCATGTGAAGAGTGCGCGCGTGGTCGGTGAGGTCATGGGTCGACTACACCCACACGGTGATTCCGCGATTTATGACGCACTAGTGCGCATGGCACAGCCCTTTACTCTGCGACTGCCCATGGTCGACGGCCACGGCAACTTTGGCTCACCCGATGATGGACCCGCCGCTATGCGTTATACCGAAGCCCGGCTAGCCACAGCGGCTCTTGATATGACTTTGAGTCTAGACGAGGACGTCGTCGATTTTGTTCCGAACTACGACGGCCGTGAAACCGAACCGACGGTCCTACCTGCGGCGATTCCGAATCTTCTCGTAAATGGGGCTTCTGGTATTGCCGTAGGGATGGCCACCACCCTTGTGCCCCACAACCTCGGTGAGGTTATCGGTGCTACCCGACACCTCATCAAGAATCCGAAAGCGGGACTCGGTGAGATCATGAAGTTCATCCCCGGGCCCGATCTACCCGGTGGAGGAGTAATCATCGGCCTCGCTGGAGTCCGCGAGGCGTACGAATCAGGGCGGGGCACCTTTCGGGTTCGAGCTCGCACCCGAATCGATCAAGTATCCCCAAGACGCCGCGGCATCATCGTCACCGAATTGCCGATGAACGTTGGTCCAGAAAGAGTTATCGAACGAATTAAGGATCTTGTACAAAGTAAAAAACTACTGGGAATCGCCGACGTAACCGATCTAACCGACGGTGATTCCGGACTCAATTTGGTTATTGACATCAAAAATGGTTTTCACGCTGAGGCCGTACTCGAGAACCTCTTCAAACTCACCCCGATGGAAGAGTCGGTCAATATAAATGCGGTAGCACTTGTTGAAGGTCAACCGCAGACGTTGGGACTACTGACTTTATTGCACGTATTCATCGATCACCGGATCGAAGTTGTGCGTCGGCGCAGTCTGTACCGCCGCGCAAAAGCGCAAGATAGGCTGCATTTGGTGGCCGGCTTACTCACGGCAATTCTCGATATTGACGAGGTAATTCAACTTATCCGCGAGTCTGATGATGCCGCCGCCGCAAAGGCACGTTTGATTGAAGTATTCGATCTGAGCGAAATTCAAGCCTCTTACATACTCGAAATGCCCCTGCGAAGACTTACCAAGTTCTCGCGAATTGAACTGGAGAAAGAGTCTGATGTCCTCCGGCGCGAGATTGAAGATCTCACCAAAATCCTGGATAACGACAGCGAACTACGGGCATTGGTCTCCGAAGAGCTAGCTGCGATTGCGCAGGCTCATGCAACTCCACGGCGCACCTTGCTCATGGAAGCCGGCGCCGTACCGATTTCAGCCGCGGTGCCACTAGAGGTTAACGATGAACCATGCGTGGTTTTGATGTCGAGCACCGGGCTGTTGGCTCGCACTGCGGACCAGCAATTCGAACAAGTGGCTGATACCGCGCGCGCTAATCACGATGTGATAGTCAGCGCGGTCCCGGCAACCAATCGAGGGTCCATCGGGTTAGTCACCAGCACCGGCACCGTCATTCGCCTTTCGGTAGTTGACCTACCCGCCCTGCCGGCGGTGGTCGGCATTCCCGCCCTCTCCGCCGGGGCTCCAATCGGTGCTTTCGTAGATCTACCACTTGGTGAGTCGGCCCTGTGTTTAACCACCCTTGATGAAACCGGTGGCATTGCCCTAGCGACCGCCAATGGAGTCGTCAAAAGGGTTCTCCCGGATGCGCCCACCAACAAGGATTCATGGGAGATTATTCGACTTGATGACGGTGACCAGGTGGTCGGCGCCATCGGCCTCGACGAGGCAACAGCCGAATCCTCCGAATTAGTTTTCGTTACCTCTGATGGCCAAATACTTAGGTTTGCGGCTAGTGCGGTGCGACCACAGGGCCGGGCCGCTGGCGGCATGGCAGGAGTGCGCCTAACCCCTGGAGCCCGAGTCACTTCGTTCACCGCATTAACTCCGTCAGCGAGCGCGGTAGTGGTAACTATCGCTGGGTCTGCCGATGCGCTACCTGGTACCGACGCAGGCAGCATCAAGATCACTCCTCTCTCCGAATACCCAACCAAAGGCAGAGGCACCGGAGGGGTTCGCTGCCATAAATTCCGCTCCGGCGAAGACACTTTGGTATTGGCCTGGGTCGGTATCGGTCCGGCACGCGCCGCTACCGCATCGGGGGTTCCAGCGGACTTGCCAACGGCTCTGGGTAAACGAGATGGCACCGGATCGCCCGGCACCACACCAATTAATGGGCTTGGTGGGCAATTGTGAGCCTTGACTGCTCCAGTGCTGCGCGCGAGGTCGGTGAACCACTCGCTGGTACCGCACCGGTTGCTACCTGCTGGATTTTGATAGAGCAGCCAGGACCCTGGGGCAAGAATGCCCTTCTTGACGCGCGCCTTGAACCTGGAGTCGGTCAACTACTAACAGAGCGAGCCGAAGGCACCGGGGTTTCGATCTTGCTCGTGCGCCATCCAGATCGCCTCGATCCGGCGTCAACTAATGATGGTAGAAATGTCTGGGTCGTCCATACCTCCCCGGGCGCTACTCGAATGCGCCACGGCATCATCCCCGATGTATCAGTTATCGCCGATTGGGATTTTGCTGAGCTAGCCGCAGGTGCTCTTCCGCCGTTCGGGGTATCTACTAGCAACCCGCTGTTCTTGGTCTGCACCCACAGCGGTAGGGATGCCTGCTGTGCACTACATGGTAGAGCCCTGCTTACCGAACTTCTTCAAAACGCCAGCGTCGAGGATCGAGGATTAATCTGGGAATCCAGCCACATTGGCGGCCATCGATTTGCTCCGACAGCAATGAGTCTGCCCTGCGGAGCCGTTTTCGGCCGACTTGCGGTTGACAATGCGATCGAGATATTTTCAGGCTCGCAGCGAATGCTGCTAGCCCTCGAGAACTACCGCGGGCGCACCTGTTATTCGCCACCACTGCAGGTTGCTGAAATTGTCGTTCGACAACACATGGGTATTTTCGAACGTGATGTTTTGGATGTGCTGCGAGTAATAGATGATCGCGCCTTGCCCATGCCGGCGCTAGCGCAACTACCAGAGGTTGGGGAATCACTAGTTGCTGAGGTGCGCCACGAAGATGGGAGGGCGTGGCAGGTGAACCTTAGATGTGAAGAACTTGCCCAACCGCGACCTCAGTCATGCGGTAGCGAAGCGACCAACGCGACCATTTGGCGCAGTGTCGGCCTAGCTAAAGTCACGCCATGGCACCACGGATGAACTGCTACCAGTTTTGAGTTACTGCCACGATCGAGTTATTAACCGTGAGATGGCTGTGCCGCTTTAAGTAAATCTTCGGTGCTTTGGATAGTGGTTCGATCCCGGTCTTTACGGGCCCCAAGCGCTCGCTCAGCCGAATCAATTGAGCGCCAACCTAAATTATCAACGACCTGCTTCCCGGACTCCGCCAGCCATAAGTCAAAATCACCCGCGCTCGACATTGGCGCGATCGGCAATTTATCGCAATCAGCCAGCAGTGAGGCCACGGTTGCTGCCGCATCCTTCTTATTCGTACCGATAATCCCGGTTGGGCCACGCTTGATCCAGCCGGCCACGTATTCACCGCTCACCGCGACACCGTCAAGCTGAACTCGACCGTTCTCGTGCGGGATAACGCTGCGACCTTCATCAAATGGCACACCAGGTAGAGCCAAGCCCCGGTACCCAACACTGCGAACCACCAGATCTGCAGGAATCACGAAAGTCTCACCGGTGCCCTTAGCGCCACCTAAGCCATCTAGTTCGGTGCGCTCGACGACAACCTCACGCACTCGAGTATCACCTCGCAGTTCTACCGGACGAGACAGGAAGTGCAAGTGAATGCGCCGCGATTTTCCGGTTTGTTCTTTTGTAGCCCACGCTTTAACCACTTCGACATTGCGAGCCACCGCCTTGTCGTCAGCGATGACTTGCTCACTCGCGCCATCGAATACTAACTCCGCCGGGTCGACCACGATGTCGGCGTCATGCAGTTCACCCAGTTCACGCAACTCCTTTGTGGTGTAGGTGGCCTGCGCAGGCCCACGCCTACCCAGCACATGAATATCGGTGATCACCGACTTTCGCAAGGTATCGAATACGTATTCGGGCATATCTGTATGGGTTAGTTCATCAACTGTCTTTGCCAATACTCGGGTAACATCAACTGCCACATTTCCCACACCCACCACAACGACACAGGTTGCTGTCGGGATTATTCGCTCAAAAGTATCGCGATCGGCTTCGGGGTGCCCGCAGTACCAAGCCACTAGGTCGGTCGCAGCCACGCTGGCATCTAGATCTTCGCCTGAGATGGCAAGTCGACGGTCCCGCGAGGCACCATAGGTGAACACGATGGCATCGAAATATTCGTGCAAGGTAGCAACCGAAATATCAACCCCGACCTCGACATTCCCGATGAAACGCACACCAGGCTTCTCGAAAACTTTGTCAAGAGTGTCGCGCACCGAACGAATGCTGATGTGGTCAGGTGCTACACCGTAACGCACCAAGCCAAATGGCACCGGCAATTTGTCAATGACATCAACAGTGACAGGGATCTCCTGTTGGCTAACTAGCGCATCCGCCGCATACATACCTGATGGACCAGAACCCACCACTGCAACACGTAACGGTCGAGCCATGCCGTGACCTCCAACTGGCTAGTTAACGGATCCTATTTGCCGCAGAGCGTATTGCTAGGCATCAATTCGCGCCCGATCCAACCCGGAAGCCCCGTCAACGATGAACTCCTTGCGCGGGGCAACTTCACCGCCCATTAGTAGATCGAATACGGCGCTCGCCCCAGCAACATCCTTCATGGTAATTCGACGCAGAGTTCGGTGAGCAGGATCCATTGTGGTCTCGCGCAGTTGGCCAGCGTCCATCTCACCTAATCCCTTGTATCGCTGGATCGGATCCTTCACTTTTTTGCCGCGCTTATGTGCATCAGCTAAAACCGACTTCATCTCACCATCGGAGTAGGTGTAGATAAGTTCATTGGGTTTGCTCCCGGCATTCACAATTTCGAGTCGATGAAGTGGCGGCACCGCCGCATAGACGCGCCCGGCCTCCAACAGCGGGTGCAGATATCGGTTGATCAAGGTCAATAGCAGACACCGAATGTGCGCGCCGTCAACGTCCGCATCGGACATCAGGATCACTTTGCCGTAGCGCGCTTGCTCAAGATCAAAGGATCGACCAGAACCAGCCCCGATTACCTGAATAATCGAGGCGCACTCAGTGTTCTTCAGCATGTCAGCGAGCGATGACTTCTGCACATTTAAAATCTTGCCTCGGATCGGCAGGAGTGCTTGGTGATCGGC
>JBIIOU010000016.1:0-22387 GCA_044336815.1 Candidatus Nanopelagicales bacterium | reverse complement strand
CAAAGCACCAGCTGGAAATTGCAACTGCCTAAGCATGTTCACACCGTCAGCCACCTGGGCCTGTGAAATCATTCCGCACGACCTAACTATCCACTTACTGTGGTTAAATACTTAATGCGTTAATGGACCTTATGCCGGTAGTTGCAGGCCACTTACGCCGGTTCTCCGGTACGGCATCCGACCGTCATAGCGCGCAGGATCTGGTAGATAAGTACCTGACATGACTTACGGAATTAACTCTCGGGCATCGATATTTTCCTGCGGCAAGGCATATTCAGCGCTCGCGCACTGAGCCTCAACCCGGTTGGCCTGCAAGGTGAGGCGCTTCTTTTGTTTTTTAGACAAGGAGTCGATCCCGTCTTTTTTACCGAATGTGTCCAAGAGCGATTGCATCTTCTCGGCGTTAGTAAGAACTTGCTGAGCCAACTCACCCGAGTTGGCCGCATCACCGGCAGTTGCCGACAGGTCAGCGACCAGTTGTTGATATTCAACCAATAGCGCTCTGCGCTCTTTCTTAGATAAATCCTTGACACCGGCGGCGACGGTGCTTCGGAGAAGATCCAACTGGAAATAGGTCTCGCAAGTTGCCTGCGCATCGAAGGTTACGACAGCATCTGCGCTCGGGTTGGCCAACGCCGAAGACAGGCTCGGAGCAGGGACGGCTTCCGGCTCGGACGAGCACGCTGACAAGAACAAGGCACTCGCAAGTACAACCGGCACTAGCACTCGGGCTTTAACTGCTGCCTTTACCCACATTTTCGCTCCCTTCGCAGCGGCGCCGAAAGCGCGCGCCCGTCTGCCATAACCTTACGCGAAACTGCTACATTCCGGGAGGCCAAATATCTAGAAAGTACTCCGAAAGAGAGGATCACCTCCTACCGTGACCGCGAAAAATGCTGATGCCGCGGTTCTGGGTAAATTGTCACTGTTGGACCGATTCTTGCCGGTCTGGATTCTCGTTGCCATGGCGCTGGGCCTGGGTCTAGGAAAATCGATCCCCGGGATCCAATCTGCCCTTGACTCGGTATCGATCGGCCAAACCTCATTGCCAATCGCCCTTGGCCTAATGCTGATGATGTATCCGGTACTCGCCAAAGTTCGGTACGAGGAGATGGGGCATGTGGCCGGGGATCGCCGGTTGCTTTGGCTTTCACTGCTGCTTAACTGGGTGATCGGCCCGGCCTTGATGTTCGTGCTCGCCTGGACTTTCTTGCCAGATCAGCCAGCATTTCGTACCGGACTAATCGTTATCGGTCTGGCTCGCTGTATCGCCATGGTGCTGATCTGGAATGACCTCGCTTGTGGCGATAGCGAGGCAGCCGCCTTGCTAGTCGCAATCAACTCTGTTTTTCAAATTCTTGCCTACGCGCTACTTGGAACTTTTTACCTGAAGATACTTCCAGGATGGTTAGGACTTGATACCCAGGATGTGCAATTTTCAACATGGGATATCACCAAGGCCGTCCTCATCTTCCTTGGTATCCCCTTGGTCGCCGGCTATCTGACCAGGCGCATCGGATTAAGGGCTAAAGGCCGCGTTTGGTACGAAGAGAAATTCATCCCACGTATTAGCCCATTCGCCTTATACGGGCTCCTTTTCACGATCATCATCATGTTCGCACTGCAAGGCGATGCGATTATAAGCAGCCCTATTTCGGTTCTTAATATTGCGATCCCCCTGCTTGTCTACTTCATAATCATGTGGGGAATTTCATTTTTTCTTGGGATCAAAAGCAAACTGGGCTACCCAAAGACTGCAACCTTGGCATTTACCGCGGCCGGCAATAACTTCGAGCTCGCTATTGCCGTTTCAGTCGGTGTGTGGGGTGTTACGTCAGGGCAAGCCTTAGCCGGAGTCATCGGGCCACTGATAGAGGTGCCTGCGTTAGTCGCCTTGGTTTATGTGTCGCTTTGGCTGATGCGCCGACTGGCAGAAAAGCAAACTAGTTGAACGACCGCAGAAATTCGTATCTTTGCTGCATAGCTAATTGGGCGATCCGCGATTTCGGTGCGACCACCTCGTAGCCGTGTGGGCACCCGGGGCGCAGGTGCAATTGAACATCACCGCCAGCATCACGAATACGCGAGGCGAAATTGACATCTTCGTCGTGGAAGATATCGAGGTCGCCAACCTCTATGTAGATCGGCGGCAGCCCCCCTAACTGTGTTGCCCGCGCGGGGGCTGCATAAGCCGACACCTCCCCTGGCGCCATCTCACCGAGCAGGCAACGCCAACCGGTGATGTTGTCGTCATAGGTCCAAATAATGAATGGGCCGGTGAGTTTTGGCCCCGAGACCGGTGAAGCAATCGTGCGATCATCAAGCATTGGGTAGATGAGCATCGCGGAACTTAACCCAAAACCTTCATCGCGAGCCTTCAGCATCACGCCGGCGGCAATGCCTCCCCCCGCGCTATCCCCCGCGATACCAATGCGGTTGGGATCAATGGCAAGCTCACCATAATTTTCACGCGCCCAGCGCACGCCTGCACTTACATCTTCGATTGCGGCGGGGAATGGATACTCAGGTGCCAACCGATAGTCCACCGACAAGATGGCAATGTCGGCGAATGATGCGTATTTTGAACACACTGAGTCATAGGCGTCAACCGTGCCCATAATCATGCCGCCGCCGTGCACGTAAACGATAAGTGCGAGTGACCTGCTGCCGTGCTTTCGATAAAGGCGCAGCGGCAACAAGGTGCCATCAGGCCGGGGACAAATGAAATTGGATATCTCAACATCACCTGGCGTAGGCGACATTTTTGCCAACATTTTTGCCAATTTGACTTGACGCGCAGCCGAGAGAGCCCGCCGACCGGCCCAATCTCCAACAGGAAGGGGCCTTGACAGGCCGATTCTCGGGATCAACTTAACCGCGGCCCAACGAACCTGCGCATCTATTTTTGGAGTCTTCTTCATTGACTTATTTCTTTAGGTGGTCCAACCAACAGGTGCGGCGGACAGGAGAATTCCTGCCTGCCGCACCTGTTGGTGTTATCGAAACTATGAAGCCAGTGCCTTTGCCTTAAGCGAATCGAAATCCTGCTGCGAGATTGTGCCAGCATCAAGTAGCGCCTTCGCTGAGGCAATCTGGTCAGCCGGTGAGGTAGTGCCCGCCATCGACTTGATGTAGGCCTTCTGCTCACCCTGTGCCTGCTCTACCTGCTTCTGGCGGCGCTTGGCCATGCCGTTACCGCGAGCGATCACGTAGATCAGCACCGTGATCGGCGGGAACAAAATCAAGAAGATAATCCAGACCGCCTTGGCTAGGCCGCTTTCTTCATGGTCGCTGAACAGATCCAGGACCACCATGAAGAAGATCATGAAGAACATGATCATGAGGAAGATGACGAGCAAAGTCCAGATGGACTCTCCGAGGTTCATGAGATTAAGTCTCCCTTAATGTAGGTGTTCGCCAACAATAGCAAGGAGGTCTAGCCGCTGACACGACCCCCGATTAGTGGCTACCGCCAATGATTGATGCGGTCGCGGTGGTAAGGGTGAGGGCCCCAAGTTTTGTTGGTACACCAATTTTGGTCCACGTGTCACGCATCGTTGTTTCTAGTTTCCCGGTGGTGGCCCATCTGGTGTCTTGCATGGTTTAAGGATGAGTGTCACCTGTGACAGTTAGGGACGGGAAGGGCCACTTTTTGCGTCCAGCAGGTGTCGGGTTGTGGGATTATGGAACCACAGGGGGGGTGAGGTATGGCGGTGCGACGTGGAACACCATCACTTGCGACAACGCATCCTGCCGTTGCCCGACAAGCCCTGTTCGACGCGACCACCGTCACGGCATCCAGCCACAAGAAGCTGCTCTGGCGATGCGACCGCAACCACGAATGGCAAGCCGTCGTTTCAAGTCGAACTCGCGGGTCAGGGTGCCCCTTCTGCTCAAACAGGAACGTTCTTGCAGGTTTTAACGACTTGCAAACGACTCACCCTGATATCGCGTGTGAAGCCAAATTCGATCCCACCAGCGTTGTAGGCGGCAGCGGCCAGAAGTTGCTGTGGAAGTGCGCCGCCCACGGACACGAATGGCGTGCATCACCTAATGACAGAACCTCCGGTATCGGTACTGGTTGTCCTGTGTGTTCTAGTCAGAGAGTCCTTGCTGGTTTTAATGACCTGCAAACGACTCACCCTGATATCGCGGGTGAAGCCAACTTCGACCCCACCAGCCTCACGGCCGGCAGCGACAAGAAGATGCCTTGGAAGTGCACGGCTCACGGGCACGAATGGAAAGCAGCCGTCGCCGACCGAACGGGTGGCAACAAGCTGGGTTGCCCTGTTTGTTCTAATCAGAGAGTCCTTGCAGGTTTTAATGACCTGCAAACCACTCATCCAGAACTCGCCAAAGAAGCCCAATTCGACCCCACCACCCTCACGGCCGGCACTAACAAGAAAATGCCGTGGAAGTGCACCGCCTACGGGCACAGGTGGGAAGCAACCGTCGGTAATCGAGCCGGCATGAATAACAGTGGTTGCCCTGTGTGTGCCGTTGCGGGGTTTAACCCTGGTGACCCTGCCTGGCTATATCTGGCCCGCCACCCCGAATGGCTTCTCCTGCAAGTAGGGATAACGAACCACATAGAAGACCGGCTCAAGAAGCATACGAGTAACGGTTGGGAAGTCCTCGACGTTCGTGGACCAATGGATGGTTTCTTAACGCAACAGTGGGAGGCATCAATTTTGCGATGGTTGAGTTCACGCAACATCGCTCGCGCATCTTCGGGTACAAGCGAAAGCCCCCATTTTGATAACCCAAATTTCGGTGAAGCGTGGCAGGAATCCGACCTCAACGTGACGTCGTTACGCGAAATCATGGATCTGGTCGAAGCTGACGAAATTTAGCGGCTGATGCGCTGAACCCATGCGTCGCCGCTGGTAGCGTCGCGGCGTATGGGACCACTTGGAACGTCCGTAAGGGCGACAGCCGCGCTCGGGCTGTGCCTGTCTGCCGTGACGGTTGGAGCGGTCGCACCAGCACCGAGCGCCTTTGCGGTGAGTGGCCAGACAGCAAGGATCGTCGATGACCCGAGGGCCCCAACGGTCTCGAAGGCGACCTGGCGCGAGTACCTGACCGCGATCACCGATGCGGCCGTTGCACTTCCCACCGAGGTCGCCCGCGATCTGCTGGTGCCCGCGCCGAGCGACGCACGCACCAGGTGGAAAACCATCGACGGGGTTGACTATCTGCTCGTGACCGCCCTGAGGTTCGCCCCGGTGAGCACCGTGGATCCCGGTGCGCAATTCACCCTCGATGCCAGCCGTTGGGTGTCGATTCCCGGGCAGCTCGCCTCGGAGTGCGTCCGGTACTCCTGCGCCAAACTCGGCACCCAGCAACTCGATCTCACACTCAAGCAGGTCCTTGGCCTGCCGCCGGATGCCGACTACCGCTACGTCTCAGAGTTCTGGGTGAAGCCGGCCGACATGTTCCGGCCGTGCACCGACCCGCGGATCACCAGCCCCAGTTGCCCAGAACTTGTCGTTGGTGCGTCCGCCGGAATCCCGACGACGGTGGGGGAGGTGACCCTCACGGAGTTCCTGTGGTCGCAGGCGAACTACGCATGGCGGGCGCCTGATCGATTCCGGCCGAAGGCGGCCGTCTCCTGCGCTCAGGATTATGCGAACGCATCCGTCGGTCAGTGCTACGGCTTCCCGTGGACCCGGCTTGGGTACACCTACGACTGGAGCCCGGGGGCGAAGGACGACATCGGCCTCACCGAGTTCGTCGTGGCGAAGGGCGCTGTCGCATATCTGGAGAGGGTCGGGACCCAGCGCGAGTTCTTCCCATTCTCGAAGCGGGGCAGCAAGCCATGACCGTGCCCGATTCGACCTGCCCAAAACCCACAGCGTGAACTTCGTCCAATAATGTCCATCTGAATGTGAATAAGCAAAGGTCCCTACCAAGGTAGGGACCTTTGCTTTAGCACTGACTCACTAGGCCCATGAGCATGAACTCTGCTGACTAGATTTTTTTGTCACTTTCGGGACACGGATTTGTCACTTTCGGGACATTGGCTTGTCACTTGTGGGACAAACAGTGTCATTTCTCGGGACAAATCCGTGTCACTCGACAATTAGCTACACCCCGAGGTGCTTCCGCAACCTTCACAGACGTAGCAGCTACCAGCAGGGCGCATTTTGATACCGCAGGTCATGCAAAGTGGTGCATCAGAGGCGGTACCCGTTATCTCCTCTAATAGTTCTGCGCTCGAATGTGCCTTACTAGGCGCCTTTGCCGGGGCAGTCTCTACCACCGCCTCTTCAACTACTTCAGCAATCTCAACATCAAGATCAGCCGAAGCCGCTGGCGCGTATTGCGCGTAGTTGGCTTCCACCGTTGCCGCCCGCTCATCGGCGCTGTGAATACCAAAGGCCGCACGCTTTTCGTAAGGTAAATAGTCCAAGGCGAGACGCCGGAAGATGTAGTCCATGATCGATTGCGATATCCGAATATCGGGGTCATCGGTCATTCCCGCCGGTTCGAAGCGCATATTCACGAACTTGCTCACAAAAGCCTCCAGCGGCACGCCGTACTGCAGCGCAATACTGATCGCTATAGAGAACGCATCCATGACTCCGGCAAGGGTTGAACCTTGCTTTCCGAGTTTGAGGAATACTTCGCCAAGACCGTCATCTGGGTAGCTCCCCGCGGTCATGTACCCCTCAGCGCCAGCCACCGAGAAACTTGTTGTCAAGCTAGGGCGAGACTTTGGCAACCGCCGGCGGGTTGGCTGACCCACGAGCTGCGCGATGGCTTCAGCCGTGGCGTCAACAATCTCATCTACCTTTGCGGATTTGCCATCCGACAACGGTTGACCAACCTTGCAGTTATCGCGATAAATTGCCAGCGCCTTGAGTCCATATTTCCAGCCTTGGAAGTAAATCTCTTCAACTTCTTCGACCGTCGCCGACTGCGGCATATTGACGGTCTTCGAAATAGCTCCCGAGAGGAAGGGCTGCGCGGCCGCCATCATGCGAACATGGCCCATTGGGGTAATAGAGCGAACTCCCATAGCGGTGTCAAAGACCGGATAATGCTCGGTCTTAAGACCTGGAGCATCTACTACGTGCCCGTTCTCGGAAATGAACTCCACAATGGCTTCGATTGTCTCCTCGGTGTAACCGAGGCGACGTAGTGCGCGTGGGATCGTTTGGTTAACGATCTGCATCGAGCCACCACCGACAAGTTTCTTGAACTTAACGAGCGAGAAGTCGGGTTCAATCCCTGTGGTGTCGCAGTCCATCATGAACCCGATGGTGCCGGTCGGTGCGAGAACGGAAGCCTGCGCATTGCGCCAGCCGTTCTTTTCGCCGATTTTGAGTGCTTGCTCCCATTGGCCATGAGCAACCTTCATGACCGAAGTATCGAGAGTGGTAACTCCGCGCACATTGTCGTTAGCTGACGCATGCTTACGCATCACGCGCTTGTGACCGGCCTCGTTACGCGCATAGCCCTCATACGGCCCCACGATGCCCGCAAGTTCGGCACCGCGCTTGTAAGCGGTTCCGGTCATGACCGAGGTGATCGCAGCCGCTAACGCACGACCGCCATCTGAGTCGTATGGCAATCCCGTAGCCATCAATAGCGCCCCGAGGTTCGCGTAGCCGATACCCAGCTGCCGGTACTTGCGTGTGGTGTCGGCGATCGGCTCGGTTGGGAAGTCTGCGAAAGAGATCGAGATATCCATGGCGGTAATTATTATTTCAACAGCCTTTACAAACCGCTCAGCGTCAAAAGTGTCGTCATCCTTTAAGAAAGTCAGCAAGTTGAGGCTGGCTAGATTGCAGGATGAGTTATCCAGGCTCATGTACTCCGAGCACGGATTTGAGGCATTAATGCGCCCTGTTTCAGGGTTGGTATGCCAGTCATTGATGGTGTCGTCGTACTGGATACCGGGATCAGCGCATGCCCAAGCAGCCTCCGTCATGGTGCGGAACAGCGTCTTGGCATCAACGGTTTCAACCACGCGCCCATCGGTGCGAGCGGTCAAACCAAATGGCTCACCACTTTCGACGGCTTGCATGAATATGTCAGAAACCCGGACCGAGTTGTTCGCATTTTGATATTGCACACTTGAAATATCTTTGCCGCCAAGATCCATGTCGTAGCCGGCATCGCGCAGAACGCGGATTTTGTCTTCTTCACGGACTTTAGTCTCGATGAACTCTTCGATATCTGGGTGATCGACGTCAAGTACCACCATCTTGGCGGCCCTGCGGGTTGCGCCGCCAGATTTAATTGTTCCGGCGGATGCATCAGCACCGCGCATGAACGAAACCGGGCCTGAAGCGGTGCCACCGGATGACTTAAGTAGCTCCTTGCTCGAGCGAATACGCGAAAGATTTAGCCCTGCCCCTGAGCCGCCCTTAAAGATCATGCCTTCTTCGCGGTACCAGTTAAGGATCGACTCCATACGGTCATCAACGCTCAGGATGAAGCAGGCGCTCACCTGCTGCGGCGAAACGGTTCCTACGTTGAACCAAACCGGTGAGTTGAAACTGAAAACTTGATTTACCAGCATGTGCGTGAGTTCATGTTCGAAGATTTCCGCATCTTTATCGGTGCGAAAATAGCCATGCTCCTTGCCGGCTTTCGTGTAGGTCAGCACCACCCTGTCGATTAGTTGCTTAAGGCTCCACTCGCGCTGCTCGGTACCAACCGCGCCACGGAAGTACTTGGTGGTGACAATGGTTGATGCATTAACGCTCCATGAATCCGGGAACTCAACCCCGCGCTGCTCGAAAACCACCTCGCCGGTCTTCCAATTGTTCTGCACCACATCACGGCGCTCCCAAGTTATTTCGTCATATGGGTGAACACCTTCGGTGGTGTAGACGCGCTCCATAACCAACCCGGGCTTGTTCACGGTGTTGTGGATGAAACCGGTTGGCGTGCTGGTCGTGATAGTCATCATGGTGCCTTTCGTATCGAGCGGTTAACGGGAGTGGGAAGACTTGGCGGTGGATTCATTGCTGGCTGGTTCTTTACCTAGTGGCTCGCCTTCGGCGCGAAGTAGGGCGATCTCGGCTTCAAAATCCTCAAGGTTGTTAAATGATCGGTATACCGACGCGAAGCGCAGGTAGGCCACCTCATCGAGTTCGCGCAATGGCCCAAGAATTGCCAAGCCAACTTCCATGGCGGGGATCTCCGCGATGCCGGCGGCGCGTACTGAATCTTCAACGCGCTGCGCCAACCTGCCAAGATCGTCCTCGCTAACCGGGCGGCCTTGGCAAGCTTTGCGCACGCCTCCGATGACTTTGGCTCGGCTAAAGGGCTCTTGGACACCTGAGCGCTTAGCAACCAGCAACACGGTGTTCTCGGCGGTGGTAAAACGCCGCCCGCACGCGGAGCACTCGCGGCGGCGGCGAATAGCAGCCCCGTCGTCGATGGTGCGGGAGTCCACCACCCGTGAGTCGTCTTCCTTACAGAATGGACAACGCATTTTGTGTACCTCCCTTCCCTTGTTTCACTTCAGTAACATCTGGCCTGATACTCCACCCACCCGCGGGACCGATCTTGGGGACGTCCTGTGGATACCCTGTGGAGCTGTAACCACAACCTGTGGAGGAATCACCGGGCTGTAACTACTACATCTTGGGGTCCTGAAGGTATCGGGGATTTGACCGGAACGCAAGGTGCTGGCCTCGGCGAGTCTCGTCCCCCATTTGGCAATACCTTTGGCCAATCATCACGGCCAAACCACCGCCCTCACTCGGCTACGGCGCCACCAGGTGACCAATTTGCGGCAAGGTCCGTGATTTTCCCCATAGCCACCGCCGGGTCCATCCCCTGCCCGACCGCATATCCGAGAAGGTAAGTGGTTAGCGGTGCGGCGGGGCGTTCAACTTGGTGGGCCGCTATACGTGCTAGGTCAAGGAGGGTGGCAACATCAACCGGCGTAGCGATAGCTAACTCCTGGCTCACTGCATCCACCCAGTCTTGGGTATTACTCATCAGCCAATCCCTTCTTCCTTGGCCATTAGTTCCTGGGCCAGCAAATGGGCTCTTTCTAAATCTACCGGGGTATCAACATCAATAAGTAAATTTAAGAGGTCATCGGGTACTTGAACCCGTTGGAGATCAACGCAAGACATGACTTTATGTAACGGCTCCCCTGCTATCGGATCGAACCCAGACACGGCCACTTTAAGTGCGGCAGTTCGATAAACCCCACATAACCATTGGTCTTTACCCGCAGCGTCAACCGGCACAAAACCATCAGCGCGCGCCCCCACCACCAAGGTGACCAGATACTCAATAATTCGTGCCGCGAACGGCATATCAACCGCGACCACCGCCACCCATGGGGTAGATACCGCACCAAGGCCCGCGACAATGGCCGCCGCGGGGCCGCCTTGGATTTCTGGTCCAATAATCAATGGCTGGCACGGAAATGCGGAAGTTAACCGATCGAGCATCGTGACCCCGTTGATTACCGCCCCCGCCTTATCGCTTCCGAATCGACTACTGCTCCCACCGGTCAAAATCAGGTAGGAAAGGTCAGCAGATTCGGCAGCCTTCATGACGAATTTCTAATCCGCTCGGGCTCCGAATAAACGTTGAAAGCAGTGCCACGGACAAAGCAGACTAATGACAAGTGCGCGGTGCGCGCTAACTCAATTGCCATCGAGGTAGGGGCCGAAACTGTGGACAAAATCGGTATCCCCGCGGTCGCAGCCTTCTGCACTAACTCGAAGGAGGCTCGGCTACTGACCTGCAGCACCAACCCATTTCCGGGTAATTGGCCTTCACGAAGGGCCCAGCCAATAACTTTGTCGACCGCGTTATGACGGCCAACGTCCTCGCGCACGATCAACCGCTCACCCGTACCCGCCACAAATAGTCCGGCCGCATGCAGCCCCCCGGTTCGCCCAAAACCGCGCTGGGACGCACGGAGTTGATCGGGGAAACTCAGCAGCACCTCAGCTTCTACTTGCGTTTTCACCTCACCAAGTGGCCACGCGCATCTGCTCAGTACATCCAGGTTGGTATCTGAGCCACAGACCCCACAACTACTGCTCGCCGCATATGAACGGGCCAGCGGTGGCTGTATGCCTTCGCGCAACGTTATGTCAACGGAGCAGGCGCGCTCCAAGCCTTCGCCACTACTACATTCTTGGGCACTAAAGACCTCATCAGCAGAACTGACCGCACCCTCACTCACCAACCAGCCTAAGGCCAGATCTATGTCTTCACCTGGTGTGCGCATGGTGCGCCACGGAGGGCAACCAGCTATTCGAATTTCAAGGGGTTCTTCAACAGCAACTTCATCGGAAACTTGGCTGCGCACGCCATCGGTTACGCGTTCAACCCGATACCGGCCAACTGCAAACATTCGGGACTCCATTGAGGCAACAAACGCGTGAGGTACGCACCAAGATGGTAGCGCCGAGAATGACTCCTTGGGAAAGTTAGCGAATTTGTGGCACTAGTAGCGACTGACCGGGGGTAACCACCGCATCGGCCATTCCATTTAAGTCTCGGATTCGGCTGACCATTTCGCGTGGATCAGTGCCGGGAGCCACCTGTTGAGCAATCGACCACAAGGACTCGCCAGACTGCACAACCACCACGGCGGCAACCGGACTAGCCTGACCTGCCGTGTCAGAGTTGACCGTTGCCTGCGCGGTGAATTGACCTGAAACCACCACCACGGTAAATAGCGCCAAAATTGTCGCGACCAGCAGTAACACCCGGCCTCGGGTGGTCAGGCGGAGCGTGGAACTAGAGGTGCTAACGGCCGTGCGGGAGCGTTGCGCGGGCGCGGGGAAGGGCGCTGCGATTGCCATGGTGTATTCCTTTCGGTCGAGGCCCATTTAGGCCATTTACTCGGTTAGCAGATCAATCGAACATCAGTTCGATCGAACACATGTACGATTTCTACCATGAACCACGCGACACGTCCAGCCGACATTCGAACATATGTTTGAATTTTTTGGAAATATTCGGTAGGTTCATGCCTACCTTGAACCTGGGGTCTGACATTCATGCGATTTCACTCGATTTCGCTCGATCTGCCGGAAACCAGCGTCCCGCTAAGCGAATGGAGCCCCCGTGGCTACGCGAGTAACCGAACTGCCCGATGGTCCCCCCGATGAAACCGGCCTGACCCCAAGGCAGCGGGCGATTCTTGATGTCATCCGCGAGACCGTCGAACGCCAGGGATACCCGCCAAGTGTCCGCGAAATCGGCGAGGGAGTGGGCTTGACCTCTTCGAGCAGTGTGGCCCACCAATTGGGTACATTAGAAAAACTCGGTTACCTGCGCCGCGACCCAAATCGCCCACGGGCTTTAGTGGTCGCCGAACCAGCAAGCCCGGTCGCTGCCCCCAACACACCCGGCCTACGGCTGGTCGAAGCGCCGGCTCAAGACCCCAACTTGGCTTACGTACCGCTGCTCGGGCGCATCGCGGCCGGTGGGCCAATCCTGGCCGAGCAAGAGGTTGAAGCGGTCTTCCCATTACCGCGTGACCTAGTTGGTGAAGGTGAGTTGTTCCTACTCAAGGTGGTGGGCGACTCGATGATCGATGCCGCCATCTGTGATGGGGATTGGGTGGTCGTTCGCCAACAGCCCAACGCTGAAAATGGCGATATCGTCGCGGCTCTCATTAATGAAGAAGCGACCGTAAAGACCTTTAAGCGTCGCGATGGTCATGTTTGGCTGATGCCACATAACCCCGCCTATGCGCCAATCCTTGGTGACGAGGCGAGCATTATGGGTAAAGTTGTTTCAGTATTGCGGCGCTTGTGACGATTTCGTGGCCGAGATCCTAACTAGCGGAATCGGTTAGCTATTTGCGGATTTATCTCGCGCAGGTAACTAACCCGAAATGAGGTATCAACAAGAAACCGCGTCACCGCTCGACCAAATCTGAACTTGAGCGCAGCTGTTCCAAATCCCCTTCCCAGCCGGTCCCTCGAACCACCTGCATTCGACCTAGCAGGCCAGCCGTATCTAAAAGGCGCCTCAATGCGAAATCAATCGCGCTCTTCTTTGTAGGTAATCCAAATCGCTCCATACAGCAAGCAATTAGATCATCATCGATTTCGATATTGGTTCGGCTCATACACGTTGCTTACACCTAATGCGTGAATTCAGCAAATACTTTGGGCTAATCGCCACCGGGCGCCTCATCACGCAGCCGCTCCAACGCCCCAACAACTTTCGCACGATCGGTGGTGTACCAAAAAGGCGGCAAACTAGCGCGCAGCGCCCGTCCGTACCCGGCCGTAGCAAGTCGTGAATCCAGGACCGCAACTACCCCTTTGTCTTCCATTCCGCGAATTAGGCGGCCGGCCCCCTGGGCCAGCAAGAGCCCGGCCTTCGGAACCGCGATCGAGCTAAACCCAGAGCCGCCGGCCTCATCAACCGCCCGCTGCCTAGCGGCCATTAGCGGATCATCGGGCCGGGGAAAAGGAATGCGATCAATCACCACACAAATACATGCGCTCCCAGGAACATCGACACCCTGCCAAAGCGAAACCGTGCCAAGCAGCACGGTAGCTGGATCAGCAGCGAATTTTTGAACCAATGCCCCAACCGCATCACCTTTGCGCTGCACCAAGAGTGGCGTGGCCTTGGTATCAAGGCGCACGCGCAGGAAGTCGGCGGCGCGCTCAACACCACGCCAACTAGAAAACAGCGCAAGGGTGCGGCCTCCGGCAGCCTCACTGAGTTCTGCTAACTCGTCAAGGGCCTCCATCGCCACCCCATCGCGCCCTGGAGCTGGGAGGTCAGCCGCTACATACAAAATACCCTGCGCCGCATGATCAAATGGTGAGCCAACATCCATCGTGGTGACATCTTGGTCGGCTAACCCGAGCGACGTCACGAGTGCATCGAAGCCACCACCGACAGTCAAAGTTGCACTTGTCATAACCACCGGGGTCTTACTAAAGAGAGCCTCGCGCAGGAGACCCGCAACCGATAGCGGGGCCATCTTCAACACCGCCGCTCGATTTTCACCAGGATCTAGCCACACCACATCGCCTTTACCCGCAGTCAACAAAGCACCCGCCGCATCGTGAACCTCCTCAAGGGCGCCGCGCGCCTGCTGCCTGGCGGCTAAAGCATCGGTGTCCTTCTCCTTCTCGGCATTCAAAGCGGTCATGGCATTACTGCAGGCGTCGCGAATCAAGGTCAGCGCGAGCACCAAATCACGTCCGATCGGGTCAAGGCGGGTTGGACCGGCCAGAGCGGCCGCCGCGAGGCGAAGGCAATCATCTAGACCATCGGAGGCCCGCTGTAGCAATTCGATGCTCTGCGCCTCCAACAATTTGCGGCTCCGGGAAATCGCCTTCTCGACCATCGCGACAAAGAGCTCACCGGTGACCGCCGAAGTTGCTCGGTCTACTAACTCATGGCCTTCGTCGATAACTACGCCCGCGTGCTCCGGGAGAACCGGGATACCTTCAAGTGCATCTATCGCCAGCATCGCGTGATTTGTGACAATAATGTCGGACTCTTGAGCTATCAACCTGCGCTTGGCAGTAAAGCATTCTTGCCCGAAACTACACTTCGTTTCGCCAATGCACTCACGCCGCCCAACGGAAATGCTGCGCCATACCCTAGGGTCAATTTCGTCCGGATACTCATCGCGGTCACCGGTGCTCGTGTGTTCTGCCCAAGCGCGCACTGCTACGACTTGCTCGCCAAGGGCACTCTTTGGGGTGCTAAAAAGTGCAGCGCTTTCATCCTCGGGTACCGCACCGTGGAGTTTTTGTAAGCAGACATAGTTATTGCGCCCTTTAAGGACGGCGAACGTAACCGGCCGTTTTAGAACTGGGTCGAGTGCTTTGACCATTAATGGGAGATCGTGGTCAATGAGTTGCTTTTGCAATGCCAATGTTGCTGTCGCTATGACCACCGCCTGTTCATGCTCAACAGCATAAAGTGCCGCCGGGATTAGGTACCCCATCGACTTACCCGTGCCGGTACCGGCTTGGACGATCAGGTGACCACCACCAGCCAACGTGTTGGAAACTGCTTCCGCCATCTGGCGCTGGCCCTCACGCGCGTCACCACCGATGGAGGTAACCACACAGTCCAGTGCCTCACTTACCGAAGGCCCCTCACCCCCATGCCCATCAGTCATTGGCTGCCTGTTGCAACTCAGTAGCCAGGCGTTCAGGCACCCTGGCGGTGATGTGAGTACCCGCCTCAACATGTTCTACTGTCAGCACATCGCCTTGGGAATGTGCCCTAGAGATTAGATCTCCGCGCTGATAAGGGATTACCACATCGACATCGCGCAGCAGTCTTGGTAAATCCTGTTCGATGGCCAGGAGAAGTTCGTTGATCCCCTCCCCCGTCTTGGCTGACACCACAAATGCATGTGGCTCGATACGCAGTAACTCCGCGACCTTCTCCGGGTCTGCAATATCGGCTTTGTTGATGACTATTAACTCGCGCACATTGCCAGCATCGATCTCATTCAAGACCTCGCGGACGGCGCTTATCTGCTCATTTGGCTCATCGTCAGAGCCATCAACCATGTGAAGGATCAGATCTGCATCCTTCACCTCCTCAAGTGTTGAACGAAAGGCCTCAATAAGTTGATGAGGTAGGTGCCTAACGAAACCAACGGTGTCGGCGATGGTGTAATCGCGGCCATTCGGTGTTCGGGTTTTGCGAACGGTTGGATCTAGTGTTGCAAATAGTGCGTTCTCCACTAAAACACCAGCGCCGGTCATTCGGTTGAGTAAACTCGACTTACCAGAGTTCGTATAACCGGCGATCGCCACCGCGGGAATACCAGCTCGGTGTCGCGCCGCCCGCTGCGTGGTCCGCGACTTCTCCATCTCCTTGAGTTCTCGGCGCAGTTTGGTCATCTGCATTCGAATCCGGCGCCGATCAGTTTCGATTTTGGTCTCACCGGGACCGCGAGTACCAACACCGCCTGTCGCCCCACCGGCTCGCCCACCAGCTTGACGTGACAGTGACTCACCCCAACCACGCAACCTTGGAAGTAAGTACTGCATCTGCGCCAGGCTCACCTGAGCTTTGCCCTCTCGGCTACTTGCATGTTGAGCGAAGATGTCAAGGATTAGCCAGGTGCGATCAACAACCTTTACTTTCACAATATCTTCGAGTTGTCGCAGTTGACCCGGACTCAACTCACCATCACAGATAACCGTGTCAGCCTCGGTGGCAATTACGATCTCACGAAGCTCTTGGGCTTTACCCGAGCCTAAGTAGGTAGCTGGATCTGGGGTGTCACGTCGTTGAATGACAGCTTCCAACACCACCGATCCGGCAGTTTCAGCAAGTAGGGCAAGTTCAGCCAAACTTCGGTCGGCCTCGCGCACGGTTCCTGAAGTCCAGACACCAGCAAGAACCACCCGCTCCAGCCGAACCTGCCGGTACTCAACCTCGGTGACGTCCTGAAGTTCAGTTGATAACCCAGCGACTCGGCGCAGGGCATGTCGTTCGGCAAGATCGAGCCCGTCCAACGACGATTCATCGTCATAGGCCAAGGAGTCATCAGAGTTCATGTGGTCCTAAGGGTGCCATGTGCGCGCCAAACACCCAAATGGTCGTCCACAGGCCGGCTACGGGAGCAAGACCGAGCCGCGGGCCACTAAATCAGCCGGGCCGGTCAGGAGCAGGTGACCTTCAGCGGACTCTGTTACTTGGAGCCGGCCCCCGGGCACATCAACCAGGGTAGTTAACGGCAACACCGGCTCACCTCGGCGCCGGGCATGAACCCAGGCCACCGCGCAGGCTCCCGTGCCGCAACTCTGGGTTTCGCCGACCCCGCGCTCATGGACGCGCATGGACACGTGGTCGGGGCCAAGGTCGACCACGAACTCAATATTTACCCCATCTGGAAAAGTATTCGCCGGCCTGACACCAGGAGCGACCATTAACGAACCGGCGTCCGCTAGCTCGTCGACAAAAACGACCGCGTGTGGATTGGGTACTTCAACGGCGATCAGTGGCCAGCTGCGTTCCCCAATGAACACGTACGCGGGTTCCAACAGCTCTGGCACCAACGGGCGACCCATGTCGACCGTGACACTTAGGTCAGAGTTCATGATTACCGGGACTAGCCCACTTCGAGTAGCAATATTTACTTCATTGTCGGTGATGAGCCCCGTCGCGTCGAGGTATCGGACGAAAACTCTGGCGCCGTTACCGCACATCTCGGCCAAAGTGCCGTCAGCATTACGGTAATCCATGAAGAATTCGGCGCCGGCCGCTTGATCGATGAATTCTGGGAGGTGCTTTGTGCGCACAACTCGCAAGACGCCGTTAGCCCCGATCCCTTTGTTCCGATTACATAGAAATTGAACCTGCGCAGCGGTCAATTCAAGGACGCCATCGATATCAGGGATAATTAAGAAATCATTGCCGGTGCCGTGGCCCTTGATAAATTTCACTTCGCTTAACTGGGCCATTCACATACTCTACTTGCCAATTCGTTTGAGAGCTTCTGCATAGCCGACACGTACCTGCTCTAGCACAGCCGGCCACGTCTGCGAAGGTGCCGTGGAGGCATTGTGTGCACTCAGTGAGTTGAGAAGTTCGCGATCTCGGGTTAGCCGAATAAGGGCAGCGGCTGACCCAGCATCATCTGCTGCAATCAGCCCCTCAACCCCATCACTGATGAATTGCGTGGTGCCCGTGCCAGCACGAGCTACCACGGGGAGCCCAGCACTCCTGGCTTCTAATGCGGCCAGGCCAAACGACTCCCGGACCGAGGGCTGAATGAAGACGTCGCTCACCGCAAATACCGATCTAATCCCATGGCTATCAAGGCGCCCGGTGAATGTCACGGCGTCAGCGAGCCCATGCTCTCTTGCAAACTTCTCAGCTCGCGAGCGATCCGGGCCATCTCCGATAACCGTGAGACTAATCCGCTCATCACTTTGCCTAGCATGAGCGATGATTCGTAGTAAAGGAATTATCCGCTTTCGAGGCGCCAGCCGCATGACCGTAACCACACGAAGTTCACTGTCATCGCGGACCGAATGCGCGATTTGCCAATCACTTGGATCAATGCCATTAGGCACGACAAGTACTTCACCTAGCCCGGGTATCGCAGCAGAAATGCTATCGGCGGCGGTGCGACTTACCGCTGAAACTTGCATACCCCATCGCGACAACCTGCCAATTTCGTAAGTTGCTTTAAACCCAGGCCGCGCTAGTGGACCCCACATACTGTGAACCGTCACGAGGGTTGGCATCTTGAGTTCATGGGTGGCACGTAGGGCACCCCAAGCAAATGGCGAAATCACGCCCGCATGTACGTGGACAACGTCCACCGTATTCGCGGTAAGCAGTTCGGCAACATGTGCTCGGGTACGCAGGTGGATCGGCAAATCAAATGGCACTCGCATTGCTACGCGGTGAACCCTGATGCCGTCAATTTCTTGCCCATCGAGGGTTTCGGAGCGCGAAGGTGATGCGAGGTGGTCTCGCGTGGCAGTAATAACTCGTACGTCGTCCCCGGCAGCAACCTGCGCCATTGCCAATGCGCGCACCTGTGACTCGATGCCGCCGGTACGTGGCAGGTAGCAGTCACTGACATGCGCAATTCTCACTCTGGGACCGTACGGCACAATGTGTCCATCATGACGCCCCACCCGCCGCAGGTCCTCGTCTTCGTGCACGCGCACCCTGACGATGAGGCCCTTCTAACCGCCGGAACCATGGCCCGGGCGGTGGCCGAAGGCCAGCGGGTGGTGCTCATCGTGGCGACAAATGGCGAAGCCGGCCTTACCTCTGCCGCGTTAAGCGCTGGTCTTGGCCTTCGGCGACAGGCCGAGTTAGCGGCCTCCGCCGATGCCATCGGAGTGCATCGCGTGGTGACTTTGGGCTACCCAGACTCGGGGCTTCATGGGGAGCAGCCTGATGGTTTTGCCCACCTAGACCGATTCACTGTCGCAAAAGAAATTGCCGCTGTCTTGGACGCCGAGGACGCGGACACGCTCATTGGCTATGACTCGGCAGGCGGCTACGGGCACCCAGATCACCTGCAGGTACATCGCGCCACCAGAGCCGCCGCGGTGCTAGCCAAGAAGCCACCGCAATTATTCGAGGCCACATTGCCGCGTGAACCCATCGTCAAGGCGGTGCGGCTCGCAGCGAAATTGCACCTAACTCCAAGTGATTGGGATGCTCACGAGTTCGACTTCGCCTGGACAGCAGGTGCCGAAATCACCCACCGGGTAAATGTCCGCCCTTTCATGAAAGCAAAGCGACAAGCCTTACGCGCCCACGCATCACAAGCCGGCGCCGACGGAACTACGCGAACTTTGGCGGTACTTACCCGAATCCCCGGTCCACTAGCTTCAATCTTACTAGGCACCGAGTACTACATAAGAGTTTCAGACCCCAAGGCCGCTAAGACCCGAGGTACCGCATCGGGCGCATCGTAATCAATCCAAGTGATGCGTGAGTCACGTCGAAACCAACGTTGTTGGCGACGCGCGAATTTGCTGGTCGCATCGATAGTGGCTTGAAGTGCCTGCTCCGATGAGCAATCTCCATCTATATAAGCCATAACTTGAAGATAACCCAGGGCCCGTGATGCGGTTCGCCAATTGGCCAACCCGGCGGCGGCCAGTTCACGAACCTCGTCAACAAACCCGGCGGCCCACATCAAGTGAACCCGTTCGGCTATGCGCTCATCGAGAACACTTCGTGGAATCTCAAGCCCAATACGAATCGTCGGGTAAACCGACACCGGTGGCGGCAAAGTTGCGGTGAATGGTTCGCCGGTGAGCTCGATGACCTCAAGGGCGCGAACAATGCGCCTACCATTCGTTGGCAATATCGCTGCGGCAGCCACCGGATCAACCGACACCAATCTCGCATGGAGATGTGCCGCGCCTTGCTCAAGTAGTTCAGCCTCAATCCCAGCCCTAACTTGAGGATCCGTGCCCGGAAACTTCAGGTCATCAAGTACGCCAGCGACATAAAGGCCAGAACCACCAACGACTATCGGTTGCGCACCCCGCGAGATTACTTCGTCGATTGCCGAACGCGCCACCTGCTGGAATTCTGCTACGGAAACATCATGGCTCGGAGTCCAGACGTCAACAAGATGATGCGCCACCCCATCTCGCTCGGTTTCGGTCGGGGTGGCCGTACCGATATTCATTCCAATGTAGATCTGCATTGAGTCAGTACTGATAATTTCGCCACCGCAGTGCTTTGCTATTGCGACGGCCAAGGTACTTTTACCTACCGCCGTAGGCCCAACAATTGCCAGTACCGTCATGTTGTGCTCACGCGGGGCGCATGGCAGGCAACCCCAATAACACCGAGTTATTGACCGGCTGCTCGCCCACATCGCCCGCTCGAGTTCGACGCAGCGAAATCACTCGATCAGCCACCAAATGGTGAGGCGCCGCATGCGTAATCTCCGCCGTGATGACATCACCGGGTCGCGGCACACCCACCGCGGAGTCCAGTGCTACATGCACCAACCGGTTATCGGGTGCCCGACCAGACACTCTTTCAGTGGCCTCATCTTTACGTCCTTCCCCGTGGGCAACCAAAACGGCTACAGTTTTGCCAACCAATTTCTTATTCTCAGCCCAGGCCATGTCATTTGCTACCTCGACTAATCGAAGGTATCTGTCTTGCATGACTTCGTGCGGAATCTGCCCTGGCATTGAAGCGGCAGGGGTTCCGGGGCGCTGCGAGTACAAGAAGGTATAGGCACCCGCGAAGCGCGCTTCGCGCACCACGTGAACAGTCTGTTCAAAGTCCGCTTCGGTTTCACCCGGGAAACCAACAATGATGTCAGTGGTGATAGCGGCATCCGGCATTGCCTTACGCACTTTATCGATTATGCCCAGGTAGCGATCCTGGCGATATGAGCGCCGCATCGCCTGCAGGACAGTGTCGGAACCGGATTGCAGTGGCATATGTAATTGCGGCATTACATTCGCGGTTTCGGCCATCGCCGCGATCACGTCGTCGGTGAAATCCCGCGGATGCGGACTCATGAAGCGAACCCGCTCTAAGCCGGAAATTTCACCACAAGCCCGCAATAGTTTTCCGAATGCCTCTCGGTCTCCAAATTCAACCCCGTAGGCATTTACATTTTGGCCAAGTAGCGTGATTTCAAGAACTCCATCGTCAACAAGCATCTGCACTTCAGCGAGAATATCGCCGGCCCTTCGATCTTTTTCGGTACCGCGAAGCGCGGGCACAATACAAAAAGTGCAGGTGTTATTGCAACCTACGCTCACCGAAACGTATGCGGCATAGGCCGCATCGCGTTTTGTCGGCAGGCTCGAGGGGAAAACTTCAAGTGCTTCCTTGATTTCGATCTGTGCTTGCTCTTGAATGCGAGCTCGCTCCAGCAGCATCGGAAGTGACCCAATGTTGTGGGTACCAAAGACCACGTCAACCCATGGAGCCTTGCGCAGGATCTCGCCTTGGTCCTTTTGGGCCAGGCAACCGCCGACCGCGATCTGCATGCCGGGGTTACTCGCTTTCACCGGAACCAGGTGGCTTAAATTTCCGTATAGGCGGTTGTCAGCATTCTCGCGAACCGCACACGTGTTGAAGACGACTACGTTCGCGACTTGGCCCTCAACCGCGGGTACATACCCAGCGCTCTCGAGTAACCCCGAAAGCCGCTCGGAGTCGTGGACGTTCATCTGGCAGCCATACGTGCGAACCTGATAGGTGCGAGGCACCACACTGCCCTCCGACCATATCCTCGGCTCTTTGCCGACCACATATTTGCAGCATCAGTCTATCTACCACCCTGAAACACCCAGATCTTCCGATCACTCACTCCAGCGGGCGTGAGCCGGCCCCCCACCTCACCTCAACCCGCGCAGGGGATCGATCCCTCGACGGACCCGTGTGCGGTGGCTACCAAACCCGCAATTGCGTCAGGGTCCGTCACGATTTTCATGTGGTCAATTCCTGGAATTGTGCGGATATCGCATTCAGGTGACGAGGTCCAAGCCTTGGGCGCGGCATTCATCAAAGTGCTGTCGCCTCCGTCGCCGTCCGAAGTGATCAATGAGGGGCTAACCGCGCTCCAGAAGCCAGCGCACTCGGGCTCCTGGCACGATCCCGTGCGCACAGCAACGAAGTCGTACGCGTAGCCCACGGTAGTCGCAAGATCGACCCCGAACACGAACCTGCTGGGGATAGGCAAGGGTTCGCCATTTATGGAACCACGACGAAACCAATCTTGATCCTCGAGTGTGTAAGCGCCAGTGGCCCGCGACATCGCCACTGCACCCGCATCCTGCAGCAGCGCCCTCGCATCGGTTGCCCGGTACTCCTTGGTTCCATTTCGATAGAGCACGGTATCGCCGTAAACACTCGGCTGAAGGTCTAGTGCCAACTCCCCCACCCAACTGGGATCAACAGGTGATTCATTCTGATCATCAAGGCTCCA
>JBIIOU010000134.1:0-5839 GCA_044336815.1 Candidatus Nanopelagicales bacterium | reverse complement strand
TAAGAATCCGGGGATTGCCGCGAGGCGCGCCTTGACACTTCGCGCCCGCTCCGGCTTCGGGGCGAAATCACGCGAAACCAAAAGGTGCAATGCGGTGCCTGGATTCCAGACCATCGGGTTCCAGGTGGCAGCGCGCAATTCACTCACCTCGAACTGGGATTTAGTTAATCGAGAGCGCAGGATTTCAAGGTCGATTTGGTCAGATACAGAAAGTTCAAGGTCATCGACCGCATCGAGTTCGGTTAGATGATCAGCGATCTGTCGCGCTTGATTTTCTCGGGACTCTGAGGTCATCGCAGGGAGATGATCATCGAACCGGTGATCACCTAGATAAGTCGCGAACACTGGGTCGAATGACAGCAGGTCATCAATGGCTTTAGTCGCTATTACCTTGAACTCGCGCGTCGCGTCATTGAGTTCACTCATTAGTCGTATCCCTACCTGATCTCTCGAGTTCTTGAATCACACCTACCCGGCGGCGAACAGCTCCGCGCAGCGCGCCTTCAGCATCCCACCCGCGCGCGCGTGCCAGCGATACCAGCGCGAGCAGGTGATCACCAAGCTGCTGCTCATCACTTAAACCTGCGACAAACGCACTTACCTCTTCATTTTCTAGTGCCGGCAGCTGCTCGGTTAATGCGGCACTGCGCGAAATCACTTTTCCGGCAAGCACCAACGCCGGCAATTGCGCCGGGATACCCTCGGTTACTGAGTTTCTGCCCTTTTCCTTGGTTTTTAGTGCATGCCAATTGGCTTCGACCGCATCAGCGGTGGCTTCTCCGGTACCTGCAAATACATGCGGATGTCGGGAGACGAGTTTATTAATTATGCCCTCACACACCGCATCGATATCCCACGGATCATCAAGGTTTTCTTGGGCGATACGCGAATGAAAGACCACCTGAAGCAGTAGGTCGCCAAGCTCCTCGCGCACTCCAGCATCGTCACTGTTGTCGATCGCCTCAACCAACTCATATGTCTCTTCGACCAGATACTCAACCAATGACCCATGGGTTTGGCGGGCATCCCACGGGCAACCACCGGGTGAGCGAAGTTGATCCATGACAGCGACGAGGTCTAGGAACCGCTCTCCCCGGGCACTTGTCATCGTGAGGTATTCAAGAACTAGTTAGCAGGCAGTGCAGAAAGATCACTCGGTACCGGCCCGATAGCTAACTCGGTGGCGTCCCAAGTACCAAACCGCGGGCTAACTTCGGTTCCGACGACCATGCTGGTTTCAATAACAGCCGCTATCACGGCGTCACTTTGACCTTGAGCATCGGCGGTTGGCGCGAGTGCTTGGCCGAGCATTTGTGCCAACACATTGGTGCGAACAAACGTCTCGATTTGCGAGGGGGCGACATTGCGTTGCAGTAATGCATTTTGGACCTCGGCCTCACCACCGGCCTGCTCCAAATATCCCTGCAAAGTGCTGTCAATGGCACCTTGAGTGGCCGTGATGCCTTTCTCGGCGGCCAGTATGTTGACAAGCTCACTGGTCACCAGCCGATTTAGAACCGAGTTGACGATAGCCGCGTCAGACGTGTTCGGTGATTTCTCCTGCGCAACCAACACCTCTTGAACGTTGCTCGTCAGGGTCTGCTCGGATATTCGAGTATCACCAACAACCGCTGCGGCCCCTGCTGTTGCTGCACCGCAACCGGTCAAGGTTAGGCCGGCGACCAGCGCGCCCGAGATGACTGCACTGACAAACACCGGGCGGATTCGATCGGTTCTCACTTAATCTCCGAAACTTCGGTTGGGCAGGGCTTGGGTTGGGCAGGATTTGACTAAGGCTTTGTTAACACGGTGTTGATTAGTTCTGCCGCCCAGTCAAGAAGGGCGGTGTCACGAACCGGTTGCCCACCCAGCAGGGCGGTCATCGGCCGCGGCACCACGATCGTACGGACCGCCCCCCTGACCAATGTTCCTGGGTATAGGCGCTCAAGCCGCATTTGGACCGACTCCGGTAATTCCACCGGGTGGAAGCGCACTTTGGGCCCTTGAACCACCACTTCTGTCAGGCCCACCGCCCGTGCGAGCGCCCGGAACCTAGCCACCGCGAGCAGGGCGGCCACTGGGTCAGGGAGCGGGCCGAATCGGTCGGTTAACTCCACCGCGACCTCATCAACGCCAGCATCGGTGGTCGCATCGGCGAGACTCTTGTAGGCCGCCAATCGCAGACGCTCCTGAGGCACATACTCGTGAGGGATATGTGCATTGATTGGCAACTCAACCCGCACTTCGGCGAAATCCTGCTCATCTTGACCTCGGTGCTCGGCCAAAGCCTCACCCACGAGTCGTACATATAGATCAAATCCCACATCAGCTATGTGGCCACTTTGCTCGCCACCGAGCAAGTTGCCGGCGCCTCGAATTTCAAGATCCTTCATGGCGATGCGCATTCCCGAACCCAGGTCGGTGTTCTGGGCGATCGTGACCAAGCGCTCATGCGCAGTTTCGGTCATTGGCTTATCTGCGTTATACAGGAAGTAGGCGTAAGCCCGCTCACGGCCGCGACCAACTCGCCCGCGTAACTGATGTAACTGCGAAAGCCCGAACGTGTCGGCTCGATCAACAATCAACGTGTTTGCATTTGCAATGTCGATACCGGATTCGACAATCGTGGTGCAAACCAGCACATCTATTTGCCCGTCCCAGAAATCCACGATGACTTTTTCAAGCGTGGACTCGTTCATCTGCCCGTGGGCCGTCGCAAAGCGTGCCTCAGGAACTAAATCACGCAGTCGAGCTGCAACTTTCTCGATGGACTCAACCCGGTTATGGACAAAGAAGATCTGACCCTCGCGAAGTAGCTCACGGCGAATTGCCGCGGAGATCTGCTTATCGTCATATGGGCCAACGAATGTCAGCACCGGAAGCCGCTCTTCTGGAGGCGTTTGTATGACCGACATTTCTCGGATCCCTGTCACCGCCATTTCCAGGGTGCGCGGGATCGGCGTCGCTGACATCGCCAGCACATCCACATTGGTCCGAAGCGCTTTCAGGTGTTCCTTGTGCTCAACGCCGAATCGCTGCTCTTCATCAAGAATCACCAAACCCAAATCCTTGAAGCGCACATTCGCGGTCAACATGCGGTGGGTGCCGATCACCACGTCGACGGTGCCATCACCCAAACCCGCCACCACCTCGCGGGCTTCTTTGTCGGTGTTGAAACGCGAGAGCCCGGCAACCTTTAGCGGGAATGGGGCGTAGCGCTCAGCGAATGTCGAAAGATGCTGTTGCACCAGCAAAGTAGTCGGGACCAAAACGGCGACCTGTTTACCGTCTTGCACTGCCTTAAAAGCGGCCCGCACCGCTATTTCAGTTTTGCCGTAACCCACGTCACCGCAAATTAGCCGATCCATCGGGATTTCTCGCTGCATATCAACTTTGACTTCGTCAATACACGAAAGTTGGTCTGGAGTCTCGACATATGCGAACGCATCCTCAAGCTCGCGCTGCCACGGCGTATCCGGTCCAAATGCATGGCCCTTGGTGGCTTGACGAGCAGCGTAGAGCTTGATCAACTCACCGGCGATCTGCTTAACCGCCTTACGGGCACGCCCCTTCGATTTCTCCCAATCTGCGCCGCCCAAGCGGTGCACACTGGGTGATTCGCCTCCTATGTAGCGGGTAACTAAATCAAGTTGGTCGGTTGGCACATAGAGCCGGTCTGCCGGCTGCCCCCGCTTACTAGGCGCGTACTCAACCACTAGGTACTCACGTGCTGCACCACCAACTTCGCGCTTTGCCATCTCAACGTAGCGGCCGACCCCGTGCTGCTCGTGAACGACAAAATCCCCTTTGGCGAGAGTCAGCGGGTCAATGGTTCGGCGCCGGCTCGATGGCAGTCGTCGCATATCTTTGGTTGACGACCGCTGCCCCACGATGTCGGTCTCGGTCAGCACCGCTAGTTCACACCCAGCGAGGATGAATCCGTGAGCCATACTCGCCGTCGTCACACTCACCACGCCAGCCTGCGGCTCATCGTCTAACGAGTCAACCAAGCGAGCCGGGATATCTTCGCCCGACAAGGTTTCGACAAAACGCTCTGCAGAACCGTGGCCCTCACTCGCTAGCACAACCCGCCAACTCGCCTTCGCCCACTTAGCAAGGTCAGTGAATGCCAAACCTGCGTCTCCGCGATACGAGTTCGCGACGGTGGCTTCGAAGTCAATAACTTCATCGTCGCGCGCATCTAATAGTTCAACATCACTTGCCAGTGGGGTTATCAAGATCCGAGGCATGGAGCGGGCATCGGTCAAGTCCAAAATTTCGGCAACTGATAAATATGAAGCCCCGGCTAGGTCTATCGGCGTTTGGTTTCCGACCGCGGCGTTGTGCCATGAAGCCGCCAAAAACTCAGCCGCGGTGCGCTCCAGATCATGGGCTCGAGTGCGAAGGCGCTCTGGCTCGATCAACACCAAAGTTGAAGACGGGTCGATGAGTTCGGGTAGCGAGACCATGCCGTCGACCAATACCGGGATCAGGGTCTCCATGCCTTCAACGTGTAGCCCCTCAGCTATTCGAGCTGCTACATCCGCGATTTCAGGTGCCGAGGATGCAAGTAACCTGGCCCGCTCGCGCACCTTTGCGGTCAGCAGTAATTCACGAACCGGTGGCGCGAATAATCCGTGGTGGGCAAGCTCAAGGGACCTTTGGTCAGCTACCGAAAAAGTCCGAATCTCTTCAACTACATCCCCCCAGAATTCAACCCGTAATGGGTGCTCATCGGGTGGGGGGAAGACGTCGAGGATCCCACCTCTAACTGCGAACTGACCGCGCCGTTCTACTAAGTCATTTCGCTCATACCCGAGCTCGACCAATCGCTCGACTAAACCAATGAGGTCAACGGTCATCCCGTGGGTTATCCGCACCGGTTCAACATCGCCAAGACCGGCGGCCATCGGTTGGAGCACCGCGCGTATCGAAGCAATCAAAATATCGATCTGCGGGATTAAGGCATCCGCAGCATCTGAATGCGCAAGCCGACGCAAGATAGCAACTCGACGCCCGACGGTATCCAATGATGGTGATAGGCGCTCATGGGGCAGGGTCTCCCAGGAGGGAAATACCGCGACCTCGCGCTCAGGCACCAGGGCGCGCAGCACTTCAGCTAAATCATCGGCCTCGCGACCGGTTGCGGTGACCACTAACAGTCGACGGCCCGCTCCAATTGGAGCCGGAGCACAAAGTTGAGCCAAGAGCACCGGCGCCAAAGCGGTGGGTGCAACCGCTGTTGCCACCCTTGATTCGGCAAGTCGAATAAACGCCGGTTTAGTTGCGACCGCCTTCAAGAGACCCTTAAGGCTCACAGGTGTGCCGCCTCCGCAAGGCACTCGCGCAGTAACTGCGCCAACTGTGGATGCGCAACGGTGAGGTCGGTGACATAAGGGGGCAGGTGATTGAAAGTCACCGGTGAGCCGTCAATATGGCTGGCGATATATCCATAGTGCGAAGCCACCCCGTACGGAGCTGCGACATCCCACTCATAGAAGCCGGTGTCGTGCACATAAGCCTCAGCGCGGCCGCACAACATTTCATTGACTTTCGCACCCACGGATCCAACATCTACGATTTCAACCCCGTGTTCACTTAAACCGGCCGCCGCCAATTTCTTACCAAGGAGTTCGACCGCCTTCGGCAATGTGGCTGGTGGACGGGAGCGCGAAGCCACTATTCGGACGGGACGATTAGCTGGCAAATCAGCAGGGACACCAACCTCATCTAGCACCGAACGAGACATCCCCTGCGCCGGGAGGTCAACCGTGCAAGCCGACAGTGACATCGTTGCCGGCTGCCATAGTGCGATTTGGACAGCGAAGTCTGGGCGCCC
>JBIIOU010000258.1:0-4386 GCA_044336815.1 Candidatus Nanopelagicales bacterium | reverse complement strand
AGCAAGATCTCGTCATTGCCAGCCACCGCAGCCAAAGTTAGCGCTGGTGGCGTGGAGTCAATTACGACAGCAAATGCCGGTGAGTTGGAGGCACCGGTATTACCGGCGGCATCGGTTGCGGTGGCAGTGATCGGATGGGTGCCGCCAGACATACTCGTATTTGTCGTGAAAGTCCACGCGCCCGAACCATTCGTGGTGGCCGTCCCGATTAAGACCCCTCCGTCATATATAGCGACAATGGAGTTGGCTTCTGCAGTACCAATAATTGTCGGCGTATCGTCTGAGGTGAGTGCCGGTCCAGTGATCACCGGCGCGGCAGGTGCAACGGTATCGACCGTGATAGTTACCGAACTCCCCGCAGCGCTTGGGTTGCCGTTGACATCAACGAAGGCCCCTGCGCTGACACCAATTGTCGCGGTGGCATTTGCTGATGCGGTCGGCGTAAACGTTGCAGTGTATGTATCTCCCGATCCGCTGAATGCGGTGATGCTGCCACCGGTGACCGAGAGATCACCAACCGCTAGGTCTGTTGTCGATTCACTGGTGGTAATTGTCAAAGTTGCCGTAGCACCATTCTTCAGAACCGCGGCGCTGGATCGAACAGTCACTGTCGGTACGGAATAGTCGACCGTGAGCGTCACCCCAGAGCTCGCCGCAGCAGTATTTGCTGCAGAATCTTCAAGAATCACCGTGACGCTACCGCCGGTGGCAATTGCCGCCTGCAGTGCTGCCGCACTCGCTAGTCCAAGGTCAAAGTTGACCGTCGTGTCGCCAACCAAGATCGTTGAATCAGTGGCTATGACCGTAGTGCCGAGCAGCAGCCGTGCTTGCCCACCTGTTGCTTCACCAGCCACTATCGTCGCGGCAGCTTGCAGGTTGGTGTTAGTGGTGTTCAACAGGTTTGAAATGACCGTGCCGCCCGCTGGGCTCAACGTCACCGAAGTAGCCGAAGCAGGTGCGAGAGTGTCGATAACCAGCGCCTTGCCGCCCGCGATATTTGATGAGCCGGACGGCACGGTGGTGCTCGTGAGCGCATTTCCGGCAGCGTCGGTAATACTGCCCGACGTGTAGGTGTAGCTAGCAACAGTTAGATCATTTGTCGCCTGCGAACTGCCAACCACGTAGGTGCCGTTCAAGATAGAGCTCGAGGTGGCTGTGGTCACGGTGACGGTGGCACCGGTGTCAAGGGTGACCGTCATTGTTGAGCCGGCAAGCACGCTCTCTGTCATGACCGCGCGAATATTGATGCTTTGGCCAAGCCGGTATGAACCATCCGCGGTCGTCGATGTGAAGGAAGAGACAGCTGGCGCAACGGTGTCGATGGTTAGGCCCACAGTGTTGCTGGCCGAGTTGGAGTTACCCGCCGCATCGGTAAGCGCACCGGATGCGACAGATATCGATCCAACAAGGCCATTGCCTGTAGCCGGGGTAAATGTTGCGCTGTAACTGGAGCCAGAGCCGCTGAAGGAACTGATTGACCCATTTACAACAGTTACGTCACCGGCGACGAAATTGGCTGAGTCTTCACTAAGTGTGAAGGTGACCGTAGCTGTCTGCCCCAACGTGAATGCTGTGCGAGAGGAAGTCACCGTCACTGTCGGCACGATGTAGTCAACCGTGAGGGATCGCGCAGCACTGGCGGCAGACACGTTGCCTACTGCATCATAAAGGCGAACCGTCAGGTTTCCACTCGCGGCGATGGTTGCTTGCAGGGCAGCAGCGCCGCTCAACCCTAAGTCGAAGGCAACCGAAGAATCGCCAGAACTGATCGACAAATCGGTTGCAATAACCGAGGAACCCAGTAGAAGTTCGGCATAACCACCGGTTGCCTGACCGGCGGTGATGCTCGCCGTGCTGGTCATGTTCGTGTTACTTGCCAGCAGGGTGTTTGCAACTACAGTCCCGCCGACCGGAATAACCGCAACAGTTGTCGGGGCACTCGGTGCTTCGGTATCGATAACAATCGCAGCATTGGTTGCGAGCGCACCCGTGGCTCCGGAGGTTATCGCCGGCAAGGTCAAGGTGGCGTTGTTACCGGCGGAGTCGGCGATGACACCACCATTGAGAACAAGAGCAGCTGCCGACTGCTGGTTCAAGTCAGCGCTGCTGTCACCTGCCTGGACGGTGTAGCGGAAATTCAGGGTGCTAGACCCTGAACCACTCGTGTAGCTCGCGAGGCGATCAGTAGTGCCAGTTTCTAGTAGGAGTGTCGGGGTACCGGTACCGGTCGTGACTGCGACAGCCTCAGAAAATGTCACCGTGACATCGATGACGGCCCCAGCTTTATACATGCCATTTGCGGTGCTCGAGGAAATCGAAGTAACGGTTGGCAACGATGTGTCGAAGGGCAAGGTGAGTGCTGTCGCTGCATTCGATGGGTTGCTGCTTAAGTCTGTCCAACTACCCATGGCGTATGAAATCGACGCAGTTCCCGAAGAAGCTGATGTCGGAGTAAATGTCGCGGTATAGGTGGTGCCAGAGCCCGACCAAGACGAAAGTGTCCCACCGCTTACCGTCGCCGACGCCGACGCGAAAGTTGTTGACGCCTCACTTAAAGTCGCAGTTATCGTGGCAGTTTGACCATTAATCAGCGAAGACCGACTACTTGCCAAGGTTACCGATGGGCTGGAGTAGTCGACAGTTAAAGTCACGGCGGCACTGGCTGCTGACACGTTTCCGGTTGCATCTAGTACCCGCACTGTGAGCGAACCGCCGGTTGAAATTAGCGCTTGCAGAGCCGCAGCAGTCGCTGTGCCCAAGGTGAATGAGATGGAAGTATCACCAGATGAGATGGTGGCATCGGTCGCAATCACCGTCGCACCGAGGAGTAACTGCCCTGAGCCGCCGGTTGCCTCCCCCGCGATTATTGTCGCGGTGGCGGCAAGATCTGTGTTCGTGCTGTTGAGTTTCGAAGCGATCGCGGTGCCGCCCACGCCTACGGCCGAAAGCGCAGTAGGCGCCGATGGCGCAACGGAGTCAACAACTATCGCTTTATTAGCGCCGAGTGACCCGGCAGCACCCGGCGCAGGAACTGTCAACGTTGCATTGTTGCCGGCGACATCCTTTATCGACCCACCATTGACTGCCAGAGCAGAAGTCGACTGCTCGTCAAGATCAGCGGATATATCACCGGCCTGCACCGTATATCGGAACGTCACGGTGTTGGTACCCGAGCCGCTCAGGTACGCGGCTGCCCGATCGGTCGCACCTGTTTCTAGGAGCAGTGATGGAACACCCGCTGCAGAGAGCACATTTACTAACTCACTAAAAGTTACCGTCACATCTATCACCGCACCGACCCCGTAGTAGCCATTCACGTTTGTCGACGTGATGGCAGTAACAGTCGGGGGTGTCGTGTCTACCGTTAGCGTAAGTGTTCCAGCCGAGTTAGCGAGACCACCGGCATCAACAAATGAGGCGGCATCAACAGAAATTGTCGCACTACCGCTGAATCCCGACGCCGGAGTGTAGGTCGCCGTATATAAGGTCGACGAACTTGCGACGAAAGCACTCATCGTGCCACTTGTCGTCGAGATGTCGGAGATATCGAAGTCCGTCGTTGCTTTGTCAAGAGTGAAGGTGATCGTGGCCGCCGCACTTACCGATGGGGTGGCGCTGGTAATCGTCACCGTCGGGAAGTTGTTATCCATCGTGTAGCTCTGGACGGCTCCGACGGCAACAAGATTCACCAATGCATTTGCAGCGGCGTCAAAGATCGTGGGCGACCCAGAAAGCCCAAGCCCAACAACGCCGTTGTAACCGGCAAGGTTACCGCCAGAAACTGTGACGTTATAGGCGCCGGTGACTCCTGATACCGCCGTCACCGCAGTGGGAGTTGCGCTCGAACCACTCACGGCGAAATCCGAGGTGCCGACCCCCGAAACGACGGAGTCGAAGAGCACCCGGAACACCAGCGTGTCAGCACTGGTGGTAGCTGCCGTGGGACTGGATCGACTGATTGATGTCAGGCGAGGGGCTGTCGTGTCAACTGTCACTGTCCAGTCAAGGGAGAAACTGCTGCTGTTCGTCTTGCTACTTACCGTGACCGACGCGATCGCCTTGATGGTGTGATCACCTGAGCTCAGCGGCGTCGTCGGGGTGTACGTGTAGGTGGCATCACCAGCCACCGTGACCGAGGGAGATTGAGCAACCCCATCGATATAGATGATGACACTCGCACCCGGGTCGGCTACCCCAGTGATCGTCGGCGTGGTGTCATTTGTGGGTGTTGCTGTCGTGACCGAAGGAGTGGTGACCAATGTCGGAACAGGCAAAGTCCACGAGAGGATCGTCGAAGGTCCGCTCTCGTTCCCACGGGTGTCCACCGCAACGACGTAGTAGTAATAGGTGATGCCCCGACCCACAGCAAAATGCTCGAAAGTGCTT
>JBIIOU010000133.1:0-5853 GCA_044336815.1 Candidatus Nanopelagicales bacterium | reverse complement strand
GCGGAAGTGCCCCCGGCCGTGCAATCGAATTACCGAGCTAACGGACTCACCAACCGATAAGGCCTCGACATATTCGGTGATACCACCTTTGTGCTGGAAAGTCTCCTCGTAGAGATCTTCGGGATCGCGTAAATCGATGACCGTGATAAGTAATCCCGGAACTAAGAACGTGCTTTGCACTGCGCGTTCGCGCAGCCCTTCGCGGTCATAGGTGGCATCCTTGGTGAATACCTGCGAATCAGCCCACCACCGCACCCGGGTCCCGGTTCGAGTGCGCGGGCAGGTACCCGCGATGCGCAGGCCACTCTTGCGGGTGAAATCTCTCAGCGGACCAACTCCATCGAAAATTCCGGGGACCCCCCGCCGAAAAGACATGGTGTGGGTCTTTGCGCCGCGGTCGACTTCAATATCGAGCCGCGCAGAAAGCGCATTGACCACCGAAGCTCCAACCCCGTGGAGCCCACCCGATGCCGTATACGAACCGCCACCGAACTTGCCGCCGGCATGTAACTTGGTCATCACGACTTCGACGCCGGTCAGTTTGGTCTTGGGCTCAATATCGACCGGGATCCCGCGACCATCATCACTAACTTCGGCCGAACCGTCAGGATGTAAAGTCACGATGATTTTCTTGCATGACCCGGCAAGTGCCTCATCAATCGCGTTGTCGACGATCTCCCAAAGACAGTGCATTAGCCCGCGACCATCATTTGATCCGATGTACATTCCCGGACGCTTACGCACGGCATCCAAGCCCTCCAAGACCGCCAGATTCTTGGCGGTATACGCCCCTCCAGTAACAATGTCAGCGCCACCCGCTCCACCAACGGCACTAGATGCTGCCGATTTGGCTGATTTCCGGGGCATTTTGGTAGCCATTTGCCCTAGATTACGGCGAAGACGCCCGGATCTGTCCCCCGGTCGGTCGTGTCGTCCACAGATCATCGCGACGCGTTCGCTCTGCGTGAACCAACGGCCTACGGCGTGTCGGGAATGCAATTGTGGTGAGAGACTGTTACCAATGGCGACAAGCACAAACAAACGGCCGAGGAGGTGCCTGGTACATGACCACGACGATGACTGCCCCCGCACTTAGTGCAACCGATAGGTGTGACCGCTGCAACGCGCAAGCTTATGTGCGCGTGATATTGCACGGCGGCTCAGACCTGCTTTTCTGTGGGCATCACTGGTCACGCCATGAACTGGTCCTGCGGCCGAGGGCTGCGACCATCGTCGATGAGACCCACCGCCTGACAGATGTACCGGCTAGCGATAACCGATAGGTAATCAAAAAGCCCTTCTTCGCACCGTTATTTTTGGTGCGCTACTGAATCACTTGGGTGAGGATTAATCCAAGTAATCGCGTAGCACCTGCGAACGTGACGGGTGGCGAAGCTTCGACATCGTCTTACTCTCTATTTGCCGGATACGCTCGCGGGTCACCCCGTATACCTTGCCAATTTCGTCAAGCGTTTTTGGCTGGCCATCTGTTAGGCCAAAACGCATTCTCACAACTCCGGCCTCCCGGTCGGACAAAGTGTCAAGAACCGACTCGAGTTGCTCTTGCAGCAAGGTGAATGAAACCGCGTCGGCAGGCACAATCGCCTCTGAGTCCTCGATTAAGTCACCGAATTCACTATCACCCTCCTCACCAAGTGGCGTGTGAAGTGATATCGGCTCGCGTCCATACTTTTGAACTTCGACAACCTTCTCAGGTGTCATGTCGAGTTCCTTCGCCAACTCTTCTGGTGTTGGTTCGCGGCCCAAGTCTTGCAGCATTTGCCGCTGGACCCGGGCTAGCTTGTTAATTACTTCGACCATATGCACTGGGATTCGAATGGTTCGTGCTTGATCGGCCATGGCCCGGGTTATGGCCTGCCGAATCCACCAGGTGGCGTAAGTCGAGAACTTGTAGCCCTTGGTGTAGTCGAATTTCTCGACCGCGCGAATCAAACCGAGGTTACCCTCTTGAATCAAATCGAGGAACAACATGCCACGCCCGGTGTAGCGCTTTGCCAGCGAAACTACGAGTCGCAAGTTCGCCTCAAGTAGGTGGTTCTTTGCGTTGCGACCATCACGTGCTATCCACTCGAGATCTCTATGTAATTTCTTTTCGATCTTCTTGCCCTCATTGAGCATCTCTTCGGCGAAGAGCCCTGCTTCAATGCGCTTGGCGAGATCAACTTCCATCTCCGCATTTAGCAGCGGGACCTTGCCTATCTGCTTTAGATAATCCTTTACCGGGTCGGCCGTGGCACCGGCAACTGTAACTGTCTGCACAGGCTCATCGGTGTCGTCAACATCAGAGATAACGAAACTCGCTTCATCGCCATCACCGGTATCGGCGACGGCCTCTGCGATGTCGACGGCAATGTCGGCTTCAAGATCAGCCTCAAGGACCGCAACGACCGCGAGGTCCGCGGGGTCAATATCGTCGACATTGATTGCGACCAAGCCGTCCTCGGTTTCAATCACCTCGATCATTTCTAAGTCAAGGTCATCTGTCACCCCCTTAGCCGGTGCTGCGGCAGCGCTCTTCGCGGGAGCTACTTTCTTCGCGGGATCAGCCTTCTTCACAGGAGTAGCGCTCTTCGCGGGAACTATCTTCTTCGCAGGAACCGTCTTCTTAACAGGAGCGCCCTTCTTAACAGGAGCAGCCTTCTTAACAGGAGCGGCCTTCCTAACAGGAGCAGCCTTCTTAACAGGAGCGCCCTTCTTAACAGGAGCAGCCTTCTTAACAGGAGCGGCCTTCCTAACAGGAGCGGCCTTCTTCGCAGGAGCTGCCTTCTTCGCAGGTGCAGCCTTCTTCGCCAAACTCTTTGCCGGTGCCATCTTTGTAGGTAACGCCTTTCTCCCACTTCCCCACGACAAGTGCCCGTGTCAAGCCTGATGGCTTGTACGGGCGTGAGACCGCCATTGTGCCACCGCCAACTGTCCCCAGCCCCGCCGGGGCCCCTCATGGGATTAGCACGCCCCGGGCCTGGCCTACCGCCACCAAGGTGTTATCGGTTTGCGTGACCGAACTCGCAATTGGGAACGGCCCGAGGCCATCAACGGTGTAGGTCGCTGACCAGCTGGTGGTTAGCGATACCTGAAACCTACCGCCGCGCTGGTACCCGTGTGCCACGGATAAATCCGGATAGAAACCACCGGGCGAGGTGGTATCAAGGTGGGCGCCATCACCGAAATCCCAAGCCCATCGCGGTGTCGGGGAGAGCACAACCTGCCGGCCGGCGACCGAGTAGGTCGATGGTGGCACTGACCCGGGTTGGTTCGAATTGAAAATCACCGGCAGATACGGCAGCACCCCACGCCCGGGTTGATAGCTGATGCGACTTGGCGGCATAACGCGTTCAAAGTCGTCCAGGATGGCGATGCCCGCAGCGGCGACGGTTACCGGGCCATCATTAGACACGCAGATCAAGCCCTTATTTTGCCAGGTGGCTCCGCCATTGAAGGAGAGCCAAGCCCGAAGCAACTGTTCGTCGACGCCCTCGCAGGCGTGCAAAATGATGATGCAGCCCGGCGCAAATACCCCATCACAGGGTTCGCGGAGCCGCCACCGGCACTCAATGCAGGCAGCTACCTCATGTCGGGTGGCATCGGCCACGGTACCCGGAAGAACCAGCCCCCCGGTGCCCACAAAGCGATCTGCACCATCGTCGACCGAAATATCCACGAAAGGTGCACCTGTCGCGTTTGGCAGCCCGAGCCCTGCGGCCGGGGTGATCAAAATGGCAAGTGCAGCCACTATTAACACCCGGGCAGGCCAGCTACGCATAGTGCCACGTTACGTCCGCTCGGTACCGATGTCACCTAGCACTTCTTAGCCTGTGGAAAACCGATTACTAGGACTCTTACTCGGGGTCCGCAATCTTGATTCCAGCATTTAAAAGGCCACGTTCTATGGCGGCATTGACTGTCTCCAGCACCTTTACCCGCGCGTAAAGCTTGTCATCGGCTTCCACGACCGTCCAGGGCGCATAGGACGTATCGGTGCGATCGAGCATCTCGGTAATTGCCTGTTCATAGGCTGGCCGCTGCTCACGGTTGCGCCAATCCTCAGCGGTGAGTTTCCAGCGCTTAAGTGGATCCTTCTCGCGTGATTTAAACCGTTTCAATTGTTCATCACTGGAAACATGCATCCAGATCTTTACCAACACCATGCCTTCATCGGTCAAAGTCCGTTCAAAAGACTTAATCTCGTCATACGCCCGCCGCCACTGTTCCTCGGTGGCAAATTCTTCAACGCGCTCAACCAAAACCCGGCCGTACCAACTGCGATCCAAAATGGTCATGCCGCCCCAGCCAGGCAGGTGCGGCCAGAACCGCGAAAGGAAGTGGTGCCGCTTCTCATCAAAGGTGGGCGCAGCAATTGAAATAACGCGCACATGACGAGGATCTATGGGGGCAACTAGACGGGAAATCGCACCACCCTTACCGGATGCATCCCAGCCCTCGAAAACCACGCAGATAGGCGGGCCAAGGGTGCCAGATCCGTCGTAGATTCCCCCGTCGACTAACCGCAGATAGAGAATCCGGCGCTGCGCTGCTGAAAGCCGGCGCTCTCCTTCATCCTTGGAAAGTTTGAGTGAAAGGTCGTAATTATCAAGGATTCCCATCCCCCAATAATGCACCATTGCCGAGGCCTAAAGTTCAGCCCTCTACTAGCCGTCGTGAATGGGGCACAAGTCATTTAATTATCGCGGCATGCGCGCGCGCTCAACCGCCTGTTGCACGAAGTATGCGACCTGCTCGTCTTCTACCAGAAATCCATCGTGCCCGTGAAGTGAGTGCACCATATGCAACTCATCGGCGCCGGGCACCAGATCTACCAGTTGCTGCTGCTGCCGATTTGGGAATAGCCGATCAGAGTCGATCGCCACGACGGTCAACGGAACATTGACGCGACCCAACGCTGCTTCGACGCCCCCGCGTCCGCGGCCAACATCAAATAAACTCATCGCGTTTGTCAAAGTGACGTAGGTATTAGCATCAAAGCGCCTCGCGAGTTTCTCAGCGTGGTGGTCAAGATATGAAGTGATCGCAAAGGATGCAATCGGCTGGCTAATAGTTTGCCCAGAGATTTCATGGGGATCAATATTTTGTATTTCGCGGCCGAAGCGTTCATCTAGCTCTTCCGAGCTGCGATAAGTTAAGTGCGCGATTCTCCGGGCGATCCCCATGCCAATATGTGGGCCTTGTCCAGCTGCGGCGCCGTAGTAGTCACCGCCATTAAATCCTGGATCCGCGTAGATAGCTGACAATTGCGTTACATGGGTGCCAATTTGGTCGGCTGAGACCGCTGCGGTGGTGCCGAGCACCAGTCCGCCGCGAATCCGATCCGGGTGGGCCACCAGCCACTCAAGCACCCGCATGCCGCCCAAGGACGGGCCAAGCATCAGCGCCCAAGAATCAATACCGAGGGCATCTGTGAGTAGAAGTTCAACTTCAACCATGTCGCCCACGGTTATCACCGGAAACCGGCTCCCCCATGCTCGACCATCCGGGGCTAAGGATGCCGGCCCGGTAGTGCCCTGACAGCCACCCAACACATTTGCACATACAACGAACCACTCAGTCGTATCGATGGCTCGTCCTGGCCCTACGAGTGAATCCCACCAGCCAGCGGTCTTGTGGCCGAGGCCGGCCGGCCCGGCCACATGCGAATCACCGGTCAGTGCGTGAGCGATATAAATGGCATTTGATTTGTCAGCATTTAGGCTGCCCCAAGTTTCATATGCCACTCGCACTTGCGGGAAGCTAAAACCAGATTGCGTAGTGAACTCTCCTAGCTCACGAAAGAGCCGCTCCCCCACGGGGTCTGACTCCCGCCAAGCACAGCTGGCGGGA
>JBIIOU010000132.1:0-5884 GCA_044336815.1 Candidatus Nanopelagicales bacterium | reverse complement strand
ACGGCGTAACCGAACTCTGCCGCAAATCTTTCATATTCAGGCCGCCAACTAGCAGTCATATCGTCCTTGCGATACGGCAAGGCCTCAAGGATGCATGGCGCTGGTTGCTTGGCCGGCAAAAAGAGCGTGACGGATAGTCGTTCCCCGTCGGCCATCAAGACGAAGTCGCGGATCATTTCGGTAACTCCAATTCAGCAGCTGACATAAGACCCTACTGGCTCAAAAGCTGCTGTTCGCGAATTTCCGAACGCGGCTGCCTTAGAACAACGTCAAGTAGCGCTTGATCTCCCAGTCGCTAACCAGTGCATGATAGGCGCGGAATTCACTTTGTTTCACCTCGACGAAGTAATCCAGATAGTCACCACCGTCACGTCCAGGACCAAATGCTGACCGCAACACCGCATCCTTTGCCAGTTCTTCAGTGGCGTGAAGCAAGGTCGGTGGCATCGTCTCAATACCCGCTGCCTGAATCTGCTCTCCGGTCAAGGCGTACAGGTTGTCGGTATTCGGCTCACCGGGATCTAGAGCGTTATCGATTCCATCCAAACCTGAGGCCAAAACAGCGGTTAAGGCAAGATATGGATTTGCGGCCCCATCGCAGGCGCGATGTTCAACTCGGCCACCCGCTGGGATGCGCAGCATCTGCGTTCGATTGTTCCCGCCATATGAAACATAGGCAGGTGCCCAAGTGGCGCCGGAGTTCGGTGCTCCCACACCCATGCGCTTATAGGAATTGACGATCGGGCAGGTGATCGCAGCTGCTGCGCGTGCATGAGTCAAGATGCCCGCAATGTATTGGTATGCCATCGGTGATAGGCCCAACCCACGGGGATCATCCTCCGATGCGAAAAGGGGTTTATCCCCCTCCCATAGTGACGTATGAATATGAAGGCCATTACCGGTCAGCTGCGAGAATGGTTTTGGCATGAAAGTCGCTATCTTTCCTTCACGCTGCGCAAGTACATGAATCATGTAGCGGAAGAAGATCAACCGATCCGCCGAGGTAAGAGCATCGGAGTAATTCCAGTTTTGTTCAAACTGGCCGTTAGCGTCCTCATGATCATTGGCGTAGTTGCCCCAACCAAGCTGGTTCATATATCGGGATGTGGTCTGAAGGAACCCCAAAGCCCTGCTCAGTGCTTTTACGTCGTAGCAAGGTGCGGTCGCATTGTCGAGCTCATCAGCAATTGCGATTCCCCCGGACTCGGTGATTCGTAGGAGTGAGTACTCGGCTTCGAAACCCGCCATCAAAGTAAGACCGCGCGCTGCAAGTTTTTCTAGTTGTCTCTTCAAGATCACCCTGGGTGAAAAGTTCCAGGGCTCCCCGTCGACATGAATATCGCACATGAGAATTGCTACACCCGGCTCCCAAGGCACCGGGGTATACGAAGCCGGGTCCGGGACGGCCGTTAAATCCGGATCCGCCGGGGTCTGTCCCATGGGGCCCGCGGCGAAGCCGGCGAAGCCGGCGCCACCATCCATCAGCATGTCGAAACTGGCCATCGGAACGAGCTTGGCGCACGGCTTGCCGTGCATATCCACAAACATGGCGAAGAAAAACTCAATACCGTCTTCTTCCGCACGGGAGCGCAGCTCCTCGCGAGTGTTCGTCATGGGGCACCTTTCATTCAGGCATTCACAAACTTTCGGGTTAGTGGGTATTCTTGAAGGCAACAAGTAGTCTGTACATGAAACTCTATAAAGTAGATATAAACAAGGGGTTGAACCAAAGTCATATATGTAGTACCGTGAGGAAACCTTGCCAATGGGGCGGTGCAACCGCAAAGTGGCCACGCAGTCTCGGAGAGGAGATCACCGCAGGTGTGTGGAATTGTCGGCTTACTAGTCCGCGACCAAGGCTTGGAACAAGATCTCGGGCGGCATTTCACGACCATGCTGGAGGAAATGACCGCCCGCGGTCCAGATTCCGCGGGCTTAGCCATTTACGACCGAGGGGTGCCAGCGCAATCGCTGCGCTGGTCCCTGCGCAGCGATGCGCCCACAATCGACTGGTCCAGTGTCCAAGCAGCCGTCGACACCGCGACCGGGGCAACATCCTCAATCGAGGAGATTGGCAATATCGCCTTTTTGGTGACCAGCGCAGGGGAAGAGGTGGTGAGCCAGGCATTGCTGGGCACCGCCGACCATCAACTCACCATTGTTGGAGTGGGTAAAGCCATTCACCTAATCAAGGATGTCGGACTGCCTCGGGATATCTGTGAGCGTTATCGGGTGCCGCAGATGAGTGGCTATCTAGCCCTTGGCCACACACGGATGGCCACCGAATCGGCTAACACAACCGATGGTGCACACCCCTTCTCTCCCGCCCACGATCTGGCTCTCGTCCATAACGGATCATTTTCTAACCACGCAAGTATTCGCCGCACGCTCGCAGACGCTGGGGTTACTTGCGTTACCGATAATGACACCGAGGTAGCAGCCCAATTTATCGGCTACCGGATGAATCAGGGGGATGACCTTGAAGAGGCCATGCGGCATGTGCTCAAGGAGTTCGATGGATTTTTCACACTCGTAGTCTCCACAGACCGCCAGTTTTCGGTAGTGCGCGATGCATTTGCTTGCAAGCCCATGGTGATTGCCGAACGGCCAGAATACATTGCAGTGGCCAGTGAATACCACGCACTGGCGAGCCTGCCTGATATTGAGGATGCTCGCATTTTCGAGCCACAACCCGAGGAGATCCACACATGGACCGTGTGATCACATGAGTGTGCAGACCAAGCCCCCACTCTCTTTGGACGCCCGAGCCATGGGAGTGACCGCCGTAAATCGAGAGCTCCGAGCCCAATCTGCGGGCGCCGAGGTGAACATCACCGAGGTACGCGGTGCCCATAATCTCGGTGTCGGGCTTACCAACAAAATCCACATCAACATCAACGGCAATGCTGGGTACTACCTAGCAGGCCTCTGTGATGGTCCCTCATTTACTGTCAATGGCAGCGTCGGTTGGGGTGTCGGTGAAAACCTGATGAGTGGCGTGGTGCGGGTCCGCGGCAACGCCAGTGAATCCACCGCGGCCTCAGCTCACGGTGGTTTGGTGGTGATTGAGGGTGATACTTCGTCACGAGCGGCAATTTCACTCAAAGGCGGAAGCCTTGCAGTGGGGGGCAGTGTCGGCCACATGAGTGCCTTCATGGCACAGGCTGGCACCGTTCTGGTAGGCGGAGATGCCGGTGATTCACTGGGCGACTCACTCTATGAAGCCGTCATTTACGTGGGAGGCACGATTCGTTCCTTGGGAGCAGATGCCCAAATCGAGGAAATGACAGCCACTGATGTAACCCTGGTTCGCGAAATGTGCATTGCCGCGGGCTTTGATCACATCAACCCTGAGAATGTCACCAAGGTCGCGTCCGCAAAACAGTTATACAACTTCGACGCACTCACGAAGCAGAGTTACTGATGTCTGAGGAAGATGCAATAAACCCAGCCTTGCGCGAAAGTGCGACCTTTCCGCCCCAAATGATTTCCCACATCTCTCAAATGGCGACCATGGGCCGCTATGAAATCCGCGGATGGGGTGCCAAAAGGCACGTACCAAGTTTCGATGACCTCACATTCATCACCGCCTCTTTGTCACGTTATCCCTTGGAGGGCTATCGGGAACGATGCGAGACGAAAACCGTACTTGGTAACAGGTTCGCCTCCAAGCCGCTAGAACTCAAGATTCCAATAACTATCGCAGGCATGAGTTTTGGCTCCCTGTCGGCCAATGCCAAAGAAGCATTAGGGCGCGCAGCCACCGCCGTCGGTACGTCAACGACCACCGGTGACGGCGGCATGACCGAGGAGGAACGCAGAGCCTCGGCGATGTTGGTTTACCAGTGCCTACCGTCGCGCTACGGATTCAACCCAAAGCATCTGCAACAAGCCGATGCAATCGAGGTCGTGGTAGGCCAGGGGGCAAAGCCTGGTGGTGGAGGCATGCTGCTCGGACAGAAAGTTAGTGAACGAGTCGCCTCGATGAGAACCCTCCCGGCCGGCATTGACCAGCGTTCTGCTTCTCGTCACCCGGACTGGACAGGACCTGATGACCTGACGATCAAGATCGGTGAACTCCGTGAGGCTACTAACTGGGAGAAGCCCATCTACGTCAAGTTCGGCGCAACTCGGACTTTCAATGACGTCAAATTAGCTATCGCTGCCGGTGCGGATGTAATCGTCGTTGACGGTATGCAGGGCGGCACCGGTGCCACCCAGGATGTCTTCATCGAGCACACCGGTATTCCAACCCTGCCCGCTGTCCGCCTAGCGGCTGAGGCAATTCGCGAGGCCGGAATGACCGGGCAGGTGCAGTTGATTGTTTCGGGCGGAATCCGAACCGGGGCCGATATCGCCAAGGCCTTGGCTCTCGGCGCTGACGCTGTATCGATAGGTGTCGGCATGCTAATCGCGCTGGGCTGCAACTCCCCCTTCTACGAAAAAGACGGTGAAAAAATAGACGTCACCGCCGACTACCGGGCCCTTGGCACCGCCCCCGGTTTTTGTCATGAATGCCAGACAGGTGCTTGTCCGGTCGGGGTCACCACTCAAACCCCAGAGTTGACCGACCGGCTTGACCCCGAAATCGGCTCCCGCCGAGTTATCAATTACTTAAATGCCCTGACCATGGAACTGACCACCTTGGCCCGAGCCTGTGGCAAGAACTCTGTGCACCACCTAGAGCCAGAGGACTTAGCCGCTTTGACCATTGAAGCGGCCGCAATGGCAAAGGTGCCCCTCGCCGGTACTTCATGGATCCCCGGTCAAGGTTTTTAGGAACAGTCCGATGTCCAAAATGCGGGAGCACACGATCGAAAGCTCAGAGGAGACACCGTCCTTTGCGCAGGAAGTTGAGAAAGTTCTAGGTACCCAATTACGTGAGTTGCGAACCCGGCGCTCTTGGTCCCTTGCCGAACTTGCCGAAATAACAGGTATAAGTAAAGGAATGCTGTCGAAGATTGAAAATGGCCAAACAACTCCTAGCCTAAGTACCTTGGTGCGACTCGCTGAAGCTCTGGATGCGCCGCTAACGGCTTTCTTTCGCGGGTTGAAGGAAGAGGTTGACGTCCTCTTCGTCAAAGCCGGGCGCGGGTTCGAGTTGAGCCCCCGAAGCGCCGCCGGCCACCTCTACCAACTCCTAGGAGCCACTCGCGGACCCAACCAAATCATGGAGCCGATGCTCGTCACCCTTCTGGAGCGCTCCGAGGTTTTCCCTCTCTACCAACATGCTGGCACCGAGTTCTTATTCATGGTCAGTGGCGAGATGCAGTACGGAGTTGGAGGGTCGACCTACATCCTTGAGGCGGGTGACTCCCTGCAGTTTGATGGGGAGGCGCCGCACGGTCCACAAATGTTAATCACCATGCCAGTCCAATTCATCTCAGTGAAGGCCTACGGACATGTCACACGCTGAATCTGTTACTTCAATTAAAGGAACTGCGGGCGCTCAAGCTCGTAGGCGCCGAAGTCGTGGGCCCGCGCGTTACTCAGCGTTAGATATTTTTCGCCGGGGGTTGACCAATTCAGATTGGCCACGTAGTTTTCGGCAGCACGACCTTGCAAAGTCTTACGATGTGGTTATCATCGGCGCCGGTGTTCATGGACTAGCCTGCGCTTACTACCTGGCAGCCAACCATGGGATTACCAATGTGGCGGTGCTAGATAAGTCATACATGGGCGGCGGTGGCTCCGGCCGCAATACGGCCATCATTCGCTCAAACTACCTAACCCCAGAAGGTGTTCGCTTCTACGATCGATCGGTCGTGCTCTACCAGAATCTTGCTGCCGACCTAAACTACAACGTTATGTTTTCCCAGCGTGGCCATCTAACTCTCGCGCACACCGACGCATCACTTCGAACCATGAACTGGCGTGCCGAAGT
>JBIIOU010000131.1:0-5922 GCA_044336815.1 Candidatus Nanopelagicales bacterium | reverse complement strand
ATCTTTCGGCCAAGTCACCGTTGCATCGACGTTATTGCGGCCAAGTCGAGCAGGTAGTTCGGCTTTCACAACCCCTGAAATACATAGGAACTCGTCGTAACAGCGCAGCGCATCCAGGCCCCCGGCGTACTCCGCGCGCTCGGCCGCGTGTTTTAGATAAACGGTTGGGTAGTGCATTGGGATGAAGTCGAAAACGATTGCGATCTTATGGGCCGAACTATGTAGGAGTGCCACCATAGGCTCGGCCGTGGCCGTCATCGGCGATGGCTCAACTAACACCGAGAAGCGATTGACGTTGGACTCGTTAACTCGAGTCAGTTGCTCGCACGCCCCTGCCAACTCATCCGGCAGTTTTTCCAAACCACGGTCAACAAGCAATACCACCTTTTCATCACCGAGGGTCTCACGTAACCCGGCTAATGCGCTGCGCGCGAACCGGCCGATGCCGCGGGCACCGAAAGCGGCGGTCTGCAAACTGCGCGCATCAAAGAGCACCGCGTTGCCGTTGGCCGGGTGCGCGGTCGCCGGGATCTTTGCAAGTTTTAGGCGCAGGCGCAGAGCTGCGAGCAAGCGCCCTAATTCGTCATCGTGGTTGTCGGTGCGGCGGATTAAGAGTTCATCGGTGTCGTAGGGGCCAGCGCTTATCCAGTTGCGGACTTCCTGTAATTGCTCTGGCGCCAGTGGCAAGAGATCAAAGCCTGCTGTTGGCAGCGCTGGAAGACCCTCGGGAGTTATCCAAGTAATGGTCTGAGCCGGAGCCTTACCTAAGAACGCCGGATCGACGAGGTGCTGAATATTCGCCTGCACGTGCCTTAGATGACGTTTACGGATCATCGCGTTAACGATCGGGCTCGGCAGATGTTGACGCAGCCCTTGCGCGCGCGCAATAACCGCTTTGCCTACCCTGGCGATCTTGCGCGAAAAGCGCCAAGAGCGCGAGCCTTCAACGGTGGCGATGGCGGTGCGCAGTTCATGAATCTGTTTTTCGTACTCGCTCTTAGGCACCGCGTTCCGGGTGTCGTTAAGTATCAGCTCACGCTGCCAAGCCCTGCGATTGTGAGCCTGACGCTTATCCCGTTGCAAGACAGCGGTATCAGCCTGCACCCAGCCGAACGCACCGGCGTCTAGGGCATTGAATGGCGTAGCAATTGCCTCCGCAATTTCAGCGTGCTCATCGGCCACATACCAGCGATTCACGCCATCGAATGCGATGAACTTGTATTTCGCTTTGATTATGCGCGGCTCCCAGTCTTGGTGGCTAGGAGTGCTGGTGCCGGGCAGCACGGCCTCTACACAAAGCACCCACGGACGATGCATGGTCAGTGAAAGCCCTTGCAGCACAACCCTTTCGGCGCCTTCTACGTCGATCGACATGAAGTGAATTTCACCAACTTCATGGTCGGTTAAAATCGTGTCAAGGGCCGCGGTCGCTACCGGCGTGGCGGTGACTTCGAAACCGCGCGCGCGAGCGGCCTCGGCCTCACCTTCATCAAGGGTGCCAAGGCCGGTGCCAGGGACGCGATAGAAAGTTAGTTCACCTGGGCCACTTGCCGCTGCCATCTCAACGACTTGATCGCGTGGGCGCATGATGCGAAGTTCATGCGCAAGCACTGGATCAGCCTCAATCAAAAGGCCGCGCCAACCTAGGTCATAAAGGCTTGCCGTGATTGATAGATGCCGTGGTTCGTTCGCGCCAACGTCAACATAAGTCAGATTTCTCGCATCGACCTCGCCGGCTTGCGCATCTCTAAACGCCCGCCAGACCCGAATGTCCTCCGCGTTCTGCGCATATGAAACCTTGCGCGCACCAGGTGCCGTCATCGGTCGGCCTCCTGCATGGCCTCGGCCACATCGATGCTCAGATCCAGTGCTCCCAGCGCCTTCAACACTAACTGCACTTCGAGGCGACCACTGCCGCTTTCAGCACGCACCACCCAATCGCGGCTTAACCCGGCTGCATCGGCCAACCGCTGCTGGCTCCAACCCCTAGCCTGCCGGGCAGAGCGCAGCACCCGGCCCAGGTCGGCGGCATCGGTGACGCGCATCGAAGGACCTCTCGTTGATCGGGTGCCAAGTGTCGGCGCTCGCCGTCAAGGTTATGGGGTGTCGGCGTACGCCGTCAAATGCCAGGCCCGGCTGTTCGCTCATAGTCGGCCACGGCCACCTGTGGATAAGTTCGGATACATGTTCGCCCGCTGCTCTAGAGTTTTTAGCAGCCTAAATGGTCGGGCGAAGTGAGTTGTTTCATCCGCCTACACCCCTTAGTCTTGTTATGAACCGTTATTAACTGGAGGGACACATGGCAATTCCACTTGAAAGGCCGGCGGCTAAAGGCCGCACCGCCAGCAGCGTAAGTGTGTCCTTGATGCCGAGTGAGCGCGCCGAACTCGAGGAGCTGACCGCTCGCACGGGCATCGGCGCCACCACCCTGCATCAACTTTTGGTGAGTCCGAAGATCAAAGCAGCGGTCTGGATGTTGCGGGAATTGGAAGCAACCGGGGTCGCAATAGATCCAAGCCAACTTCCTGAGACAACCTGGTTCACCGCAATCACCGAAGATGAAGTTGCAGATTTGTACTCAGGCTCAAAGAACATTGGCTACCCGCGGTGAGGCAAACCCCCACCTTTTACCCGAGCGCCGAGCAGTACTTCGTACGGCAGGTGAGTGAAATTCGTCCGATCTTCCAGGGTGATCTATTTGCCGGAGTCTTCGGGGCATTTTGGGCGCACCCTGTTGCAGTTGCAGCCCGCCGCGCCGGTGCTCCAGCTCCGCACACTCAATTGCAGTTCCCGAATACCACCGACTTACTAAATGATGTCTATCTAGACGGCACCTACGGCCTGCTACTCCCGCATCCATGTGACTTCGCCGAGGACGGTAAAGGTTCCCAGCAACCACAGCGCCTCATTGCTCCGGTTTTTCCAGCGAGTCGCACCAAAGTGCCGCTCAAACAACTGCGCAGTGGGTCGGTCGGTAACTTGATTTGGATACCGAGTTGGAGTTCTGTAATCACTGAACAAGATTGGTATGCAGATCTTCGGTACTGCACGTCGATAGACGCCGCTTTCTTAGCACGTGGCAATCGGCTAGCGGCAATGTCGCCGGGAAGTTGGCTGGCCTTAAACGACAAACTCACCAGGTACTTCACTGGCATCGCGATGGACAGAGCACGGTTCGTCATTCAACGATCGGATTTACATCCAGATTGCCCGACGGCACCCGAAGAATCACCCGCATAGTCAGGAATCAATACTGCGCTATTCATGCCAGAGCGCAGCCGGATCATTCAGCAATTTCACGTCGTACGAAACCATCGCCTCGGCAATCTGCGCGAAATTCTTGGTGTGTTGCCAACCTAGCTCGGTATAGGCGCGAGTGCTATCGCCGCGCAGCAGGGTTGGATCAGTAGCTCTACGTAATTCATCCTTGGCGCGCACAACACTTTGCCAATCGGTGATGCCGGCGGCTTGAAAGGCGAGCTCGATGAACTCGGTTAGTTCATGGCTTTCGCCGGTAGCGAGCACATAATCATGTGGTGATTCCGCACCCATGATCAACCGCATGCCGCGCACGTAATCGGGGGCCCAACCCCAATCGCGCGAGACGTCAACATTGCCTAATTCGAGGTACTCCTGTTGGCCCGCCGCGATTCGGGCGGCGGCTTCGGTGATCCGTCGCGTGACGAAACCACTGCCGCGTAATGGTGATTCATGGTTATAGAGAATCGCCGCGGTTGCAAAGAGCCCCCCTCCGCGGGCAGCGTCAATAAGTTGGAGTGACTCAGCTTTGGCGATCGCGTAAGGAGTCTTAGGCGAGCGTGGAGAGAACTCGTTTTGTGGGGAGATCTCGGTGCCCTCGAAGATGGTGCCGGACGCAGCCTGCACGAACCGTGGCGATTTGGATTTCATCTGGGTCATGGCGAGCAAAATCGCTTCCACTGCACCGACATTGACTTGATGGGTCATCTCCGGGAAGTTAACCGACTCCATAATTGAACTAATGCCACCTAAGTTATAGATCTCATCGGGTTCAAGATCAACAACGGTACTGCGAACTTCTTCGAATTCGCCAAGGTCACCCTCGACGATGGTGATTGCGGGTGCATAACGCAGCAAAGTCGCGGTTGGCGTGCCTGGCTTCACTAAACCGGTGACCCGGTAACCGTCGGCGAGCAGCAATTGCGACAGCACGATGCCGTCTTGGCCGGCGGCTCCGGTGATTAGCGCATGCATTATCTAGCCCCGACTTGTTCGATAATTAGAAAGCACCCTCGGCAGCACCATCAAGGCGAGCGATATCAGCATCAACCATGATGCGTGCCAACTCAGGCGGCAACACCTTGGCCTCCCAGCCGAGCTTCGCCTTGGCCTTGCTTGCATCGCCTATCAGCTCATCAACCTCGGTGGGCCGCAAGAACTTGGGATCAAACTTAACGTAATCCTCCCAATTCAAGCCCGCATGCTCAAAGGCCAATGTCAAGAACTGGCGAATCGTATAAGCCGTACCCGTTGCGAGGACGAAATCCTCCGGCTCATCGGCTTGCAGCATGCGCCACATGCCGTCGGTGTACTCCTTGGCATAGCCCCAGTCGCGGATAGCGTCAAGATTGCCCATCCAAAGTTCGCTTTGTTTGCCTTTGAGGATATTTGCTACAGCCAGCGTGATCTTGCGGGTGACGAAAGTTTCGCCCCGGCGAGGTGACTCGTGGTTGAACAACTGACCGTTAACGGCGAACATGTCGTACGCCTCGCGGTAGTTGCGCGTGATCCAGTAGCTGTAGACCTTGGCTACGCCGTATGGGCTACGCGGATAAAAAGGTGTGTCTTCATTTTGCGGCGGCGGGCTCGCACCGAACATCTCACTGGTGCTCGCCTGGTAAAAACGAATACCTGTGTCGACACTACGAATTGCCTCGAGCATGTTGATCGTGCTCACGCCTGTTGCTTCGGCGGTATAGACCGGCTCATCGAAGCTCACGCGCACATGTGATTGAGCTGCGAGGTTATAGACCTCGTGGGGGCGGATCTCGTAAACCAGTTGAGACATCCGCGCTGCATCGGTGACATCGCCGTAGTGCAAATGCAGGTTCTTGCCCGGGATGTGGTCGTCGTGGTGGATGTGGTCAATGCGCGAGCGGTTGAAGGTCGAGGACCGGCGCACCACCCCGTGAACCTCGTAGCCCTTTTCGAGGAGTTGCTCGGCCATATAGGAGCCGTCTTGACCCGTCACACCGGTGATCAGTGCGCGTTTTGCTTCTGACAAGGCTTCCTCCGACCAGTGGTGTGCTAACCCCGTAAGCCTACCGTCACTCTAGACTCAGCAAGGTGATGAGCCCGGTGGTTGCAGTAGTCGCTACCTATCGCCCTGATGCCGAATCGCTACTGGCCCTGATCGATGACCTAGCCCGCGATGGCATCACCACTATCGTTGTTGACGACGGTAGCCCGTGCACTTTTGATCCATTGCTTCGCGAGGCTGCCGGGCGAGTTACCGCTGGAACTCCCGTGAAAGTGCAGCGCTTTGGAACGAACGACGGCATAGCCCGCAGCCTTAATGCCGGGTTGGCCACGGCACAGGCTTTGAAGGCACCTTGGCTTTTGACTTTGGATCAGGACACCAGGTTGCCGGTGGGGGTGATCGAGCAGTTACTTGCGACAGCGGCGCGGGCGAAGAAAGCCGGCCTGGTGGTTGGTGCCATCGGCCCAATCATCGGCGATGCAAGTGCCGGCGACATCAAGTATCCGACGCGCGAGGTGCTCGGCTTTGCCACCACCGCCGAGATCGTGCAGAGCGGCGCGATTTGGTCGGTCGCGGCTTTGCAGGAGATTGACGGTTTCGATGAACGCCTCGGCATCGACGCCGTTGATGCGGCGGCCTGCCTGCACCTGCGGCAGATCGACTACCAGGTGCTGGTTGCTGGT
>JBIIOU010000188.1:0-3949 GCA_044336815.1 Candidatus Nanopelagicales bacterium | reverse complement strand
TCCGGGTCGGCAAAGTTGCCTCCACCCCTGATGATCCCGGGCGCGCAGTGCTGCAAGCGGCAGCTTCGGTTGGTGTTGACCTAAAGGACGTGGTGCTATTTAGCCACGGCACCACGGTTGCCACAAATGCACTTATTACCCGCAAGTTTCCGCCGGCAGCAATGGTCACCACTAAAGGCTTTAGGGATGTAATCGAAATTCGTGACGGCACCAAGAATGATCTTTGGGACGCATATAAGGACGTAGCTGGCCCATATATACGCCGGCGCGATCGGTATGACGTCACCGAGCGAATTGACTTTGAGGGTAATGAGTTAGAAGCCTTGGACGAAGGCGAAGCACGTGCGCTTGCGGCTCGACTTCGCAAGAAGGGCGTAAAAACGGTTGCCGTGTGTTTTGCGAACTCATATGCCAATGGGGCGCACGAGAAGAGAATGAAAGAGATCCTGACCGAAGAGTTGCCGGGAGTGCGAATTTCTACATCTAGTGAAGTTCTTCCGGAGATTTTCGAGCACGATCGATTTAACACTACGGTGGCTAATGCGGTACTGGCCCCGCTTGTCGGTGATTACGTTGCCGAATTGAGTTCTAATCTGAAAATTGGTGGCTACGAGGGCGATCTGCTGCTGCTGCATTCAGGGGGCGGTTCAATGACACCTCGAATGGTGCAGAAATACGCCGCCCGAATAGCAGCTTCGGGGATAGCGGCTGGCGCGATCGCCTGCCGTCATTTGGCGACAGAAGCTGGGTATCCCAATGCAATTGGATTAGACATGGGCGGCACCAGTACCGATATAACTTTGGTGTTCGGGGGTGAAGTCCGGGTAACAAAGGAATGGTCGGTTGAATACGGATACCCAATTTGTTTCCCGAGTATCGAAGTGATGACTATCGGAGCGGGCGGCGGTTCACTGGCTTGGATCGACCCGGCTGGTTCACTTCGCAACGGTCCCCAATCAGCAGGAGCCAGCCCCGGCCCGGCCTGCTACGACACTGGCGGCATTGAGCCAACAAACACCGATGCCAATGTGGTGCTGAATCGCCTCGGCACCTCTTTGGTCGGAGGTGCCATGACATTGTCCGCGGAAAAGGCGCGTTCGGCGATAGATCGTGGAGTAGCTCAGCCGTTCAACATGAGTGTTGAAGATGCGGCTCTTGCGGTGGTCAAAGTCGCCAATGCGAATATGGCCGATGCGGTCCGGCTGGTTTCCATTCGCCGTGGTTACGACCCTAGGGAGTTCGCGCTAGTTGCCTTTGGTGGTGCCGGGGCGCTGCACGGTGCAGCGCTAGCTCGTGAGCTCTCAATTCCAACCGTCTTGGTCCCACCCAACCCCGGTGTGACTTCTGCGCTCGGGTGCTTGCTGGTCGATATTCGTCATGACTTGTCGGTCATGTATCAAAAGTCACTAGCTGCTGCCGATCCAGCGGAGATGGAAGGCCTGTATCAAACGATGGAGGCGGAAGCTTCAGCCCATCTTAAACTTGAGGGGGTGGCCCCTGATCAAGTACTTCTTGAGCGAACCGCTGCAATGCGTTATCTGGGGCAATGGCGTTCACTTACAGTAGCGGTTGGGGCAGGTAGCGAGGCGCTTGGCGAAGCCGTTGCGCGATTCCATCGCGAGCATGCCCGGGAGTTTTCCTACAGCCGTGAGGACGCGCCAATCGAGATCTACCAACTGGGGCTGCGCGCGATCGGTCTAACCCCGAAGCCCAAGTTAGCTAAGCAAGACCCGGTGGTTGCGGAGTTGCCGGTACCCAAGTCTGTTCGTGAAGTGTGGTTTGAGGCCGATGGCCTTGGCGGCGCTGTTCCAATTGCCACCCCGGTTTATGAGAGAGCTGAATTAGTGCCTGGCATGGGTGCTCGAGGCCCGGCCGTTATCGATCAACTTGACTCGACAACGGTGGTGCCCCCGCATACTTCGTGGAAGATAGATGCGAACTGGAACATTCTGATCAAAATTGAGGAGGTATCGGCGTGACGACAACAATCGAACCCAATCAAAAGACTGTGCTGGATCCGGTGACTTTTGAGGTCTTGAAGAACTCTTTCACGACATCGGTCGACCTGATGAGCGAGCAGATTTTGCGCACCTGCCACTCATTCGTCATTTATGCACGTGACTTCTCCTGCGCGTTGGTTGACGCAAAGGGCAACACTGTTATGCAAGGCAGTCAAGATGTCGCTGTGCACGTAGGCACGCTGCATTTTGGAGCCCAAGCAATTTTGAAGAGATTCGAAGGTGACATTCACCCGGGAGATATTTTTGGTGTGAATGATCCATATTCGGGCGGTACTCATTTCAATGACGTCCGGATTGTGCGCCCGATCTTCTCCGAGGACGAGTTAATTGCCTTCGCAATGTCGATGGGTCACTGGTCCGATGTTGGTGGCACGGTGCCTGGTTCCTTTGACGTTAACGCCAAGGAGCATTTTGGCGAGGGTTTTCGCATGGTGCCGGTCAAGCTTTGGGATCGTGGTGTCTTCCGTCAGGATGTCGCCGAGTTGATTGTTGCTAACACTCGTGCGGCAGAGGCAAACTTGGGTGACATGCATGCCCAGGCAGAGGCCACCGGGGTATGCGAGCGTGATATCCATCGACTTGTTGATAAATACGGGAAGGACACCATCGTCACTGCATTTGAGGAGGTTCAAGATTACGTAGAGCGGCTAACCCGCAAGCGAATTTCAGAACTTCCCGATGGTGAGTGGGAGACATCCGATTACATTGACTTTGACCCGGCATTTGGTGAAGGCCTCATCCCGGTAAATGTTCGGATGACAATTACTGGTGATCAGATCCACTACGACCTGTCAAAGTCGGCACCGGCAGTCTCAAGTTTCTTGAATTCGGGCTTTGGTGCCTCATTTTCAGGGGTAGTTGCCGGTACTAAGACCTTCTTTCCGGATATCCCCTTAAACTCCGGTTTTTATCGGGCGATAACTTGTGATCTCGGTCCGGAAGGCACTGTGGTAAATGCAGGTTGGCCGATTGCTGTGACCGGTTTCTGCTCGGGTCCTTACGAGAAGATCATGAGTGCCATCTTCGAACTTTGGTCGGGCATCATGCCCGAACGAGCGATCGCCTGTTCATTTAATCTTGAATACTTGCTTATCGGTGGTCGCGATGCGCGCACCGAAGAAAAGTCGTACTTCATGTGGTACGACTGGATGGTAGGTGGCTGGGGCGGTAGAAACGGCAAGGATGGCGCGAACTGCACTTCGCCGCTGTTCGGCGTGGGCCTGGCGGTTCAGCCTTTCGAAGGCCAAGAGCGCCTGACGCCAGTTATCACCTCCAAGCATGAGATCGTCACCGACTCGGGCGGGCCGGGGCGCTACCGCGGGGGCTGCGGAGTCGAAAAGGGCGGAATGCTGACGAACTCAGAACGCTCGGTCATGTCTTATTGCTGCGACCGGTCACGCAATGTGGCGTGGGGCATCTCCGGGGGTCTACCGTCTACTCCCCATGGCGTGTGGATGAACAAGGGACTCGAGGGTGAAAAATACCTAGGAGCGGTTTTTTCTAACGTGCCGATTCAAAATGGCGATACGTTTACCCGGCCGTCGGCAGGGGGCGGGGGCTATGGGGATCCGCTATTGCGGCCTGCAGCCGAAGTACTTGAGGATGTTATTGATGCTTACGTGTCGATCACGCGGGCCGCAATTGATTACGGGGTGGTGGTGACCGAGATTGACGCTGACTTGGATGAGTATGAAGTAGATGAGGAAGCCACCAAATCGATGCGCGCCAGTATCGCGGCCAAGCGGACGTCTTGGCTTTCTGAGGATGCACAGCAGGTCGCCGAGCGCTATCGCTCAGGTGAACTCAGTGACCTCGATCTGATTCGCCAGTACGGCGTTATCGTCGACTGGGGTACCGGGGAGTTATTCCCTAAAACGACAAGGCAATTTCGCGAACTTCTGCGAAAGCGCTCGGTCGAATATTGGAAG
>JBIIOU010000015.1:0-22976 GCA_044336815.1 Candidatus Nanopelagicales bacterium | reverse complement strand
GAAGAACACCCCGTCTGGATTCCTGGCCATGATTTCGCTTGCGGTAACCAATGAGGGGACGACCTGCACCTCAACCCCGCGCTCAGACAAGCGATAAGGGGTCATGGTCTTAATCCCAAGATCAATGGCCACCACGCTAAATTCACGGGGGCCGGTTGATGGCACCGTGTAAGCCTTGGTGGTGGTCACCGCATCGGTTAGATTCGAGCCCGCCATTGAATGACCCGATTGCACTTGAGCCAGTAAGTCCGCAACCGGCCGGCTGGCTTGTTCACCAGCGAATATCCCGACACGCATTGCACCGCATTCGCGCAGGTGCCGGGTCAAGGCACGGGTGTCAACTCCACATATCCCCACAATCCCCTGATCTCGCAGCTCGTCTTCTAGACCACGGGTGGCCCGCCAATTCGACGAAACCCGGGAAGGGTCCCGGATGACAAAGCCGGCAACCCAAATACGTTCGGACTCCCCGTCTTCGTCGTTTACCCCGGTATTACCAATATGCGGCGCGGTCATGACCACCACCTGTCGGTGATAAGAAGGATCGGTCAGTGTCTCTTGGTAGCCGGTCATCCCGGTGTTAAAGACCGCCTCGCCAAAGGTGGCCCCTAGCGCGCCATAACTTTGCCCACGGGCAACCCGACCGTCCTCGAGCACCAAAACTGCCGGCTCACGGTGTATTGGCTGGGTCACGTCGCTATTCAACACGCGAGGTCCCCGTCCTCTACAGTCGGCTTCCCTGCCTTCAGCACGTGCACGACTTTGCCCGGCAATGTCATCCCCGAGTATGGGCTGTTTCTGCTTTTCGAGGCGAAAGTCTCAGGTTCAACCACCCAGGACGCCCCCGGATCAACCACACAGATATTGGCCGGTGCGCCAACTTTCAGATCCTGCCCATGCCCGAGCGCCCGACCTATCCGGGCCGGACGAACCGACATCCGGTCAGCAAGGGCGCGCCAATCCAATAGCCCGGAATGGATCATCGTAAGAACCGCGATACTGAATGCCGTCTGCAGCCCCAGCATGCCAAATGCCGCAGCAGCCCATTCACAATCCTTATCTTCATGGGCGTGAGGCGCGTGATCAGTTGCAATTGCATCGATGGTGCCGGCCGCGAGCGCTGCTCTAAGTGCCGTTACATCAGCACTCGTGCGGAGGGGTGGATTAACTTTGTAGACCGGGTCATAACTTGCAACTAGGTCTTCAGTAAGCAGCAGGTGATGCGGCGTGACCTCGGCCGTTACTTTGATACCACGACTCTTGGCCCATTCAATAACTTCGACTGATCCGGCTGTTGACACATGGCAAACATGCAGCCGCGAATCAACATGCTCCGCAAGTAGTACATCGCGCGCAATTATTGACTCCTCGGCTACCCCGGGCCAACCGGTTAGGCCAAGTTGCCCAGACAGGACGCCTTCATTCATCTGCGCATCAACGGTCAACCGCGGCTCTTGGGCATGCTGGGCGATGACCCCGTCAATGGCCTTCACATATTCAAGTGCCCTGCGCATGATGGCAGCATCGTGAACACACTTGCCATCATCGCTGAACATCCGAACCTGCGCTGCCGACGTCGCCATTGCACCGAGTTCGGCCAATTGCTCCCCGCCCAGACCTACCGTCACCGCTCCTACCGGAAAAACATCTACCAGGCCGGTTGTTTTCCCAAGATGCCAAACCTGCTCGACAACACCTGCGGTGTCAGCAACAGGTGAGGTATTCGCCATAGCGAAGACAGCAGTGAACCCGCCCAGTGCCGCAGCTCGCGAACCGGTCTCGACGGTCTCTGCATTCTCGCGCCCGGGTTCACGCAGGTGCGTATGTATATCAACAAACCCGGGGAGGGCGATTAAACCGGAAGCCTCAATTACCCGGCCCGCACCGCTACCTGCCTTGGCAATTTCAGCGATGACACCTGCCGCCACCACAATGTCAACTGGATCTTCACCATATGGGCGCACTCCACGTATGACCGTCTGCTCATGCGGCATTAAATTTCCTTCTTTCCGTCATCAGTCATGCCGCCAAGAAGTAGGTAAAGGACGGCCATTCGGATACTCACACCGTTCGCGACTTGCTCAACCATCACCGCACGTTCACCGTCGGCGACATCGGCAGAAATCTCCATACCCCTGTTCATCGGGCCAGGGTGCAGCACGATCGCATGGGGGGGTAGCAACCCCATTCGGCGAACATCTAGCCCATACCTGCGGCTGTACTCATTCACTGATGGAAAGTACGCCGCGTGCATACGCTCTGACTGCACCCTTAACATCATGACGGCGTCAACATGGGGTAGGACTTCGTCAAGGTCGTAACTAACCGCGCAGGGCCACTGGCTAACTCCATAAGGCAGTAGGGTCGGCGGCGCAACCACAGTTACGTGCGCGCCCAGCGTTCTAAGCAGTAACACATTCGACCTAGCGACACGACTATGCAAGATGTCTCCGACGATTGCCACGCGCACGCCTGCTAAATCCCCCGTGCCGTCGCGTAAATGGTGCCGGATAGTAAAGGCATCCAGTAGCGCCTGCGTTGGATGTTCATGAGTGCCATCACCAGCGTTGACGACACTTCCCTTAATCCAACCAGCCGTTGCAAGTCGATGCGGGGCCCCCGAAGAACCATGACGAATCACGACCGCGTCGGCGCCTACTGCCTCCAAGGTGAGCGCGGTGTCTTTTAGACTCTCGCCTTTAGAAACGCTCGAACCCTTAGCCGCAAAGTTGATGACATCAGCTGAAAGTCGCTTGGCAGCAATCTCAAATGAAATTCGAGTACGAGTGGAATCCTCGAAGAACAAATTAACCACAGTACGACCTCGAAGTGTCGGAAATTTCTTGACAGTTCGATCAGTTACCGATGCCAGCTGTGCCGCAGTATCGAGAATCAGGCAGGCGGAATCAACATCGAGATCACCAGCTGAAAGCAGATGCCGCATCTAACTCGCACCGCCTTCGATGGTCACTTCATCGAATTCGTCAAACTCGATAAGCCGCACCCGAACCTGCTCGGCTAGTGAGGTCGGTAGGTTTTTGCCAACATAATCCGCACGAATCGGTAATTCTCGGTGCCCTCTGTCAACAAGAGCAGCAAGTTGAACGGCCCGTGGACGCCCGATGTCATTAAGCGCATCAAGAGCAGAACGAACCGTGCGCCCAGAAAAAAGTACGTCATCAACCAGGACGACAACTTTGTCATCAATGCCACCGGTCGGGATCGCAGTCGGTTCTAGCGCTCGAGCCGGGCGTAGCCGTAAGTCATCGCGGTACAAGGTCACATCAAGGGCACCGACCGATACCGTGCCACCTTCAATTAGCGCAATTGCAGCCGCTATGCGCCGAGCCAAGAACACACCACGGGTAGGAATACCTAACAAGATGAGATCAGCTGCGCCTTTATTTCGCTCAACCACCTCATGGGCGATGCGCCTAATAGCTCGACCAATGTCGCCAGCATCTAGCACTACAGACCGCGCTGAATCCATAAAAATGGACCCCCCTTCCCCGTCTCACTGAACGGGCTTAAAGGACGTCTAACAGTTATACCTTAGCGCAATTAGCCGATAATTTTCTCAGCCGCTCGGGCTGGCACCGATTGTATGCACCCGCATACCGTTGGTGGTGCCCGGTACACCCGGTGGCACACCAGCGACTATGACAACTCGCTCACCAGCGCTCGCTCGGCCGATTTCTAGGAGGGCACGTTCAACCTGCACCACCATGTCGTCGGTATGAATTACGCCAGCCACTAAGAAAGTCTCGACTCCCCAAACCAAAGAAAGTTGACTGCGCACGCGCGCATTCGTGGTAAATGCAAGCAACGGAGTCTGATTGCGCCAACGCGCAATTAGGCGCGCCGATAGCCCGGTCTCAGTGAACGCGATTAGGTGGCTCGCATTGATCTCATCGGCGACATTGACGGCAGCATGGGTAAGTGCCCGAGCCGTTGAACCTTGGCGCTCATCGCCTAGTTCTGGCAGCGAATCCAGCGCCTCTAGCTCAACGTGCTCAATGATTCGCGCCATGGTCTCGACAACCAAACTTGGGTGTTCACCGATGCTGGTCTCGCCAGAGAGCATTAATGCGTCGGCGCCATCTAACACCGCATTCGCGACGTCGCTCACCTCCGCGCGAGTAGGCCGGGTTGCGGAAATCATCGAATCAAGCATCTGAGTTGCGACAATTACCGGCTTGGAGAGTTCACGACATAATTGAATCGCACGCTTTTGCACCAAGGGCACCGCTTCCAGCGGTAATTCAACACCGAGATCACCTCGGGCCACCATAATGCCATCGAACGCCTCAACAATTTCAACGAGGTTGTCGACCGCCTGCGGCTTTTCGACCTTAGCTAGCACCGGCAGGCGTACACCTTCTTCATCCATAATGCGATGTACATCTTCAATATCGGCCGCCGATCGCACAAAGGAAAGCGCGATCATGTCAGCTCCGATGCGCAGCGCCCATCGCAAATCAGCAATATCTTTCTCTGACAGCGCCGGCACGCTCACCGCAACACCTGGTAAATTAAAGCCCTTGTTATCCGATACTCGGCCACCTTCGATAACCCGCGTGACGACGCGCGGACCATCAACTGCAACTACTTCAAGGGTGATCCGGCCGTCGTCAACTAGCACCCGATCCCCTGGGTGCACATCACCGGGTAGCCCTAAGTAGGTGGTGGAAACCATGGAAGCATCACCGGGCATCACTTCGGTGGTGACGGTGAATTCGGCCCCGACCTCAAGTAGCACCGGCCCGGATGCAAAGCGGCCCAACCGGATCTTCGGCCCTTGCAGGTCTACCAAAACCCCAACGCCCCGGCCGGCCTCATCGGCGCACTGCCGCACTGCCGCATAAACCTCTGTGTGCTGCTCATGCTCCCCGTGGGAGAGATTTAGTCGCGCAACATCCATGCCCGCCGCTATCAGGGCGCGGATACTCTCCAAGGATGAAGTTGCGGGACCTAAAGTGGCAACAATTTTCGCTCGACGCATGTTTTAGATCCTATCCCAAAACCCTGTAAGCGCTGTCATACGACGAGCGGCTGCGCCGTTGCTGCTATCGGGGCCGGCAGGTTCGTGGTACCTGTTAGGTACTTATCGACCGCGGCAGCACCGGCACGCCCTTCGGCTATTGCCCAGACAATTAGTGACTGCCCGCGCCCAGCATCACCGCAGACATAAACCCCGCCGACATCAGTGCGGTAATCCGGATAGCGCTTCACCAGGCCGCGGTCGTCAAGGTCCAAGCCCAACTGTTCAACTACCGAACCTGGTTCTGGACCGGTAAAACCCATCGCCAGGAGCACGACATCTGCCGGCAGTTCACGGGTTGACCCAGCGACCGGCTCGAAGGCCCCATCGGATACCTCGACATCAACGATTCGAAGTGCCGCTAACTGGCCGGTCCCGTCATCAAGAAAAGCCTCGGTCGAAACAGCAAACAGCCGTTCACCGCCTTCTTCATGGGCGCTCGTAGTTCGGTAGGTCATCGGGTAGGTGGGCCACGGCTGGGTGCCCGGGCGTGTAGTTGGCGGCACCGGCAAGATTTCCAACTGGGTTACCGATGCAGCACCTTGACGGTGTGCGGTACCAAGGCAATCTGCACCAGTGTCACCGCCTCCGATAATTACCACGTGCTTACCACTCATATCCAGGGGTGAACGGGTCAAATCACCCTCTTGAACCCGGTTAGCCAAGGGCAGGACTTCCATCGCCTGGTACACCCCGCGAAATTCACGTCCGGCAATCGGCAGCTCACGCCACTTAGTTGCCCCTATAGCCAAGACCACCGCGTCGTAGCGTCGCCGGAGGTCCTCGCCGGTTATATCGATCCCGACATCAACTCCGGCGCGGAATTTAACCCCTTCGCTAACAAGTTGATCCAGCCGCTTATCAAGATGGCTCTTTTCCATCTTGAACTCTGGGATGCCATATCGCAGGAGCCCACCAATGCGATCTGCCCGCTCGTATACCGCAACCGTATGCCCGGCTCTGGCCAATTGCTGAGCCGCTGCTAGACCGGCGGGACCAGAGCCAATAACGGCGACCGTCTTACCCGATAGTCGCTCCGGTGGCTGCGGAGTAACCCAGCCCTGCTCCCAGGCTTTGTCGATAATCGACACTTCAACCTGTTTGATAGTGACCGCATCGGAATTTATTCCAAGAACGCAAGAGGTTTCACACGGAGCTGGGCAAAGGCGGCCGGTGAATTCAGGAAAGTTATTGGTCGCATGTAACCGCTCACTAGCTGCCCGCCACTCCCCACGCCAAACCAGTTCATTCCACTCGGGAATCAAATTGCCCAATGGGCATCCGTTATGACAGAACGGGATACCACAGTCCATGCATCTACCGGCTTGTTTCTCCAGCCGATCCGCGCCGAACTCCTGATACACCTCCCGCCAATCCTGTAAACGAATATCAACAGGGCGCCGGATCGGAAGTTCGCGATCCGATGTCAAAAACCCTTTTGGATCAGCCACGATTTCCTCCCAATACCAGTGCTTATGGACTCAGCCCCTCTGCTAACGCCTGCTCAGTTAGCACTAACACGCGCTTCAAATCCTTCGGCATAATCTTGGTGAATCGATCACCACTTGCCGACCAGTCCTCAAGTAGCAATCGTGCGACCTCGGATTGCGTAGCCTCAAAATGATCCCGAATGATCAATTGCAACTCAGCTAAATCTGAGTCCGAGAGTGGATCAAGATCTACCATTTCGGGGTTGACCATCCCCCGAAGTAGATCCAAGACATATCCGATACCGCCGGACATCCCAGCACCTAGGTTGCGTCCGGTACTCCCCAAAACCACTACGCGACCACCCGTCATGTATTCGCAGGCATGATCGCCAACACCTTCGACTACCGCGGTTACCCCTGAGTTACGGACACAAAAACGTTCACCGACGCGTCCGCGCAGAAATATCTCTCCGCTGGTGGCGCCATATCCAATTACATTTCCGGCGACGATGTTCGACTCGGCCAAAAATGTGGCCTTAGGGTCCGGATGAACCACAATCCGGCCACCTGAAAGCCCCTTACCGACATAGTCATTAGCGTCACCGACGAGGCGAAGAGTCACCCCTGCTGGGATAAATGCCCCGAAGGACTGCCCGGCAGAACCCACAAACGTCAAATCGATTGTCCCATCCGGTAACCCCGCACCACCATGTCGACGTGTCACCTCCGACCCCAACATCGTGCCGACCGTGCGGTTAACATTGCGTATTGCCAAGCGAGCCCGCACCGGCTCGGCACGCTCCAACGCTGGTGCACAAAGTGAAATCAATTCAACATCCAGGGCCCGGTCTAATCCGTGATCCTGTAAAACCTGCTGGTGGCGCGGTGCACTTGGATCACCATCAGGCACATACAAAATAGGCTCGAGATCAAGGCCAGCCGTCTTCCAATGCTCTACAGCATTTTCGATATTCAATAACTCAGCGTGACCGACCGCTTCTAATAATGTGCGAAAACCCAGTTCAGCTAGATACTCGCGTACTTCTTCGGCGATGTACTCGAAGAATGTCTCGACAAACTCCGGCTCACCTGTGAAACGCTCACGGAGAATTGGATTCTGGGTCGCGACGCCAACCGGGCAGGTGTCGAGGTGGCAAACCCGCATCATCACACACCCCATTACGACAAGTGGAGCAGTCGCAAATCCGAATTCCTCGGCACCGAGTAGTGCAGCAATAACGACATCGCGCCCAGTCTTGAGCTGACCATCTGTTTGAACAACAATCCGGTCTCTAAGCCCATTCAACATCAGAGTTTGCTGCACCTCCGCCAGACCCAACTCCCACGGCGCACCGGCATGCTTGAGTGCTGTAAGTGGCGAAGCGCCGGTTCCACCATCATGACCAGAAATCAGGACGACATCAGCGTGAGCTTTGGCAACGCCAGCAGCAACCGTGCCCACGCCAATTTCAGAAACTAACTTCACGTGAATGCGGGCAAGATGGTTCGCGTTCTTCAAATCATGAATCAATTGCGCGAGATCTTCAATCGAATAGATGTCATGGTGAGGTGGGGGTGAGATTAGGCCCACCCCAGGGGTCGAATGCCGAGTCTTAGCAATCCACGGGTAAACCTTGTAGCCCGGCAACTGACCACCTTCGCCAGGCTTTGCTCCCTGAGCCATTTTGATTTGAATGTCATCGCTATTCACTAAATAATCACTAGTGACACCAAAACGACCAGATGCAACCTGCTTAATGGCAGAGCGCTTCGAATCCCCATTTGGCATAACTTCATAGCGTTCGGGGTCTTCTCCCCCCTCGCCAGTATTGGATTTTGCACCCATGCGGTTCATCGCTATTGCCAAAGTCTCATGGGCTTCGGCGGAGATAGATCCGTATGACATGGCTCCGGTGGAGAACCGCTTAATGATTGAGGCGGCCGACTCCACTTCATCAAGTGGCACCGCGGGTCTTAATCCAGCTCGCATCGTAAATAGCCCACGTAATGTCATCAGGCGCTCTGATTGGTCATTTACTCCGGCCGTGTATTGCCGGAAAATATCGAACCGCTTATTGCGAGTTGCATGCTGAAGGCGAAATACCGTCTCGGGATCGAATAGGTGCGGTTCACCCTCGCGTCGCCACTGGTACTCACCACCAACATTCAGGGTTCTGTGCGCTGGTGAAATGCCTGAGGGCGGATATGCAACCGCATGGCGAGCCGATACCTCTTCGGCGAGCACATCAAGGCCCACGCCACCTAGTCGAGAAGAAGTTCCGGTGAAGTAGGCATCGACCACCGCCTGAGAAAGCCCGATTGCTTCAAATATTTGCGCGCCACGATAAGAAGCAACGGTTGAAACTCCCATTTTGCTCATCACCTTGAGCAGTCCCTTGCCAAGTGACTTCACGAGATTGCGCATTGCCCGCTCTGGACTAATGCCATCGATTAATCCACGTCTGGCTAAATCTTCAACCGATTCTACAGCCAGATATGGGTTCACCGCGGCCGCGCCGTACCCGATCAGCAGTGCTACATGGTGCACCTCACGCACATCTCCAGCTTCGAGAAGCATGCTCACCATGGTTCGCGTTTTGGTTCGCACCAAATGGTGATGTACGGCAGCGCACAGCAGGAGCGATGGAATAGGGGCCTTGACAGCATCGCTGTCGCGGTCTGAGAGCACAATGAACCTCTTGCCCTGCCGGATTACGGCGTCGACTTCATTGAAAATCTCACTTAGGCGCCGCTCTAGCGCCTCACCTCCTCCCGCCACCGGATACAGCCCGGAGATGCGCACACCAGCGAACCTAGGCATGGTGCCATCAGCATTGATATGTAAGATTTTTGCTAATTCATCGTTATCGATCACCGGGAACGGAAGTACTACCTGCCTGCAGTGCCCATCGGTTGATTCAAGCAAGTTACCCTCTGCCCCGATGTGGCTTGAAAGCGATGTGACAATCTCTTCACGAATCGCATCAAGTGGTGGGTTTGTCACTTGCGCGAATAACTGCTGGAAATAGTCGAATAGCAATCGCGGGCGATTAGAAAGTACCGCTATTGGGGTGTCTGTGCCCATGGACCCAATCGGTTCCGTGCCCATTCGAGCCATCGGCTCTAGAATGATTCGGAGTTCTTCTTCGGTGTAGCCAAATGTTTGCTGGCGCCGAGCCACTGAATCGTGAGTATGCACGATGTGCTCGCGCTCCGGTAGCTCCTCAAGGTGCACTAAACCGGCGGCGAGCCAATCCGTATAAGGCTCAGCCGCAGCTAGTTCCGCTTTGATTTCTTCATCCTCAATGATGCGCCCAGCGGCGGTATCTACGAGGAACATTCGACCAGGCTGCAAGCGACCTTTACGCACGATCGTGGCGGGATCAAAATCGAGCACCCCGGATTCAGAGGCAAGCACTACCAGCCCATCTTCGGTGACCCAATACCTACCCGGACGTAAACCGTTTCGATCAAGTACGGCACCGATGATCGAGCCGTCGGTGAAACACACATTCGCCGGACCGTCCCAAGGCTCCATCAACGTCGAATGGAACTCATAGAAAGCACGTCGAGCAGGATCGATATCGGGATGATTCTCCCAAGCCTCTGGGATCATCATCAACACAGCATGAGGCAGCGAACGGCCGCCTAAATGAATCAACTCAAGTACCTCATCAAATGACGCCGAGTCACTGCCTCCCCTCGTGCAGATCGGAAATAGCCGAGTCATATCACCAGAGATAATTGATGACGTGAGCATGGACTCACGAGCCTGCATCCAGTTTCGATTACCTTGGACCGTGTTGATTTCACCATTGTGCGAGATGAATCGATAAGGGTGTGCAAGTGGCCACGAAGGGAAAGTATTGGTCGAAAACCGTGAATGAACAAGGGCTAATGCCGAAGTCATTTTCTCATCAGAAAGATCTGGGTAGAACGGCTCTAGCTGACCAGTGGTCAACATTCCCTTGTAAACAATCGTGCGAGAGGAAAGTGAAGAGAAGTAGGTATCGGTTTCACGCTCAGCACGCTTTCGAACCGCATACACCTGACGATCAAGAGCTAGCCCACTTATCCCCTGGGGTGAACTCAGGAAGAGTTGCTCGAAATTCGGCATCACGCTCTGCGCTGTCATGCCCACCGACGTTGGATCCGTTGGAACCGTGCGCCAGCCCAGAACCAGTAGCCCTTCATCGCGCGCGATTCGCTCCACCGTGCTTTTGCTCGCGGCAATCTGTTCGTCAGTCTGCGGTAGGAACGCAATGCCTACCGCATACTGCCCCGCTGGTGGCAGTTCAAATGCCACGTTTGCGCGCAGGAAGGTATCGGGCACCTGCAGCAAAATGCCCGCTCCATCGCCACTATCAGGCTCACTCCCTGAGGCGCCACGATGATCAAGGTTTCGCAGCGCCGTCAAAGCTTTGGCAATTACCCCATGGGAACCGGCCCCGGTGAGCGTTGCTACGAAAGCGACACCGCATGCATCATGTTCCCGCGTTGGGTCATAAAGACCCTGAGCCAAAGGTAAGTTGGTCTGCGCAGTCATCGAGGCCCTTTCGTCGTCGCGCCACCCTTCGGCAATAGCACTAAGGATGGAATTGACAGGACGACGTTGGCCTACCGATTAAAATAGTACCCGATCGAGTTTAGGTGTCGTTCTCCACTCCCGATGTAGAGTGAAAATCACCTGGTGCAGCGGTCGACACCTCGGGGTCGGCCGCGACGGTGCGTACTTCCTCGACGCTTTCGCGGCCCGGCCGCCGCCGGGCTGAAATAACTAGGTAGACCAGCGCCCCGATGCCAACAAGTAACGCGGTCCAGATATTTAGGCGAAGGCCCAAAATTGAATTGGCCGTATCAATGCGAAGGAACTCGATCCATAAACGCCCAGCGCAGTACAACGCGACATAAAGAGCAAATACCCGGCCGTGCCCCATGTTGAATCGCTTATCAGCCCAAATGAGAACCGCGACGATACCAAGTAGCCAAATAGACTCATAGAGGAAAGTCGGCTGGAAGGTGGCGAAACCTTCGTAGCCGGTTGGCCGGTGTGCGGGATCAATTTCAAGTGCCCACGGCAAAGTTGTCGGGGCACCAAAGAGTTCTTGGTTAAACCAGTTACCAAAGCGGCCGATCGCTTGCGCCAAGGCAATACCCGGGGCAATTGCATCGGCGATCGGAGGAAGCGCCACTTTCGCGCGCCTGGCACCGATCCAAGCACCTAGGGCGCCGACGGTCACCGCGCCCCAAATACCGAGCCCACCGTCCCAGATTCGAAATGCTGCGGCTAATCCGCGGCCGTCGGGGCCGAAGTAAAGTTGCGCATCACTTATCACGTGGTAAAGGCGGCCGCCCACGATGCCAAATGGCACGGCCCAAATCGCGATATCGGTTATCAACCCGGGCCTACCGCCGCGAGCCAGATAGCGCTTATTGCCGAGCCACACAGCAACCACGATGCCGATAACGATCAAAAGGGCATAAGCCCGGATCGGAATCGGACCAAGCTCCCATACCCCAGCCGGTGGGCTAGGGATAAATGCTGGCACCGAACCACCACCAGCACGCACGAGAGACCCGATGGCTATTTCGCCGCCTCAGCGGCAATAGCTGCCTCAAGGGCCACGGGATCTGACAGGACACCGCCGTCGAGGAGAATGCCGTTTAGATACCCAGCCGGGGTACCGGGCACCTCCTCTTTCAGGAAACTGTCATAGCCATTCGCAGCCCAACCGGTATAAGTACGATCTGCAACACACTTGTTAAATGTGTCAAGCGCCGGACCGGCGATACCAGCGTCTGCGGCAAAAGTAAGTAACTGTTCATCACTGTAACCATCACCTTCGGTCGCGGGCTGATTCTTGTATACCAAATCGTGGTACTCCAGCGCCTTGCCGGCATCAGCGGCGCAGCCCCAAGCCGCAACCGCCCGAACTGATGCATCGTTACCTACTCGCAAGTCCAAGAAGGTGGTCGGGCGCCAGATCAGTTGAACCTTGCCTTCGTCAGCGAGTTTGACAATGCCAGCACCGTTTTTCTCTTCCAAAGCCCCACATGATGGGCACTGGAAATCCTCCCAGATTGTCAGCACCGGGACACCTTCAGCACCCGGGTTGTACGGCAGGCCGTACTCATTCGGCTCACCGGCCGCAATCACCCCTGCCGGAAGGGCTGCAGAGGCATCCGCGGGCACCGTGGCTGGAGTGCCGGTGGTATCGGTGCTCTTTGCTACCACGGCGATTGCGATGATCCCAACGACTACAACTAGCACCGTGACTGCACCAAAAATGCGGATTGTGCGCTCTCGGCGCTTCTCACCTGACTGAGATTCGGCCCGAGCTGCCGCCGCCTTGTCACGCCGATTCTTGCCGCCCTCGCTCATCTGCAGTACTCCCTAAGGTAAAGAAATTGATTCAATTGAAAACCGCTTAAGACCAACGGTACGGGACCTAGCCGACTCACCGGCGAACCCCCTCTGCCAGGTCGCCGGCAAGGGCGCGAACAGCGGCGACCGCGGATGGCAGATCTACCGCCTGTCGGATGCAGCGGACAAAAGCCGAGCCCACGATTACCCCGTCGGAATAGGCCGCCACCTCATGGGCCTGCGCTCCGGTTGACACCCCGAGGCCGACTGCAATAGGTAGGTCGGTGGCCAGCCTGGTTCGAGCGACCAGGCCCTGGGCCCCAGAACCGACTTGGCTTCGCGCCCCGGTCACGCCCATTGTTGAAGCGGCGTAGACGAACCCGGAAGTGTTTTTAACTACCGTCACGATTCGATCATCGGTTGATGATGGCGCCACTAGAAAGATCCGGTCAATCTCATTGGCCTTGGTTGCGGCCAGCCAAGGGCCGGCCTCTTCAGGGGTTAAGTCCGGAGTAATTACCCCATTGCCGCCGGCTGCTGCCAGTGCGACGGCAAACCGCTCAACACCGTAACGCTCAATTGGGTTCCAGTAGGACATCACCAAGATCGCCGCTCGCTCCCCGTCGAGGCGGCGAACAACATCTAGCACTACATCGGTGGTGGTACCGGCTGTTAACGCTGCGTCCACAGCGAATTGGATATCCGCACCATCCATTAATGGATCCGAGTACGGCAGCCCTACCTCAATGGCATCAACCCCCGCGTCGATCATTGCGTTCATTAGCTCAACAGACGCATCAGGGGTCGGGAACCCAGCCGGAAGATATCCAATGAGCGCCGCACGATTTGCCGATTTGGTTTGCGCGAAGATTTCAGACAACCGCCGGCTCATCGACCCTCAGACATCTCGATACCCTCGGGCGCACCGATACCAAACCACCTAGCGGCGGTGGCAACATCCTTATCGCCGCGGCCTGACAAGTTGAGCAGCAACACCGTATCCGGCCCTAATTCACGACCCACTCGCATTGCACCTGCTAACGCATGCGCCGTTTCGATCGCCGGGATAATCCCCTCGGTACGGCTCAGTAATGCGAAAGCCTCCATGGCCTCGTCATCATTGATTGGTTCATATGTCGCGCGCCCGGTGTCATGGAGCCAAGAATGCTCTGGTCCAACACCTGGATAGTCAAGACCTGCGCTTATCGAATGCGACGCGATTGTTTGGCCCCACTCGTCTTGCATGACATAGGTGCGGGTGCCGTGCAGCACTCCTGGTGAACCAGCGGAAAATCGGGCCGCATGGCGACCGGTCTCGACTCCGTCGCCACCAGCCTCATAGCCACGCAATTGCACCGATGTATCGTCGATGAAACCACTAAACAACCCCATCGCATTTGAGCCACCACCAACACATGCCACAACCGCATCAGGTAGCCGGCCTTCAGTCTCTAGGATTTGCTTGCGGGCTTCGCGCCCGACGACCGACTGAAAATAGCGGACGATCTCTGGAAATGGCGCCGGACCGGTTACCGTGCCAAGAACATAGTGTGTTCGCTCTACAGTTGAAACCCAGTCCCGCATTGCTTCATTGATGGCGTCCTTGAGAGTACGACTACCAGCCGTAACTGAAAACACCTCAGCACCAAGCAACTGCATTCGAACCACGTTAAGGGCCTGCCGACGGGTATCTTCCTCGCCCATGAATACCGTGCATTCCAGACCGAGGAGCGCCGCCGCGGTTGCAGTAGCAACACCGTGCTGGCCTGCCCCGGTCTCGGCAATCATTCGAGTCTTGCCCATCCGTTGGGTAAGTAGAGCTTGCCCGATCGCGTTATTGATTTTATGTGAACCGGTGTGGTTCAGATCTTCACGTTTCAAATAGACACGGGCTCCCCCGCAATGCGCGGCAAACCGATCCGCTCGAGTCAGTGGGCTTGGCCTACCGGTATACGAGTGCTCCAACTCAGTTAGCCGAGCGATGAAACTCGGATCAACGATGGCAGAGCGAAATGCGGCATCCAACTCATCAAGTGCAGAGGTCAGCGCCTCGGGTACGAAGCGACCTCCGTACGGCCCGTAATGCCCAGAGACGGGTGCGGTGCTCACTGTTGTCAACTCTTACTCACTTCTGCTGTGCCGAAGTGCAGGATGTGCGCCGGCCGTTACTAGTTCATGAACCGCTGCCCGCGGATCTTTATCTGTAACCAAACTCTCACCTACGAGGACCGCATCTGCTCCGGCCTCGGCGTAAGCAATTAGGTCGCGCGGATCGCGCACACCCGACTCAGCAATTCGCACACATGAGTCGGGAATCATGGGAGCCAACCGGTTAAATACTGATCGATCGACTTCAAGGGTCTTCAAATTTCGCGCATTGACACCAATGATGCAAGCACCCGCGTCGAGAGCACGCTGTACTTCCAGCTCATCGTGCACCTCGACCAGAGCACTCAGGCCTAGACTTTGTGCTCGCTCCACCAAACTAACCAATGCCGCTTGGTCAAGGGCCGCGACTATTAACAACGCCATGTCGGCGCCATAAACTTTCGCCTCCCATAGCTGGTAACTGGAAACAATGAAATCCTTGCGCAGTACCGGAACATCCACAGCAGCTCGGACAGCCGCAAGATCCGCCAAACTGCCGCCGAATCGCCGCTCTTCGGTGAGCACACTGATGCAGTGTGCTCCACCCTCTTCATATGCGCAGGCCAACATCGCTGGGTCGACAATCTCAGCAAGTACTCCGCGACTGGGGCTCGCTCGTTTGACTTCCGCGATAACAGCGACGTGGTCCCCTTTGAGTACTTTGAAAACATCAATTGCCGGACGTACGCGCCCTGCGCGTTCTTTCAAATCCTCAAGTGGCAATAATTCAACACGCTCCGCGAGATCTTCGCGCACACCCACGAGGATGTCGTCTAGCACGGTCACGCCGCAAGGATAACCGCAGGCAAGTGTGGCCTTATTCAGGCCCCCGAAGATAGATATGGGACGAAATTGCGGATGATTCCGAAGGCAAGAACAACACCTAAACAGAGATAAGTGATTTTATTGCGGCGCTGAAACTGCATGCGAGTAACGGCTCCGCGATACCCGCGCCAACTACGAACCATCCAAAGCACCCAAAGCACAATGGTCGCCGGCACCAGGGCAAAGATCAACACATTGTGATCAGCAGCCCCGGCTAGGTCACCGTGGAGTAAATCGTGCATGCCACGCAAGAAACCGCATCCAGGGCAGTCGATGCCAAACAATGCGCGGGTCGGGCACAGTGGATAGTGACCAGGCTCATTCGGGTCAACCGCCCTTATGTAACCAGAGCCAATTAATACCAATAGCCCGGTGCTTAAAGGCGCCATCAGTCTGCGCATCAGCGGGCGGGAGTCAACACGCGCGGCCTCAACGATGTCTTGCGGTGACTGAACCACCACGTGCGCTGCCTGCTGTATCTCCACTATCTGCTCCACTTCACTTATCAACCTAGCCTACGAGCGGTAATCGCACAGTAAATCGGGCACCGCCCTCGGGCGCTTGGCCAGCAAGAGCTTGGCCGCCGAGGCTTACCGACATGCGCCCCACCAACGCCAGCCCCAACCCGGTCCCGACGGGGCGCACCCCGCGATACCTTTCATGTAGCGCCCCCGGCTCAAATGCCACGGCAATGTCTTCCGGCGTCAGGCCCGGGCCAGAATCGCGGACTTCAAGCACCGCAAACGGCCCTTCGGCGAAAATATTGAGCACGATTATCGATCCCGCGGGTGAAACTCGAAGCGCATTCTCCGCGAGGTTGTCAATGACCTGCCGCAGCCTAACCGGGTCCACGTGCGCGATCAAAGGCTCACTTTCCGTGTCACAGCGAAATTGCACTCGGTCTCGTGCACATCGATCGGCCCAGACTTCACCAGCCTCACGCACCACCTCACAAAGGTCGGTATCAAGTGGCGCCATTTGAAAATTGACCGCACCAAGCCGAGCGAGGTCAAGTAGATCAGTGACTAGACGATCGAGACGAGCAGCCTCAGCGGCCAAGGTGACACCGGTTCGAGTTACTTCCCCCGGTGGGATGACTCCGTCAGCAAGTGCTTCGCCGTAACCCTTGACCGCTGTTAGTGGGGTGCGAAGTTCATGCGAGACCGATAGCAAGAACTCCCGCTGCCGACCTTCAGAGATCGCGAGTGCGGTGTTCAGATGGTTCAACGCCTCAGAGATATCTGCGATCTCACTAGGACCTTCTTCTATCAATAAGACATCTCGAGCTCCGGCAGCCATCTGATTTGCTGCTTGTCTGGCAGCACGTAGCGGCCTCGTTAATCGCCGCGAGGCCCAATAACCAATCGGTATTGAAATTATGAGTCCCAGAAGTAGCGCCACTACAAATCGGAGTAGAAAGGCTTGAGCCGATCCGCCCACCACTTTGGCCGGAAGTTGCAAAACCAATGCGGAATCACCACTCATTTTGCGGCCCTCAATTAGGACCGGGCCGCCAGCCGTCATCCCCTCGGTGGAAACTAATGAGCCGCCCATCAATTTTTGCATTTCACTATCGGATAAACCCGGCGGCGGAACGCTGTCAGAGCTGACGATGTAACCAGATATTTGCTCCGCAACCAAGGTGCGCTCGAGATCTTTGGGGAGCAGGGAGCTCGGCCCCAATCCCATATCCATACCTAGCCCACCACGATCAAGTGCAGCCGCGGTGATATCCGTCAGGCGACTCAGGCGCTCGCGTGATTGCTGTAATGCTGCCGCATTAATCAATAAAAACGAGACCACAACCGCAACGACAACCACGATTACTGCAACCGAACTGGTCAGAAGCACGGTGCGGGTCACGATACTCATACGTGCCCGCCTAGTGGTCACGGTTCAAGCTCCGCCGAGTACCCAACACCACGTACCGTGCGAATCGGGCTGTAATCACCAAGCTTGGTGCGAACCTGCGCAACATGTACGTCAACGGTTCTGGTTCCAACAATTGCCGCGTATCCCCAGACTTCAGAGAGCAGTTGATCACGGCTAAAGACCCTGCCTTGATTGGCCATGAGGTGCTCTAGCAAGTCGAATTCCGTGGCGGTCAACTGCACTGGGTTACCACCAGCGGTAACCCGTCGAGTCACGGGATCGACGATCACCTCGCCGAGAACTAGTGGCCCCTCGCTACTCGCTGCCTGCACCGCTCTACGGACAACCGCCTTAACCCGCGCGACTACCTCACGTGGGCTAAATGGTTTCGTGATGTAGTCGTCGGCTCCCAACTCAAGGCCGACAACGCGATCGACTTCATCATCCCTGGCTGTACAAAAAAGGACAGGAACCCAGTTACTCTCGGCGCGCAATCTACGGCAAATCTCGGTGCCATCCATCGAAGGTAGGCCTACATCGAGGATGATCGCAACCGGATGCAGGGTGCGGGCGGCACTGAGCCCTGCCAAACCGTCAGATTCAACCTGAACACCAAAGCCTTCGCGGGATAAATAAAGTCTTAAAAGATCAGAGATAGCCCGCTCATCTTCAACTACAAGAATTAGACCTTTAACCGGATCGGGGCTCATGATTCTAAGACTGTCATGGAAATCATGGAATAAGCACCCAACAAGGCAATTACTGGATCAGGGATTCGTGAAGATTTTGTAAATCAGCGCTTGGGGATGGTACCTAGGCCCGCCTTCTGCATGATTTTCCCGACGACCGCGCCGACTACCACCAGTGCAACGCCAACCCAGAACATCGGCCAGTTGCCAATGATCACCGCTAGGGTGCCCACGAAAAATGCAATGGTGATGATGACGACGGTGGTCCAGGCCGCTGGGGTTGAACCATGATGGCCCTGTTTTGTTGGACCATGATCTGTTGGGCCAGGATTGGCGGCGGTTTGGCTGGTATGCACATCACTCATACCCATATCTAAGCAGTAAGTACTTAAATCCAAGCACCAGGGCTGCAAGCAATGCGCGATCAGGTGGCTGATTTCAGTTAGTCGGGTCTTCACCTCGGTCGAGGGCATCCCACGCGGTCAAGGCCGACAGCGGCCCCCCGAGATTCGTGGATGCGCGATTCGTGGATGCGAGATTATTGGATGTAGTCTCAATGGATTTGGTATTAGCGGCCCGCTCATAGCGCCGGCTCAACCCGGGCCAGGTGCGACCGCTAACCAAGGTCAGGACACCAACGGCAGCCAACCCAACCCCACCGATAAGGCCAAACAGCCACCACGGGGTACTAGACCATTGCTCCGCGGTACCACCGATGCGGCCTGACAACACACCGGCCAAAGCCGGTTCTGGATCGAGCCCAAAACCAAGCGAAGTGCCAATGGTGACCAGGCCAGCACCCGCCAATATCAAGCCAATGATCGCTCGCGCCCAACCACGTGTCGCGAATAGCCCGGCGACCGCAGCCAATCCCACCCAGCCCATCGCTGCAGCGAGTGCGAAAAGCTCTCGGCCCGCAAAAGTTATTTCGGTAAGGGAACCGGATATGCCCGATACGAGTGGGACACTCGCACTTACCCACGGCAGCGCGAATGCCGCAATAATAATGAGAGCCGAGGCAACCAGCCCCAGCAAGGCCAATCGATACGTATGCACCGTACGCCGGCCCTCATCCGTATCCTGACTTGATTCAGGCACCGGAGGCTTCTTTTAAGGTTTCGGCAACAGCAACGGCACGCAAGACCGCTGCCGCCTTGCTTTGGCACTCCGCAGCTTCTGATTCGGGTACCGAATCAGCCACTATCCCCGCGCCCGCCTGCACAACTGCAACACCTGCCTTAATTAGGGCTGTTCGAATTGCAATTGCGGTATCGACATTGCCAGCAAAGTCGAAATACCCGACACAGCCGCCGTAGAGACCTCTGCGGGTTGTTTCAAGTTCATCAATAATCGCCATCGCACGCGGCTTGGGTGCACCCGACAAGGTACCTGCCGGAAATGTCGCCGCTAGGGCGTCAAATGCCGTGCAATCTGAACGCAACTCGCCCGTGACCGTCGAGACTAGATGCATAACGTGCGAATAACGCTCCACTGTCATGAAGTCAACAACCGCGACGCTGCCTGGTTCACAAACGCGGCCGATATCATTCCGCGCCAGATCCACCAGCATTAAGTGCTCGGCGCGCTCTTTTTCGTCAGCCAATAGCTCTTCACCAAGTGCGGTATCAGCTTCCGGTGTTGCCCCACGTGCGCGGGTACCTGCAATGGGGTGAACCACGCAGTGACCATCGGTGACAGTGACCAAAGCTTCAGGAGACGACCCTACAATTTCGAAGGCAGTGCGTTCTGTTAGCCGGCCCTCTTGATAATCAGGTTGAGAGAGATCATCTTGCGGTAGGCGCAAGAGATACATGTACGGGCTGGGGTTACTGGATCGCAAAATACGGTATACATCGAGTCCACTTGCTTCACATGGGGTCTGGAAACGCTGCGAAAGTACGATCTGAAATGCATCGCCGGCCCGGATGTACTCTTTGGCGCGCTCAACTGAATGCATGAACTCTTCAGCAGAAACGTTAACTCGGATGTCTGCCTGCGCATTAGTATCGTAGGACCAAACACTGGTGGCTGGCGCTGCACCGAGAGCCGCTTGCATTGAATCCAGCCGCGTTATCGCGTCGCCCCACGCCTCATCAACTCGATCATCTGAATCATCGAAATTAATCGCATTCGCGATTAGGAGCACGGAGCCATCGGTGTGGTCAACTACCGCTAGATCGGTAGCGAGCAAAAATGCCAACTCGGGGATCTGCAACTCATCCGGATTTTCGTCAGGGATTCGCTCCCACCGCCGGACAGTGTCGTAGGTAAAATAGCCAACCAGGCCGCCGGTCAGCGGCGGCAACCCAGGGATCGCTTCGGTGTGCAGGAGGCGAATGGTTTCGCGCAGGACATCAACCGGGTTACCAGAATCCGGGACCCCACGTGGTGCGCGGCCCAGCCAAGTAGCCGAGCCGTCACGCTCGGTCAACATGGCCGCGCAGCGCACCCCGATGAACGAGTATCGCGACCAAAGCCGCCCGGGTTCGGCTGACTCCAGCAAGAAAGTTCCGGCGCGATCACCACAAAGTGCACGAAAGAGTCCGACCGCAGTGTGATCATCAGCCAACAAGCGTCGAGTGACAGGAATAACTCGCCTATCTTTTGCCAAAACCCGAAATTCTGGCAGTTCTGGGAAAGTTGCAATTTTCATCGTTCGGCTTTGTTCATGGAGTGACTAACAAAGGCTCTTGCGCACTTAGATCAGTATCAAAACAGGAGCGAGCACCAGTGTGGCAGGCGACGCCAAGTTGATCCACCTCGAGCAAAATCGTGTCACCGTCGCAGTCCAGCCGGAGCGAGCGAACCTGCTGGAAATTACCCGAAGTCTCGCCCTTAATCCACAATCGAGATCTACTGCGCGAGAAATAGGTAGCTTGTCCGCTTTCAAGGGTGATCTGGAGTGCCTCTTGATTCATCCAAGCCATCATCAAAACCTCACCCGAATCCCACTGCTGCGTGATCACCGGCACCAACCCTTGATCGTTAAACCGCACGCGCTCCATGAGATCGGTCTGGTCAGACATACCTATATTGTGCCGTGAAGGGATTAATAGGCAAAGATGAGGTCATGACCGCCGCCACCTATAGCCATCGCGAGCGCCTCGACCTCGCCGCTTTACTACTTGCCCTCGGCCCTGACGCCCCAACTCTGTGCGCGCGATGGAATGCCGCCGATCTAGCAGCACATCTAGTGATAAGAGAGTCTCGACCAGATGCTGCACTCGGTATTTTAGGTGGGCCGCTAGCCAGCTGGACCCAACATGTGCAAGACGCGACCGCTAATTTGCCGTACCCCGAACTGGTCGCAAAAGTCCGTAACGGTCCCCCAGCCCTGTCACTCTTTGCCATTCCAGGGGTTGATGGGCTCGCCAATCTATTTGAATATTTTGTACATCACGAGGATTTGCGCAGAGGCCAAGCCAATTGGCAGCCACGTCAACTCCCAACTGATTTTGCAGACCTCCTTTGGAGCCGCATCTCCAAGAGTTCGAGACTGCTGTATCGCAAGGTTCCGGTTGGCGTTGTTTTCGAGCGAACTGACGCAATTGCCACTACCCGACTTGTCGCCCGCAAAGGGAGCCCGTCAATTACTCTTCGCGGTGACGTTGGAGAACTCGTCCTACGTTCGTATGGCCGCACGGCCGTCAATTTGGAGACCGATGGAACGGCGGCTGCGGTTGCCGCGTTCAACAGCGCACCCTTAGGTATCTAATGCGACATTAGTCGAACCGGGAGTCCCGCTTCATTTAACGTTTGTTTCACCTGAGCAACAGTGAACTCACCGAAATGAAAAACACTAGCTGCCAAAACCGCATCTGCTCCTGAATAAACGGCCGGCGCGAAATCTGTTAGCGCACCAGCACCGCCACTGGCGATAAGCGGCACCTGCACCACGCTACGTACGTCTCCAATCAACTGGAGATCGAATCCGGTTTTGGTTCCATCAGCGTCCATAGAATTAAGCAATATCTCCCCGGCGCCGCGTTTTGTGCCCTCTATCGCCCAGGCAATCGCGTCGATTCCGGTACTACGCCGACCACCATGGGTGGTGACTTCAAACCCGCTCTCCGTGCTAACTCCAGGTGGGCAGCGTCGGGCGTCTATCGACAGCACGACGCACTGCGCACCAAAGCGCTCAGCGGCTTGGCTCAGTAAATTCGGATCTGCAATCGCCGCCGTGTTCAAACTTACTTTGTCGGCGCCGGCGCGCAATAGTTGATTGAAGTCATCGGGGGATCGCACCCCGCCGCCAACCGTTAGCGGTATGAATATGCAGTCAGCGGTGCGGCGCACTACGTCAAGCATCGTTTTTCGATCTCCACTTGATGCGGTGATATCCAAGAACACGAGTTCATCAGCACCCTCAGCGTCATACCGTGCTGCTAATTCAACCGGGTCGCCGGCATCACGTAATCCGGTAAAATTAATACCTTTTACTACGCGTCCGTCATCGACATCAAGACATGGAATTACCCGTATTGCCAGGCTCACGGGCGCGGTGGTCCCCACTCATAGGGGTCAAATCTTGGCTCAATCGCTGCAATGGCTTCGGCCAAAGTAAATGCACCGTCATACAGCGCCCTACCAACGATCGCACCTTCGAT